>JAZUNN010000043.1:0-14183 GCA_045604155.1 Acutalibacteraceae bacterium
ATCTTTCTTCAAAGAGATGCAGGAAAAGCATAAGGGTAAGCTTTGCGCTTGCTTCGGCTTCCTGCCTGAGCTTTCCAGAAAGATCTATGCAGCTTCCGATATGTTCCTGATGCCTTCCAAGAGCGAGCCCTGCGGACTTTCTCAGATGATTGCACTGCGTTACGGTTCGATTCCCATTATCCGCGAAACAGGCGGACTTAAGGACTCCATTATCGACAGCGGAGATAACGAAGGCAACGGCTTTACATTCAAGAGCTATGATGCAGGTGACATGCGCTACGCAATGGAGCGTGCACTTGCAGGTTATGAGAATAAGGAAGGCTGGGGAATCCTCATCAAGCGTGCAATGGAATCCGATAACAGCTGGGGCAAGAGTGCAAACGCATATATCAGAATGTACAAAGCCCTCATCAAGGAAGACTAAAAGTATAAAAAATAGCCTGCAATTTATTTTGCAGGCTATTTTTCAAAACAGAAAGGAATACCATATGGCAAACTATTGTGAATATGAAATTCATGTACGAGGAAATAAAAAAGCCGCACTTATGATGGCTGCAATAATTCCCTCGGCAGATATGAAAGAAATAACCCATGAAGACGGCACAGACAATAATTATGTTGTCTGGATACGAGGCAACTGCAAGTGGTCGCTTGATGCATACTGCGAAGAAAAGCCTGAGGTTAAAATAAATCTTGACGAGTATTCCGAGGATGATATCAGGGATGCAGATTTCGAGGAATACTGGTATCTCACCATGCGTCAGAAATCTGAACTTCTGGGTCTTGAGATTCTTGCTCATGCATGGTCAGGCGAATCTGATTTTGATATATTCGAATATTACGACAGCGGAAGAAAAATATCTTCTGAAAGTATTCAGAACAGACCTGAGTGGGATGAAGATATTCAGATGGTATACTGCTCATATATAGATTACTGCCTGGTATTTGGTCTCAATCCCAGCCTCAATCCCCCTCCTGTATGGGACAAAGAAGAGTATCCCACTTACGAGGAATTCTGCTATGAATACGACATCAACCCCGAAATCCTCCCTGAGAGCAAGTGGGAAGAGGATGAAGATAATATATATATCTGTATGATTCCCGAGGAAGACATGCCGGAAGTAGGATTTGTATTTTAAGAAAAACAGGCTTATTTTATATGTATAATCTAAGTCAAAGGCGGCTGTTTTACAGTCGCCTTTGACTTTTATGAGAAGAAATGTTCTGGTGGCGGCATTGGAAAATATCACAAGTATGCAAAGCATTTATCGTGACCTCTATAATTGTATGTCTGTCGTGTATTGTAGCTTTTTGCAAAGTTTTATAATAAATTTGTCTATAATACTTGACATATATATTCTTTCATGTTATATTATCGATGTCAATAAAACTTGACATCGAATCACTGGAAATACAATGGAGGTAAAAATAATGAACAGAGAGGAAATTCTCGAAAAAAGCCGAAATGAAAATCGCAACGTACTTGATGAACGGGATAAATCCATACAGACAAAAGCCAACAGCATCTCGCAGGGTGTGGGTATGATTCTGTGTATCGTTCTGGGTCTCGTTGGATTCTTTCTTACAAAATCTGCTGACTGTCTTTGGTGTGCAACTGCCATCTGTTGGGGAATGTTTGCCTGTGAGAGAATAGTATGTGCAATTCGCAGTAAAATTGCTGGACAATGGGTATTTGCCGGAATCATAACAGCTGGATTTGTGGCAGTTCTTGTGGTCTATATTCTTCAGCTGATCGATATACTGTAAGCATTGGTGATTTAAAATGACAGAAGAATTAATTCTTAAAAATAGAATCAAGGTAGCTCGTGCAGAAAAAAATCTTTCTCAGGGCGATCTTGCCAAGTTGGTAGGAGCATCCCGACAGACCATAAGTTCCATTGAAACAGGAACATTTAACCCTTCTGCGAAGCTGGCGCTCATAATATGCATTGCGCTTGAGAAAAAATTTGAAGATCTGTTTTATTTCGATTAATAAAACTGATGAATTAAACATTGCACGTGATTTAAAATAATATTATAAGTAAAATCTAAACAAATGCGGCTGCAAAACAGCCGCATTTGTTTATCTTAGATGCGAGAAAACTCAACAGCGTGAGCAACTGCAGGGATAGCCTCACCCTGATAAGAGCTTGTAGGAGAGAGAAGAGCACCTGTTGCGATAAAAAGCATCTTATTTAACTCTCCTCTGAGAAGACGAGGCAGAAAATAACTGCAAAGCACACTTGCAGAACATCCGCAGCCGGAGCCGCCTGCATGAACATCCTGAGCATTGCGGTCGTAGATAAGCATACCACCGTCAGTTAATCTGCTGCCACAGTTTATTCCGTCACGGGCAAGAAGTTCAACGAGTATTTCGTTGCCGATAAATCCCAGGTCGCCCGTCATTATTACATCATAATCATCAGGCTGTCTTTTGCCTTCATTGAAAAATCTCTCAATAGTGCTGCAGGCAGCAGGCGCCATGGCAGCCCCCATATTATTGGGATCCTTTATGCCAAGGTCATTTATAATTCCTGCGCAGGCGGCGGTGATTCCAACAGAAGAAGCATTTTCATCAGCACTTAAAATAACCGAGCCTGAGCCCGTAACTGTCCACTGTGCGGTAGGCGGACGTTGCCCACCGTACTGCAGCGGCATACGGTACTGTCGTTCAGCTGAACAGAAATGAGAAGAAGTCACTGCGGCGGCAAGATCGGCATTCCCGCCTGAGATGAAGACCGAAGCATTCATAAGAGTTGAAGCCATGGTAGAGCAGGCACCGTACATACCGATAAAGGGTACGCCAAGGGTGATAAGCCCGAAGGTAGAGGCAATGCACTGATTAAGAAGATCGCCTGCAAAAAGCACGTCAATATCACTGCATTTAAGGGAAGCCTTTTTCAAAGCCGTAGTGACTGCCTCAAGCTGCAGCTTGCTTTCAGCCTTTTCCCATGAATCCTCACCGAGAGTGTTGTCCTCGTGGGTAAGGTCAAAATAGTGTCCAAGAGGTCCTTCGCTTTCCTTTTTACCAACTACCGATGCACAGGAAATCACCCTCGGCGGATTTTCAAATTCAAATATTCCACGACTGATTCGCATATCGGATGCCTCCAAAGTATTGATTTTCAGTGATATTTTCTGCAATCACGAGTCATATATGCAGAGGCGTATCATGGTTTGCAATTATGATGATAATATGATAAAATACAGGTTGAGGAGGTTGGTGAATATGAAACGATTATTGGCAATAGTTACGGTTTGTATTATGCTTTTAGGCTTGTGTGCCTGCTCGGTGAGTGATGTGAACAGGAATGAGGAAGTCGCTTTGATATTTATTTATGGTGAGGAGAATATCAGGCAGACGTTAACAGATGAAGAAGCCGATAAAGTGATAGAAATTCTTGACGGTAAGGAGTACAGTTCTATCATGGAAGGCACACCTTCCTGTGGATTCAGTAAAGATATTTCTTTCAGTGTGGAAGGAAGAAAATATATGATTGCCCGTGACTCCTGCAACGTAATTATGGAGCATGGCACATACAGAAATTTTTCTGTTTCAAAGGAAGAAATCAGATATATACATTCATTGTTCAAAAAATACGGAGGATATTTTCCTTGTGTATAAAAGGGTGTGATTTATAGTGGGAAATTGGAATGCAGGTATCAATGGCAATGATACTGCTCAGAGCCTAAAACCGGAATATCAGGCTGCATTTTTTTACAATGACGTTGAAACAGCGCTGAAAAAGATCGAGGAGTTTGTCAGAGAAGATTTTGATGAATCAGATGAAGGAGAATGGTGTGATTATTGCTATTCCCTTGCTGACTTTATGTGGAAACATGGCATCCTGACTGAAAATATCAAAAGGCGTGTATTGGAAATGATCGATTCTGAATTTGGTTTGGGTATTTGGAGAGAAGAAGGAATCGGAGCCTTGAATAAGCGCAGGAAAATAATTGCAGAGTTCAGGGAAATGTTATTATCTCCACAACCGCCCGAGAAGAAAATTCGATTCAATTTGCATAAGAAGCCTATTTTCAATACAGGTGATATTATTGCACTCAGATTGATAAATCTTGAAAATCATGTGAGGGAATATGCTCGATCAACAGATCAGGATTTCGTTAGCTATAATAATAAATATATAGTCTTGAGAAAAGTCGGTGATTCTGTTAATCAATACTCCTATATTGAACCACAACTCAAGGATTACTGGGCTGTGTTTCAGCTGTATAACAGAATTTTTGATATGCCGCCTGCTGAAGAACAATTAAAAAACATAGCATTTGTTCCTACAAGAGATGGAACGGTGTTTATATCTGAAAGCAGTTTGTTTCATTTGAAAAAGCGAGGTTATTATGTTATAGGTAATAATCAGGAAAAGCTGCCGCAAACGATAAAGTGTGATCTTTCATTTGTGCTCTGGGGGACAGGCGCACAGTGGGGAGAGCCTGATTTTAAAATTCTGAATGCAATACTGAATGGTGTTGTTTTGCATTAAATGTTCTTATCCTCCGAAAACTATGTTTTCGGGGGATAAATTACAGCAATGTCCAAATCCAGTAAACAAACCCGTACAGCACACTTGCAGAACATCCGTAGCCGGAGCCGCCTGCATGAACATCCTGAGCATTGCGGTCGTAGATAAGCATACCACCGTCAGTTAATCTGCTGCGGCAGTTTATTCCGTCACGGGCAAGAAGTTCAACGAGTATTTCATTACCGATAAATCCCAGGTCATCTGCAAAACAGAATATCAATATCGCTGCATTGAAGATTTGCCTTGTGCAGAGCTGTTGTAACTGCCTCAAGCTGCAGCTTGCTTTCAGCCTTTTCCCATGAATCTTCACCGAGAATGTTGTCATCATGGGTCAGATCAAAATATTTTCCAAGAGGTCCTTCGCTTTCCTTTTTACCAACTACCGAGGCACAGGAAATCACCCTCGGCGGATTTTCAAATTCAAATATTCCACGACTGAGCTTCAAACTGTATTACCTCCGAAAAAAGAATGTCAGACATATTTTGCGTGAATCTGCCTGAAGTATGCGCTGCACTGAAAAGACATCAATAAAATTATTTACATACAGTTTAAGAATAGAGAAGGTATTTGCATTATAATTTTTACAAGAGTGTATAGGAGGATAAAATAATGAAAAAAGTAATGACAATAATTATAAGTGTAATTATTGCAGCGGTGTTTGTACTTATGACAGGATGTTCATGTCCAAAGGTAAACACAGACGAACTACCGGTTAATTTGTTTGCTTCGGAATCTGAAGACAGTGTAAAATTGCCTGCGACAATCAAGGCAGGAGAAAAACTGGATCTCTCAGAATGGTATGAAGTGGACGGAGTAATCACCCGCTATTATTGGCAGGACAGATTCACAGATGATGTTTATCCTGCATATGAAAAAGACGGTGTATTTATATTTTCGGATGAATATATAGGAGAAAAGATTCAGTGTGAACTTATAAACAAGAATTTCACAATGAAAAATAAGAAGAAAACCAGCATTAGCAGATACACTACATGCATTGAAATAGTCCAGGGTGATGAACCTGTTGAAAATGAGGTAAGTATCTGGGAAAAGATATTTTTACGCAGTCCTCTGATCCCGATTCTGGTTTTGGCATTATGGATATTCTTTATATTATACAGATAAGTTGTTCCCCCCCGAAAACAAAGTTTTCGGGGGGATTTAAAATAATGTCCAAATCCAGTAAACAAACCCGTACAGCACACTTGCGGAAATACCGAAGCACAGCACAGGCCCTGCGATAGTGAATATCTTTGCACCAATGCCGAAAACCTGTCCCTCGGTTTTAAACTCAATGGCAGGAGAAACAACGGAATTTGAGAAACCCGTTATGGGTACAAGGGTCCCTGCACCGGCCACTTTTGCGATTTTACAGAAAATACCGAGAGAGGTCAGAGCTGCAGCGAGAATTATAAGTGTAACAGAAGCGGCGGTGCGAGCCTTTATTAGCTCAAGATTGCACATATACTCGTAAAATTTAGTAAGAAGCTCACCGATGACACAAATAACTCCACCGATCAGAAATGCGTTTACATAATTTTTAGCACTGGGGGATGAAGGAGTCTTCTCATCTGCCAGCTTTCCGTATTCTTCAGGAGAAATATTCAAAGCCATGCACATCCTTTCTACGGATAGAATGTGCATGGCTTTTTAAAATATGCTTATCTGGAATTTATAAAATCTTTTATAAGTGCTACAGCACGCTCGACAGTATCTTCAATATCGAGGCTATCGGAATCAAGGATAATATCTGCATACTTTTCGTATAAAGGACATCTTTCCTCGTACAGTGAAGAAATTGTCTTTCCTTTGGATATTGCAACCCCACGGGTTTTGATATTTGTAAGCCTTCGCTCAATTTCACTGCAGGGCAGAGAAATATAGAGCGTTACAGCATCCTTTTTCAGATGCTTCATAGCCTCATCCGAATAAACTGCACTGCCTCCGGTTGCAATGACCGAATCTGTTTCATCCATACCGCAAAGAACAGCTTCTTCGGCGGCGAGGAATGTATCGAGACCTTTACTGTCAATGATTTCCTGAAGACTCATGCCACAGGATTTCTGAATAATAAGATCACAGTCAACAAAAGAATACTGCATAGCTTTTGCAAGAAGTACACCGACAGTGCTTTTGCCGCATCCGGGCATACCGATAAGAATAATATTCAAAATAAGACTTCCTTTTTCTGAAAAATTCAGATGCCTTCAACTATGCTTCCCACACCGTCGAGTACATAATGAGGACGGTATGCATAGGTTTCAAGATCTTCAGTGGTGGTGCAGCCTGAAAGGACAAGAACAGTATCAAGACCGCTTTCCATACCTGCGATGATATCGGTATCCATTCTGTCGCCGATCATGACAGCATCAGCAGAGTGAACTCCGAGTTTATGTAAACCTGTGCGCATCATCAGAGGGTTAGGCTTGCCGATATAATAAGCAGTCTTGCCCGTAGCCAGTTCAATAGGAGCGACCAGCGCACGGGTTGCAGGAATGATTCCCGATTCAGAGGGAGCGGTCATATCAGAGTTTGTTGCAATAAGCTTTGCGCCTCTGTTGATAAGCTTTACCGCTTTAAGGATTGTGTCATAGTTATAAGTGGAGGTTTCACCAACAATAACATAATCAGGATCGATATCATTCATGGTGATTCCGACTTCATAAAGGGCATTGAGCAGACCTGGAGCACCAATGACATAAGCAGTGCATTTAGGTGCCTGACGACTGAGAAAACGAGCAGTTGCAAGAGCGCTGGTGTAGAAATGATCCTCACTGACATCAAGTCCCATTCTCAGAAGCTTTGCACGAAGCTCAGCAGGAGTACGCTCGCTGGAGTTAGTAAGAAAGAGGAAGGGCTTTTCGGTATCCTGGAGCCACTTTACGAACTCGGTGACACCGGGAAGCAGCTTGTTTCCGTGATAGATAACACCGTCCATATCACATATAAAACCCTTTTTGGATCTCAGAAGCGACAGATCGTACATAAATTCATCCTCCTGTAATTTATATAAGTTTAATTAATCCCGGGGAAAGTTCAACAGATGAAACAGCATCCTTGTTGTGAAGGGTAACACGGCAGCTGTGTGAGCATCTGAGAGAAAGCTCAGTTACCTTTCCTGCCTGCCATGAAATATCAGCAGTTATGCCGTTTCTGAGACATACACCCTTAAGCGAGCCTGAATCCCATGCTTCGGGAAGGGCGGGCAGAAGGAGTATATCATTGTCTATGCTCTGAATAATCATCTGAGTAATGCCTGCAACAGCTCCGAAGTTGCCGTCAATCTGGAATGGGGGATGGTTGTCGAAAAGATTGGGGAGAGTGGAATTACTTAAAATAGTCCTGACACCCTCATAAGCCTTTTCAGAATCATGAAGTCTTGCCCAGAGATTGATTATCCATGCCATACTCCAGCCGGTGTGACCGCCGCCGTGTGAAAGACGTCTGTCAAGAGTGGCACGTGCAGCCTGCGCAAGCTCAGGAGTGCGAAGAAGTGAAATTTCGCTGGAAGGATAAAGTCCGTAAAGATGGGAAATATGTCTGTGACCGACTTCGATTTCCTCAAATTCATCATTCCACTCAAGGATAGTGCCATTGGAATGAACGGAGGTTTCAGGCATTTTATCAAGAATCGCATTGAGGGTATCGGTTATTCCGTCAGAGATACCGAGAATCTTTTCTGCTCCGATACAGCCTGTGAAAAGATGGCGGAGGATCTGATGATCCATAGTACAGCCTTCGCACAGACAACCTGTGTCACCACTCGGGTGACGGTAAGTGTTTTCAGGCGAGGTTGAGGGAATGACAACAAGTCTGCCTTTGCTGTCCTCACGGAGATATTCAATAAAGAACTGAGCAGCCTCACGCATGATGGGATAGTACTCAGCAAGGAATCTTCTGTCAGTGGTGTACTCATAATGCTCCCAGATATGGGTGCAGAGCCATGCGGCACCGAGTACCCAGTGAGTAGCGGGAAGCCAGTCGTCCTGAGGAGCACAGTCGCCCCAGATATCGGTATTATGATGGCATACAAAACCGTTGACGCCGTACATATCCTTTGCAACTTTTCTGCCATTGGGAAGCATTCTCTTCAGATGTTCAAAAAGTGGCATCTGAAACTCATGGAGATTGCACATATTGGCAGGCCAGTAATTCATTTCCGTGTTGATATTTATTGTGTATTTGCAGCCCCAGGGAGGGTCGAGATGCTCATTCCATATGCCCTGAAGATTTGTGGGCAGAGTGCCGGGACGGCTTGAAGAGATCATAAGATAGCGGCCAAACTGATAGTAAAGCGCAATAAGACCGTTGTCATCATTTCCTCTGGAAAAGCCCTTGAGACGGACATCAGTAGGCACATTGGAAAGGTCATCTCCGCCGAGATTGAGAGAAAGCCTGTCGAAGTATGATTTGAAATCATCTGCATGGGCATGGAAAAGCTCATAAAAAGCTTTTTTAGAAGCTTTTTCCAGAACCTTAGCACATTCTGCCTTGTAGTCCTCATGCCTGAAAGAAGTTTCAACATCCGTGAAAATCAGGACTTCATCTGCGTTTGTAATTCGCATGACACCGCCGTAGCAGTTTATTTCACCGCCTACAGCAACAGCCTTTGCCATAACGCAGAAAGGAATACCCTGAGTAACTTCTATGGCGATGGTATCATCGCTGACAGTAAACTGATTATCAAGAGAGATTCCTCGTTCAAGCTTGACTGTAAAATTAAGAACACCTTTTTCCGATGCAGAAACACGCATGACAGCAACATTATCGGGAGCAGAAATAAACGTGGTTCTCTTGTATGTAATGCCGCCGGAAACAAAAGAAGTGCTGTGAACCGCATCATCGATATCAAGCTCGCATTTATAATCAGATATTTCATAGGCAGTAGGCGGAGCAAGACCGAGTATTTGCTGATAACTGTCAAGTCCTCCGAACTGATCAAAATCAATGACCAGATCACCTGCTGTCTGATATACACGTTGATTGCAGGGAGTTCCGTTAAGTGCAAGACGTGCAAGTCGCTGAGCTTCGGTTATTTCACCTGAACGAATGTGTCTGCGGATTTTTTCAATAGATTTAAAAGCAGCAGGATTTGTTCTGTCACGGGGACCGCCCGACCAGACAGAATCTTCATTGAGCTGCATTCTTTCTCTTTTTACTCCGCCGAAAATCATAGCACCAAGTCTGCCGTTGCCGAGGGGCAGAGCATGATTCCAGTCTTCGGCAGGGTGATCGTACCAAAGTTTTTTCAAGGTGTAAGCCTCCAAAAACAAGAATTATCACTTTATTATATAATATAATAGCAAAAATGTCTATATTCAGTGATTACACTTGTATAAATGTAAAAAAATCAATGGTTCAATCAGGATATAATGCACAAAAATCAGTACACATAAAGCTTTTTGCGAAGAATAAGACGAGGCACTTTGCAAGAGGGGTGAGGAGAGATTATTTCCTCGCAAATCGGGAAATTGTGTCGGGTTATCTGATTGATGAGAGTAATGCGATGCTTTGCAAGAGAATTTCCATAATATATGCGTTCGGAAATAACAGAGCCGGTAAGCAGCTCGTTGATAAAGTTACCTACACTTTCGAGGTTGTCGGCAGATACAGGCTCGTCAGGGAAGACAAAGTTGTTGTCCGAATAGGAAATAACAATTTTGATGCAGTCAGTGGTTATATAAACGAGCAGCCTGCAATCTGAATTTGTTGAAAGAAGGATGTGATTTTCAGTCTCACTGCGGAAAAGATGTCGTAAAACTGCTGAAGCAATGAAGCTTTTTAACTGGTTTTCAATTCTGTTAAGTTTTCTGATCATATTCTCACCGATTTTCTGTGAATTTGCAGGTATTGATTGCTTTTTGATGTATTTTGCAGCCTGCTGCTTTATCTACACTAATTGTCGAAATAATGTGACAAAAAATCACGAAAAAAGAAAAATAAAAAATGCGGACATATGTCCGCATTTTTTTAATCAATAATTGTAAGCTTGTTGCTGCCTATCTCATGGGCTTCTTTTGATACAACAGGATGACCGATGCTTATTGCAATGGAAAACTCATAGTTTTCGGGGAAACCGCAGGCGTCAGAAAGTTCAGCCTTTTTTTCACCCTCAAAAGCCATTGCGCAAAGCCCGATGATAACAGAGCCAAGTCCCATGGACTGAGCGGCAACAGCGAGATTTTCAACGGCAATACCTGCATCAACCTTGCTCCAGCGACTTGCGGGGTCGGATGAAATAAATACAACCAGAGGAGCATCGTAGAAGATAGAGCGGTTACGGGCATTGGTACGAGCCTTTGTTGCTTCGTCGGCACTTGCATCGATAATTCGTACAGTTTCAGCCTCTACCTGAGAAATTATTTTGCTGTCACTTACGAATGAGAAATGCCAGGACTGCATATTTCTTGCAGTGGGGGAAGCGAGAGCACATTCTTTAAGAAGGCTCATCTGCTCATCGCTGATTGGTTTTTCGGAGAAGCCTCTGTTGCTTCGTCTTGAGAGTATGGCATTGATTGTTTCGTTCACAAAGTATCAATCCTTTCGGAATTATCGACAGTGGCCTTGGGAAGTGTAAAGCTGAACTCTACACCATCGGGAATATTACGGGCAGAATAGGAAGACGCATAGCCTTCCGCAGTATGGGAATCAAGGATTGTACTTACAATTTTGAGTCCCAGACCGGAACCACCGTATTTTCTCGTTCTCGCCTTGTCGACCTTATAGAAGCTGTCCCAGATATGGGGCAAACTTGATTCGGGAATAAAACTTCCTGAATTGTACACTATAAATTCAACATCGTCAACCTTTTCAGTAACGGTTACTCTTATAGTGCCGTTATTGGGAGTATGATGCATTGCGTTGGAAAGAAGATTGTTAATTACTTCCTCAATTCTGTTCGGGTCAGCACTGACATAGCAGCAGCCGCTGCTTTCGCAGGAAATATCAATATGCTGGTCGAGGAGGAGATATCTGATTTTTTCAGAACGGTCAGAGGCAAGAACAGAAAGATCAAAAGTGCGGATATCAGGAACAGTGCCACCTGATTCAAGCTCGGCAATATCGAGTAGGCGAGAGGCGAGGGTACTCATTTTTTCTGCTTCATCCTGAATAATGGAACAGTAATAATCCCTGTCCTCGCTGTCCTTGGCAAGCTGAATGGCTTCGCTGTAGCCAAGAATAATAGAAAGAGGCGTTTTCAGCTCATGGGATACATTGGAGATAAGCTCAGTACGCATCTTGTCAATAGCTTCCTTCTCAAGTATATCCTTTTTCAGCTGTTCATTTGCCACACTCAGTTCCTTTATTTTTGCTTCAAGCTGGTCTGACATATGATTGATACTCTGAGCGAGTTGTCCGACCTCGTCATTACCTTTTATCGAAAGCCTGTCTTCAAAATTCAGATTTGCAAGTTTTCGTGTGGTATTGTTTATTTTGCGGAAAGGAGCCATGATTCGTCCTATCATGATTGTGCTGAAAAAAAGACCCATTACAAGAACTATAATCATGACAAGAAATGCAAATCTGTTATATATATCGACACTGCCATCTATAACAGAAAGCGGAGAATTGATAATGATATAGTGAAATGCTCCGTTTGATGAAGGGTACTTTGCGTACATTGTAATGTACTGAGTACTCAGACGGTTGTTTGTGCGTATGGTGAATTTGGGCTTTTCAGAAAAAGAAGAAATATGCAATGATTGAGAATCATAGTAGGGATTTGACGGAAGTGTCCATGATTTGAACCAGCTACCGCTGTCTGTGCCGGAGATTTCATCAATAACATCTGCGGAGTTGTATCCCGCATAGAAAACCTGAAACTCATTGTCAATTATGTAAATCTGAATGTTCATACTGTCTTCAATCAGTTCGATTTTCAGTTTGTTGGAATCTTTGTTGTCAGTGTAATCCAAGGCTTTGATTTTTTCAAAGCTTTCAAAGACATTATGTTGCCTTGAGTTAACATAAAACGCCCTGAGAAAAGCGGAGTTGATGCATAGAGTAATGATAACGTACAAGGCAATAATACCAAGCAGCATTACAATGATTTTTGTACGTATCGGAAGCTTCACTTACTTCACCTCAAATCTGTAGCCAATACCCCTGACAGTTACGATCATGTCACCTGCCTCACCGAGTTTGCTGCGAAGCTGTTTGACATGGGTGTCAACAGTACGAAGATCACCGAAGTAATCATAATTCCAAACACCGTTGAGCATACGCTCTCTTGAAAGTGCAACACCCTTGTTCTGCATGAAGAACACAAGGAGATCATATTCCTTGGGAGTAAGCTCAATGCTTTCGCCGTTGAGATAAACAACGTGTGCAAGTTCATCAACATAAATATTTCCGCAGGACAGTCCTTTTTCTGCAAGACGGCCGCGGCGGCGGAGAAGAGCCTGAACACGTGCAACAAGGAGAGTGGGGGAGAAGGGCTTCGTAATATAGTCGTCTGCGCCGAGTCTGAAGCCGCCAAGCTGGTCGGATTCAGTGCTTTTTGCGGTAAGAAGAATAACAGGGAGGTCGGAAGTCTTGCGGATTTCAGAAAGAACTTCCCAGCCATCCATGCCGGGCATCATAACATCGAGAATAAGAAGATCGGGAGCAGGAACTTCCAGAGATTTCTGCAAAGCAGAAATACCTTCTTCAGCTTCGATTATTTCATAACCTTCACGGGAAAGAAAATCCGCAACAAGTCTGCGGATGCGGTCTTCATCATCGGCAACCAGTATTCTGATTTTGTTCATATCTGCAGCTCCATTCAAAATATATTGCTCATAGTGTACACGAGTAATGTGATAGAAATGTGTTGCGTGTGTGAGTGTGCTGTCAGAAAGTGGAAAGGGATCTGTTTGTTTCAATGGCGCAATGAATGATTTTTTCATCATCTGCGTTGAACGGAGAATTATCCAGACCATTGATAACAGCATGAGCAATCAGATCAGTGTTCATAACACTGAATGACTGCTGAAGCTGCTGTATCAGTATATCGCCTGTTTCTTTATCGCTGCCTGCAGCGGAAAGAAGAACGGCTTTGCGGTGCTTCTTTATCGCAGGTCTGATATTCATGGAAAAACGTGCATTGAAATATCGCTGGAATCTGTCAAGAATAGCCTTCATAGGGGAAGGAAAACTCATGTTGTATACAGGGGAAACAATAATGAGCAGATCACATGATTCAATGGACGAAAATAATTCATCAAGATCATGAAATGCACACTGCTCAGTGCTTTTGCAGTATCCGCAGTCTATACACGGCAAAGGACTGAGGTTGTATGCATTGAATGTCTGTATGTCAAGGGGGAGTTTGATTTTATCAAGAAAACTGCTGAGTATTCTTGAGCAGTTGCCGCCGGAGTGAGGGGAGGCAAAAATGACAGCGGCAGAAAATTTATTCATAAGATCACCCGATTTAAGAAAATGAGTTGTTGACAAGTGGCGTTTGATTTGTTAAAATAACTTGGCAAATAAATACGGAGGGGTGTCCGAGCGGTTTAAGGAGCTGGTCCTGAAAACCAGTGACAGGGCAACCCGCCAGGGGTTCGAATCCCCTCCCCTCCGCCACAAAAAATCAGACAGCACGGTTTCCTTGAAATCCGTGCTGTCTCTTTTTTGTAACACGGAGGTCGGGATTCGAA
>JAZUNN010000044.1:0-71555 GCA_045604155.1 Acutalibacteraceae bacterium
ACAGTTGGCAGTAAAAAGGTAATTGCAGAAGAGGCACGCAAGAATTCTTACTATATGCTGAATAAACCCCGCGGATACATAACCACCATGAGTGATGAGCAGGGCAGAAAATGTGTTGCAGAGCTTGTACGTGATATAGATGCCCGAGTTTTCCCTGTAGGCAGGCTTGACCGTGACAGCGAAGGACTGCTCATTATGACAAACGACGGTGAGTTTGCAAATTACATCAGCCATCCGAGAAGTCATGTTTCAAAGACATATAGGGTAACTGTACGAGGCAGGGTAGAGGATGAGACAATAACGAAGCTTCAGACAGGAATTATGCTTGACGGACAGAAGACGCTTCCCTGCGATATCATGATAATTTCCCGTGCACCTGAAAGAAGTGTTCTGCAGATTACTTTGTATGAAGGCAGAAACCGCCAGATAAGAAGAATGTGTGAGGATTGCTCGCTGGAAGTCATGCGTCTTAAAAGAATCATGATAGGTAAGGTCAAGATGGGTATGCTGAAGCTCGGTGACTGGCGTGAGCTTACAGCAGATGAAGTTCGTTCACTTACAGCGGCAGCAACTGCAACAGCAGCAAAGGGAGAAAAGCAATGATTACAGTAAAAGTTATCAATGACGAAGAGAGAATAAAGAAGCTCAATGAAGAGCATGAGCTTGAGGGCTTTGAATATATGGCCACCGTTGACGGTGGTGAAGAGAAGGCTGTTTGTGCAGTAAAAGCAGAGGGTGAAGTCCTCAGTATGCAGCTGCTTTACGCCCTTGAGGACGATATGGCGGAAATGGCAATACGTTCTGCTCTTGCATATGGCGACAACAGATATGCTCTTACAGCAAATACATTGGATTCAAGCTTCGAAAAAGACCTTAAAAAGGTCGGGTTTACCGAAAAAGACGGAGTATACACCATAGAAATAAGGAAAGTAGTACATTATTGCGGATAAATATCAAAAATACTTGTTATTTTCCAAATATTGTGCTATGATATTATTGCGAGAAATTCGGCTGTGCCGATAATTATAGGTTTCAGATTAATATATAATCTGCGACACGAACGGAGGTTCATAATGAGTCCGGAAGAGAGGATTAAGCAAATCGAAAGCTATCGCAGTGAAGTATCAAAATCTGCTGCGTATGGCAAACTGGCTGAGCTGTTTGACGAGGGTACAATGGTAGAGCTTGACCCCTATGCAATTTCTGGGGATGGTCCTGCTGAGGTTATCACCGCATACGGCTCTATTGCAGGTATTCAGACATATGCATTTGCTCAGAATACCGAAGCAGCTGCAGGTGCATTTTCACGTGCACAGGCTGCAAAGATCAAGAAACTTTATTCTTTTGCTATCAAGACAGGTGCTCCCGTTGTCGGTATTTACGATTCCAACGGTGCACTTCTCAAGCAGGGCGGAGAGATCCTTGAAGCATATGGCGATATGCTCAAGTGGGTAAACAACCTTTCCGGTGTTGTTCCTCAGATCTCCGTAATTACCGGTGCATGCATCGGTACATCTGCTCTTATCGCATCCTGTGCTGATGTAGTTATCGCATGCAAGGATGCCGATTTCGGTATCGATACTGCAGGCAACAACCCCACCATCGCTCAGTCTGCTGAGTGCGGTAATGTCTCAATTGTTGCTGAAACTGCTTCTGATGCAGTTCTTACTGCAAAGAAACTTATTGAGATGCTTCCCCAGAATAACCTTTCTGTTGCAAATCTCTGCGATTTCGCTGATAACGCAAACGGTGAGGCTATGCTTTCCGGTGCTGCTGCAAATATCGGCAAGAGCGACGTTGCATACGATATAATTAATGCTGTTGCTGATGCTGACAGCTTTGTTGAGATTCTTAAGGATGCAGGCGTTGCTGCAGTAACAGGCCTTGCAACTGTTGCAGGCTCTACTGTAGGTTTCGTTGCCACAAGATCTGAGATCGGAAACGGAAAGCTTGATGAAGCAAGCACTGCAAAGGCTGCTCGTTTTGTTCGTTTCTGCGATGCATTCTCCATTCCTGTTGTTAGCTTTGTTGATACATTTGGTTTTGCTTCCGTCAAGGAGTCTGCAATGCTTGCTCATGCTTATGCAGAAGCAACCACTGTTAAGGTTTCCATAATCACAGGTGCTGCTTACGGTGCTGCATTTGTTGCAATGGCAGGCAGAGGTGCAAACTCTGATATGTCTGTTGCATGGAACAATGCTGTTATCGCACCTCTTGCACCTGAGACCATAACCGCTATTCTTTACAATGACCGTCTTGCTCAGTCCGGCGATCCCCTGACCGATAGACAGAAGCTTGTTGACGAGTACAAGGCAACCCTTGCTTCTCCCTTTGAAGCTGCTGCTCAGGGCTTTATCGAGGATGTTATCAATCCTGCTGATACCCGCAAGGTTGTAATTTCTGCTCTTGATATGCTTTCCGGCAAGAGAGAGCGTACCATTGCAAAGAAGCATTCCAATATCAGACTGTAATTACCCCGAAACGGAGGATAAAATAAGATGAAGAATTTAAAGATTACTGTTAACGGTGTTACTTATGATGTACAGGTAGAGGAAGTCGGCGGTTCTGCTGTTGCTTCTGCTCCTGTTGCTGCACCTGTTGTTGCTGCTCCCGTTGCAGCACCTGCTCCTGCTGCAGCTCCCGCTCCTGCCGCTGCTCCCGCAGCTGCTGCACCTGTTGCAGGCGCTGAGAGCATTGATGCTCCCATGCCCGGCACCATTCTTGACATCAAGGTCAAGGCAGGCGACAGCGTAAAGAACGGTGATGTTCTTGTTATTCTCGAAGCTATGAAGATGGAGAACGAGATCGTTGCTCCCAGAGACGGCGTTATCGCTGCTGTCTGCGTTTCCAAGGGTGAAGCTGTCAACTCCGGTTCTCCGCTCATTTCCTTGAGCTAAGGAGGACGCTATGGCTCAGATTAAAATTACTGAAACAATTCTGCGTGATGCTCATCAGTCTCTGATAGCAACCAGAATGACCACCGAAGAAATGATCCCGATGCTTGAAAAGCTCGATAAGGTCGGCTTTCATTCTCTCGAGTGCTGGGGCGGTGCTACATTTGACTCCTGCCTGAGATTCCTCAACGAGGATCCGTGGGAAAGACTCCGCACCATCAGAAAGATGTGCCCCAATACAAAGCTCCAGATGCTTTTCAGAGGTCAGAATATGCTCGGCTACAGACACTATGCCGATGATGTTGTTGACTATTTCGTAAAGAAGTCCATTGATAACGGTATCGATATTCTCAGAATTTTCGATGCTCTCAATGATATCAGAAACCTCAAGACCTCCATCGCTTCCGCAAAGAAGTACGGCGGTCATGTTCAGGCTGCTATCTCTTACACCACCGGTCCTGTTTTCGATAATGAGTATTACTGCAACTATGCAAAGACTCTCGAAAACGAGGGTGCAGATTCCATCTGCCTCAAGGACATGGCAGGTCTGCTCACTCCCTACGGCACTGAGCAGCTTATCAGAGATCTTAAGAGCACTGTAAAGATTCCCATTCAGGTTCATACTCACTACACCTCCGGTCTTGCTTCCATGACCCTCATGAAGGCAATCGAGGCAGGTGCAGATGTTGTTGATACCGCTATGTCTCCTCTTGCTCTCGGTACTTCCCATCCTGCAACCGAGTCCATGGTTGCAGCACTTCAGGGAACAGAGTACGATACAGGTCTTGATCTTGTTCTTCTCTCTGAGATCCGTGACTATGTTGAGGAGCTTCGCATGAAGTATCTCGACAAGAACCTCCTCAATCCGAAGGTCATGTCTGTTGACTCCAAGACTCTTCTTTATCAGGTACCCGGTGGAATGCTTTCAAACCTTGTTTCCCAGCTCAAGGAAGCAGGCAAGCTTGATAAGCTCAGCGAGGTTCTCAATGAAGTTCCCAGAGTCCGTGAGGATGCAGGTTATCCTCCTCTTGTTACTCCCACCAGCCAGATCGTTGGTACTCAGGCAGTATTCAACATCATCAGCGGTGAGCGCTACAAGACCTGCACAAAGGAATTTAAGGGTCTTGTCAAGGGCAACTACGGTCAGACTCCCGTTAAGATCAGCGATGAATTCAGAAAGAAGATCATCGGTGACGAGGAGCCCATCACCTGCCGTCCTGCAGACCTTCTCGAGCCTGAGCTTGATAAGCTCAGAAGTGAGATCGCTGAGTTCTATGAGCAGGAAGAGGACGTTCTTTCCTACGCTCAGTTCGGAAATGTTGCAACCAAGTTCTTTGAGCACAGAAGAAACCAGAAGTATGGTATCGACGGTGCCCATGCTGACATTGCAAACAAGGTTCATCCTGTTTAATGATTTTGCCTCGCACCCGAATGGGTGCGAGGCTTTTCTATTGACAAAACAGATATGTCGTATATAATAAATACAGATATTTAATGAAACGGAGTTGGAAAGATGCGCAAATAAGCTGTCTGATTTAAAACAGAAATGCAGTTTGTAAAGGATTTTTGTGTCCTTTGCGTTTATTTCTGTTGTCAGCAGTGAAGTTTGCCGTTTTTGCCGACTTGTTTTATTTTACCCGATAAAATACGTCACCGCAGGAATGGTATGTCTTCCTGCGGTGTTATTTTATTCAGGGAGTGATAATTTATGGCTTTAATTGAAGTAAATAATCTTACATTTGCCTATGAAGGCAGCTATGATAATATATTTGAAAATGCGTCATTCAGAATTGATACGGATTGGAAACTGGGTTTTATAGGACGAAACGGCAGAGGGAAAACCACTTTTATGAGATTGCTTATGGGAGAATATAAATACGAAGGCAGAATTTCATCTTCTGTGAAGTTTGAGTATTTTCCGTATAAGATAAAGGATGATACATGGAATTCAATAGATATATTTTATGAAATTGCAGAGGATATAGAATACTGGAAAATAAAGAAAGAACTCAATCTGCTGGCGGTGGATGAGGATATACTTTACAGGCCTTTCAATACGCTTTCAAACGGGGAGCAGACAAAGGTTATGCTGGCTGCATTGTTTCTTAAAGAGAATAGCTTTTTGCTCATAGACGAGCCTACAAACCATCTTGATGCTCTGGGACGAAAATTATTAGGACAGTATCTTTCGGGTAAAAACGGATATATTCTTATATCTCACGACAGAGCTCTTCTTGATTCCTGCGTAAATCATGTGCTTTCGATCAATAGGGCAAATATTGATGTACAATCGGGTAATTTTTCATCCTGGTGGGAAAATAAAAGGAGAGAGGACGAGTATGAGCAGAATGAAAACGAACGACTGAAAAAGGATATAAAACGATTGAAAGAATCTGCTCGTCAGACAAAAGAAAAAGCAGACAGTATTGAAGCGACGAAAATTGGGACAGTAGGCACCAAGGTTGAAAAATCCATAAGCCGAAGAGCGTACATCGGCGCAAAATCAAAAGCAATGCAGCAGAGAAGAAAGAATATAGAGCGCAGGCAGAATGATGAGATCGAAGAGAAGTCAAAGCTGCTTAAAAATCTTGAGCAATCAGACTCTCTTAAAATCTCACAGCTTACTCACCACGCAAAATATCTTATAAATATCTGCGGTCTGTCCATACGTTATGGCGAAAGAACGGTGTGCAGCGGTATAACGTTTTCAGTAAGCAGCGGCGAGAGAGTTGCTCTGAAAGGCAGCAACGGCTGCGGAAAATCCAGCATAGTAAAGCTTATAACCGGTCAGGATATAGAATACAGCGGAACCATTAACATTGCAAACGGCATAAAAATTTCCTATGTGCCGCAGAACGCCTCTTTCCTGAATGGAGATCTTAAAGATTTTGTCAGGGAGAGAGACATTGATGAAAGTCTCTTCAAGGCGATACTCAGAAAGCTTGGCTTTGCAAGAACTCAGTTTGATAAAAGAATGGAAGAGTTTTCGGCAGGGCAGAAGAAAAAGGCGCTTATAGCCGCAAGCCTCTGTGAGAAAGCACATCTCTATATCTGGGATGAACCGCTGAATTATATTGATGTCATTTCAAGAATTCAGATAGAAGATCTTATCAGAGAATACAATCCCACATTGCTTTTTATAGAACACGATGAAAAATTCTGCGAGAACACAGCGACAAAAACAATAGAGATGTAAAAAACAGCCGCATATGCGGCTGTTTTTTTATTTTCCTATTTTGTTGGTTATTTCATGATAGAGATCGGTCTTAAGAAGCCAGTCCCAGATAGTATAGCCTGCGGATTTGATCATAGCAAAATCGATGATGCCCGTAAGGAGCAGAACACCTGCAGCGACAACTGCGATAACAAATATTGTTTTTGCAGTATGCTTTAAAATTTTCAAAGCAACAAAAGCAATTATTACAGCAACTAAAATTGTGACAATGCTGGAAAGAGGGGATGCTTCTTCAACAGCTTCAGTTGCTGAAGACTCAGTAAGGAATACAGACAGAGAATTAATAATTTTATCCATATTTTCTCCTCCTTAATTATTTTAAATATATTTTAATATATCAGTTAAATTATGTCAATTAGTTTGTTGGATGTTTTTTATAACAAGTTTTTTACAATTTGTTACGATAATGGAACTTGCACTTTTGTGAGAATTATGTAAAATTATAGTATAAATAATAAGGTTGGATCTATATGAATAAAAAGAAAAATGAACCTGTACTTGTAGTTGTACTTATTTTTGCATTGGTTTGTATTGTTTTTGTTCTGACATACACACTCAGAGAAGATACAAAGGCAGTTTTCAATCCCGCAGAGATGTCTGAAATGACAACAGAATCATCAGAAACAATTTTATCAACCGTTCAGACGACCCATGAAATAACAACTACAACACCTGCACCCACTACAACAACATCTACAACGATCGCAGAAACGGGATTACCGTCACAATCAAGTGAATATCTGACAGGAAAAATTGCTTATCTCACATTTGATGATGGCCCTTCGAATAACACCAGAAAGATTCTTGATATCCTCGATCAATATGGTGTTAAAGCTACATTTTTTGTAATAAGCAAAAAGAATATGGATAATGAGTATAAAATGATCGTCGACCGTGGTCATACAATAGCATTGCACGCACACACACATACATATTCAAAAATATATAAAAGTGAAGAAGCTTATTTTGCAGATTTAAAGAAAATTGATGATAAGGTGTACAACATTACAGGCGTCAGATCAAAAATAATCAGATTCCCCGGTGGGTCAAGCAATACAGTACATCGTAAATATTGCAAGGGCATTATGAACAAGCTTAAGGTTTCTGTTCGTGAAAAGGGATATATATATCATGACTGGAATGTTGACAGCCAGGATGCAACAGGGTCGAATGTACCTGTAGAAAAGCTTGTCAACAATATAAAAAAGTATTCAAAAAATCAGGATATAATTGATATTCTTATGCATGACACAGGAAGCAGCAAACAGACAACTGTTGAGGCGCTGCCGCAGATAATAGAGTATCTTCAGGCAGAAGGATACAGAATATTGCCCATAACCGAAAACACACCTCCAATACAGCATGATTAAAAAGTAGGGTCATATGACCCCACTTTTTTGAATATATTATTCATTTATTGGAAATTATAAATGAAGGAGTTGATGTTTTTGCAGTACAGAACAGATCTTGCGCTGGAAATGATTACTGATGAAAAATGTTCAGGTATAGAACATTCAAGTAAATTAAGTGGATTATTTAAAATTGATGAAATCAGAATATTTAATGATAAAGGTGCAGAAAGTACAGGTAAACCTAAAGGAAATTACGTTACATTTTCTGCGAAGTCAATCAGTGACAGTATGATCTGCGATGATGAAAGCATTAATTTGTTTGCAGACAAAATAAGAGATATGCTGCCTGAAAATGGAACAGTTCTTGTTGCAGGGCTGGGAAATTCGTCCATAACACCCGATGCTATTGGTCCGATGACTGTGAAGGGAGTTCTTGCGACAAGACATCTTAAGGCAGAATTTGAACGCATTGAGGGACTTACAGAATTGAGATCAACAGCTGTCATTGCACCGGGTGTTCTTGGACAGACAGGAATAGAAGTCCTGGATATAATCAGAGCTTTATGTGAAAGAATAAAACCTGCTGCAGTAATAGCGGTGGATGCACTGGCATCAAGAAGTCTGTCAAGGCTTGGATGTACAATTCAGCTGTGCGATACCGGAATATCCCCGGGAGCAGGAGTCGGCAACAACAGACCGGGAATAAACATGAAAACATTGAATCTGCCGGTTATAGCTATTGGTGTTCCGACTGTGGTTGATGCTGAGATTATAGCAGAAAGGAATAATGAAGATGAGCGCAGTGAAGCAAAGCGAATGATAGTAACACCACGTGAAATTGACCTGATTATAAGCAGGGCATCAAAATTTATTGCTTTATCAATAAATAAAGCACTTCATCCTGATTATGATCCTGAAGATCTTTACAATGCGGTATAGATAACTGAAGCCTTGCATATTTATTGCATATAACTATGCGAGGTGTAATCAGACGATGAAAAAAACAATAAAAGTGATCGGACGTTTATTGGCTATATGCCTGTTGTTTGCCGCAGTATCTGAGATTAATAAATATATTGAAAATGATGGTAATGTTGTAACATTGATAGAAAATGCTGCGCTGTATTCTGTCGGAGTATCAGACTATTCAGGTGAAAAAACAAGAATAAGCTATTTTACAGGTACATCTGCAACTGAAAAAACGGAAAACAATACTACAATTACTTCGTGTTCAACCACCACAATCTGCAGCACAACAAAAATGACCACCACTGTGCCGACGGGAGAAAATATAAAAGGCGTAAGCGAGGAACAGCTTATCAGCAGTAAAATAAACCATGGAAAGATATATGTAAAAAATACAAATAAAAATCATGGTATTGATATCAGCGAAATACTGAAAGAAAAGCCTGAATGCTCCATAAGAAAAAACAGTGATTATCAGGTAATGATTGTTCACACACATACAACAGAATGTTATGCAATGCAGGACCGGAAATGGTATGACACAAATACAGAGTGGCGTAATACTGATGAAAAAAATAATATAGTATCTGTTGGAGCGATAATATCAGAAAGACTTAATGAAGCGGGGATAAAAACACTTCATGTAACGGTAAAGCATGATTATCCCAAATATAACGGTGCATATACAAGGGCTAAAGATACCATATCTAAATATCTTGAAATGTATCCATCGATTGATGTTGTTATTGATGTTCACAGAGATTCTATAACAAGAAATGACAAAACAAAAGTAAAGCCAACGGCAGTTATAGACGGCAGAAAAGCCGCTCAGATTATGATTATAAGCGGCTGCGACGATGAGGGAGACCTTGATTTCCCTGATTGGGAATATAATCTGAGATTTGCTCTCAGACTGCAGAAACAACTGACAGAAGACTGGCCGGGGCTTGCAAGACCGTTATATTTTGCACCCTTCAGATATAATATGCATATGACCAGAAATTCCATTCTTGTTGAATTCGGTACAGAGGTCAATACCCTGGAAGAAGCTCAATATTCTGCGCATTTACTTTCAACCTCTCTTATTTCAATGCTGGAGCAGTACATAGAGGAGTGATTGAATGAAACTATACGCCAGAAGATTTATTGTATCTTTTTTTGTGACACTGATGATAATTACAGCCGCAGCAGGAATATATAAAGTTACATCAGCGGGCAGCACATTACTGGGGATACAGAATGATAATACAGCGACCGATTATGGAATGATTTTAAAAAGTGGAAAAGCAGTCGACAGGGCAATGGGTATATTGTGGCCGGAAATAAGAACAGCTGCACACTGGTTCATTGCAGTATGTGCAGCTGTAAGTAAATTGTTTTAGTCGATCTCGCTCAGAATAAGAGATCGAAGATTTTCTGCTTTCTCATAATCTGCAAGAGCAAGCTGATGTTCACCGAAAACTTCATAAAAAGCAGCTCTTGCATCGTAGGTGGAAGCAAGGTGAATTTTTCTCGATGGAGTAGAGGGAAGAGAGTCAAGAATATCAATGGATTTTGTGTAGGAAGAAAGACTTGAAGAAAAATCCCTGATATTATTGTGGCAATATGCATTTCCAAGCTGGTAATACGCAAACGCAACAAGTTCATTTGCATCAGAATTCTTTGCGGTGTCAATGTTTTTAAGAATATTCAATGCAGCCTTGTAATCGTTGATTGCCTGTTCATGACGCTGGGTTTCCTCGTGATATCTGCCTATGGAAAGCCATTTTGCAGCGCACGAAACAAATGTATCCGGCTCATTGATCGGATCATTTTCACTTAAGTCAGACAAAGCAAGTGAAACAGTATAATCCTCTGCCATAAGATCATATTTCCCGATTCGTTCGTATGCTTCGCCACGGTTTGAATAGAGAAGTGACATTGAAATCGAATCAGGGGGACAATCCTTGACAAGTTCTATAGCTCTTGTTAATTCGGGTATTTCGAGCTCAGGCTTATTCTGCTTGAAGTAAAGCGTGCCGAGGGTATTAAGACAAAGGGAAAGCTGACGTGAAATAACAGGATCGCCTTCGGCATGAGGTTCAAGCAGAAGGATGGCACGCTTCAATTCTTTTTCAGCACTTTCAATATCGTTATTCATAAGATGTATATCGGAAATGAACTTTAAACATGATGAATACTGAATAAGATCAACATTATCGGTATTCTGAAAAATCTTATCTGCCTGAGAGTAAATCTCAAAGCATTTATCAGTATCATTATTTCTCATATGACATTCAGCCAGATTGCATAATATTACTGCATGAAGATTTGATTTTTCAAGCTTTGAATTGTTTTCTGCATGGTAAGCTGCACGTTCAAAAGCCTTGATTTCATCAGTTACAGGTGCGTTGCATCTGTACAGACATATACCGAGCCGATTATATGCATCAACGATTTCTTCCGTTGATGTTTTTTCTTTTTCCATATCCGATATGAGTTCATTGTATAAGGATGCACAGAAATCTGAGGGATAACCTTCGTCAATTGCAAGGGATGAGGAAAGTACAAGGGATTCTCTGCTGTGATCTGATATTTCAATATATTTCAATAATTGTATTTTTGCAGTGTCAACATTACCGCATTTCAGATTAGCAAGTGATGAAGCTCTGTACAATACGGGATCATTTTCTTCCTTCATAAGTTCGTTATAGATATGAGCACTTTCTGCAAATCTTTCAAGTTTATACAGAAGGGATGCATACGGACGAAGAAGCAGTGTACGGCAGGAAGAATATATTTCCAGTGCATTTTTATAAATCAGTGCACCTGCCTCAGGGAATCCTTTATCAATGATTGATTCAGTGAAAACAAGAAAATCATCAATATTATTCTCCGGAAAGCTGCAGTTCAATGAAATGGCATTTTTATTTTTCTGTAATACTGCAGTTTTGCAATAATTATAACAGACTTCTGCTTCGGGGGACAATACATTATGATTTATCTGATTGAGGATTTCAGCGGATAAATCATAATCCTGATTTCGTATAAGTGAAAGACTGTAGATAAGCCTGATATGTTCTGTTTTTTCATTCCTTTCAGCAACAGAAGAAATTGCATCGTAAGAACGCTTTGCAGTTTTTGATATCAATGAATTACTCCAGCTTTGAACAGCACAGTCACAGAGCATATCGCAGCAATTTGTAAGTACATCCGGCAAATCGACTTTATCCTGAAATTCGAGAGCTTTAAGGCAGAATTGAGCACTGCTGCTGAATTGATTGATGCAGAAACATGCATGTGCAGCAATGCAGCAAGCACGCATGATATATTCGGGGGCAACCGTATGGTTTTTATCGGTCAACTCCTTCATGTAATTGTATGGTTCGATAAAAAGAGAAGTATCATATACGGTGTCGCTGAGCATTCTTGAATGCGCAAGCTGATATTTTGCTTTATATTTCAAATCTTTGTTTTCTGTATGATTATCAGCGTTGATATATGCATCGCAAGCTTTTTCATACAGCTCTGAGTCTGAATAAATATTGCCAAGCTGCATCCAGGCTTCGGATTTAATATCTGACATTTCTGAAGCGACAGAAATGCATTTAAGAAATAATTCCTCAGCTGTGTCCTTGTTTCCGAGTTTCTTCTCACACAACCCGTGATAAAAAGACAGAAAAGCAAGCAGCTCTGATGAGGATGCATGATTATATAATTTTTTCAGTGATCTGATTGCACGATTGCTGTTTCTTGTGAATACCGTATCAGATAAACAGAGCACCTTGTTTTTGAATTTTTTACTGTTCATGTAATCACCCGGGAGTCATATGTAGAAGATTAAAATATATTTTATCATATATTCGGCGTAAAAGCATCAGATTTAAAAAATATATTTATTTAACTTTATCAGGTTGAATGAATGCCTGCTGTAGTGTAAAATAAAGAAAGCATTCGGAGGTGTAGATATGCCTGAAAGATACAGACAAAGCAATGAACGCAGAAGATATAATGATTCAGACAGACGAAGATACATAAGCTATGAGGATGACTATCGTCCTCGCAGAAATGACAGATCATACAATGATGATTATAACAGAAATGCAGACAGAAGACGCTACAATGATTACAGACCTGCAAGTCGGACATCAGGTTATTCCGGTATGCAAAGAGAGAGAAATGCTGACAGAGCAAATGCTTTATATCATGCAGAAGATGAACATCGTGGAATAACAAAGAAAATAGTTGTTGTTTTTATTATTTTTGCAATAATTATAGGCAATTTTATTCTGTTTGCTGTTCTTAACGGAGCAGAGAAAAAACAGAATTCTGTAAATACAATGACAGAGCAGACCGATACAGACAACATAACCAATATTATTGTTTCTCCCGTGGATATTACCGATATCAGAGCCCAGGCGCTTCTTGAGTCAATGACAACGGAAGAAAAGGTAGGACAGCTGCTGCTTATCCGTTCAAACGGACGAAATCAGCAGGAATTTACAAACCTTATTTCCGAGTGTAAAGTTGGCGGTGTTGTTCTTTTCAAAGCCGATTTTGAAAGTAAAACCAAAAACGGTGTAAAAGATATGACATCTTCACTTCAGACAGCAGCAGGTGGAAAGCTTCTTATCTGTGTCGATGAAGAGGGTGGAACAGTTGTCAGAATGAGCTCCATATCAGAGCTTCGATCAGAAAAGTACAAATCGCCTCAGGATCTTTACAAAATCGGTGGTCTTGAAAAAGTCAGAGATGATACGATCAATAAATGTGAATTCCTTAAAACATATGGAGTTAACGTGAATTTTGCACCAGTTGCTGATGTTGTAACTGATAGTTCCGCTTTCATGTATAAACGTGCATTTGGAAAAAATGCAGAATTAACAGGTGAATATGTTTCTGAAGTTGTAAAAGCAATGAAAGAAAATCAGGTTGGTTCTTCCATAAAGCATTTCCCCGGCTATGGCAACAGTAAAGGTGATACCCATAAAGGTCTTGATCATAATACATTGAGTCTTGCCTCACTTAAGGCATCAGATCTGATACCGTTCCAGTATGGTGTGGCTGCAGGTGCAGATTCAATAATGGTTACACACACAATAATTGATGAAGTTGATGGGGAAAACCCTGCATCCATGTCGCCGGAATGTATTTCTCTGATAAGAGATTATCTCGAATTTGACGGTGTTATTCTTACAGATGCACTTGATATGGGTGCGATTATTGAATTCTGTGATGGAGAGGATCCCTGCGTTCAGGCTTTCTGTGCAGGAATAGATATGCTGTGTCTTCCTTCTGACCCAAAAGATGCATATGATAATCTCCTGAATGCAGTGAACAACGGGAAAATATCTGAAGACAGACTTGATGAATCAGTAAAAAGGATATTGAAATGGAAAATCAGGCTTGGTCTTTACGATGAATAGAGGCGATAAATTTGGATGCTGAACGATTTGCATGGGCGTGTGAATGCATTGCCCAAAGTTCACGTGAACGAGCATCAATAGGCACGCTCAGCGAAAAATCACTTCATGCTGCAATAAAACTGTATTTTGAACCTCATGGAGAATGTCAGGAAATTAATGTCGGCGATTTTGTAGCCGATATTGTGGGCGAAAATGGAATAATAGAAATTCAGACACGGGCATTTTCCAAAATGAAAAAGAAGCTTTCTCAGTTTCTCAGTGTTGCTCCTGTTACGGTTGTTCATCCGATAATTGTCAATAAAACTGTTATTTGTGTTGATGAATGTACAGGTGCGGTTACTTCAAAAAGAAAATCACCTAAACATGGAGATATCTACAGTGCGATAGATGAACTGTGGGGGATAAAGGAATTTCTTCATGATGAGAAGCTGACTGTTTGCCTAATGCTCATCGATGCTCAGGAAACAAGAATATACGGAGGAGAAGTTCCGAAATACGGAAAGAAAAAACAGCGCAGCCCGAAAGGATACTTCAGAAGCGACAGATTGCCCACAAAGCTTAATGATGAAATATATATATGTGGGCTTGAAGGGTACAGAATATTCATACCGGAAGGACTTCCTGATCGGTTTACTGTAAAAGACATTGCATTGTGTGCGGATATTGATTCCCATAAAGCGAGCATTACAGCGCATCTTCTGAGTGAGATAGGTGTGCTTGAGCGAATTGGTAAAAAAGGAAACGCTTATATCTATGAAGTCAGAATATAAAGGAGATATCTAAATGGATATGAAATCTGAAATGGAAAAAAGAATTGCAGAAATTGAAAATATAATAAAGAATTATCTGCCTGAAGAAACAGGTTACCAGAAAACAGTAATTGAAGCAATGAATTACAGTGTTCTTGCAGGAGGAAAGAGATTAAGACCGATGCTCATGCAGGAAACATACAGACTTTTCGGTGGAGAAGGAAAAGTTGTTGAGCCCTTTATGACAGCGCTTGAGCTTATTCATACGTATTCACTTGTGCACGATGATCTTCCTGCAATGGATAATGATGAATACAGAAGAGGAAGAAAAACCACTCACGCAGTATATGGTGAAACAATGGGAATTCTTGCAGGCGATGCACTGCTCAACTATGCTTTTGAGATTGCAACACGTGCGTTTGATATTGAAATAAGCAATAAAACTGCAAAGGCGCTGCAGATACTTGCTTATAAAGCAGGTATATATGGCATGGTTGGCGGCCAGGTTGCGGATATTGAATCTGAAAACAAAACTGTTCCGATTGAAACAATCGAGTTCATCCATAAAATGAAGTGCGGCGCACTGATAGAAAGTGCAATGCTGATAGGTGCAATACTTGCAGGAGCATCAGAATACGAGCAGAATACCATTGCACAGATTGCTGCTGATGTAGGTTTTGCATTCCAGATTCAGGATGATATACTTGATGTAACAAGCTCAACTGAAAAGCTTGGCAAACCCGTAGGCAGTGATGAAAAGAACAGCAAATCAACATATGTTGCCATCAAAGGAATTGATCAGGCGAGGAAAGATGTCAGATTCCTTTCTGACCGTGCCATTGAAAAGCTTTCAATTTTGCCTTATGAAAATGAATTTCTTAAAGAACTTATTATCATGCTTATAGAGAGAGAAAAATAATAAAAAAGAGCAGCGATATGCTGCTCTTTTTTTATTATACATAATAGACGATTTTGTGAAAATTAGGATAAATACTTAAAAATTCATCAAGTGTACTACGACTTTTGCTTCCGGGGTCATTGATGTAGAAATTCTGTGCTTTGACAGAGCCTCCGTTGTAACCTGTAACAACAACCCAGTGCTGGCTTCCGTTGTTCTTTTTGCATCCGATTATTACTGGTTTTCCTTTCTGGAGAAGACCACGGATAGTATAAAGATAATCTTTCGAGTTTGTTACTGCAGTATAGTCTGAGGGCCAGTATAGCGATCCGGATGAAGAATAAGTCAATCTTCGGGACATTACATCAGGAGTGATTACCGAGGCTTTACGATAACTTTCAGCCATTGCCAGAGCTGTAGTGGTACATCCGATACTGCCAATGGTTTTGCCGGAAGAACCAAGCTTTATATCTGACCATCTCGGGTCGGTTTGTTTGTAATCAGAGACAGAAAGACGAATTTCAGAAGTATTCCTGCTTTTTATGTAATTGCTGCTTACATATCCGATTTGTGTTCCGTCATACAGTATTCTTGAAAAATTTCCGTGATCTGATATCTTTACTACGTCACTTCCGTTTTTTAGCTTTGTTTTAACCGGGTAAGAGGTGGATGGACCGGTTCGTACATTCAGCGATCCGCCAAGTGTGCTTACAGATACATTCTTGCTTGAGGCAACAGGGGATATATACGAAGAATGACAGTATCCGAATTTATCTTTACCGAATTTTATTTTCCACCACAATCCGTTTTTTGATATGAGAGTGATGAAGCTTCCGTTTTTTAATCTGCTTAAAACTGCTGATGATGTGGTGGCATCTGATCGAATGTTCAGCTGTCCTGATGCTGTTGTAACTTTTCCGGCAGGGTAGGCTGAGGCTGCATTGACCTGCACGGAGAATACAGGCAATGAAGACATAATGAAAAGAAATACAAGCACAAAAATAATTGATCTGAATAATTTGCCTTTAAACATATATCGACTCCTTTCGTGATTGATTTTAACATGACAGGCATATATTTTTCATTGAATAAATTATGGAAAAAGGTAATAATCAAAAGCTTCTGTGCATATATTTTCTCAGGAGGATTAATTATGAAAAGAATACTGGTTTTATTATTTATTGTACTTGCTTTTTTCTCATCTGCTCATGTTATGCCTGTGAAAGCAGAGTCTGTTCCCAAATCATTGATTACTGCTGTTTACAAGCCGCTTAAATATGGTTCAAAAGGAACATCGGTCAAAAAGCTTCAGACAAGGCTTGCATATCTGGGGTATTACAGTGGTAATATTGATGGCAAATATGGACCTTTGACAAAATCTGCTGTAAAGAATTTTCAGAAAACTGCCGGGTTGAAAGTGTCAGGGACAGCAGGGAATGCAACACAGACTGCATTGTTCGACACACTTGCACCCTGCAATGAAAATGCTGTATCTTATTCTGTAAAGTATATTGGGAGCGACCGATATTATAATATAAATCTTTCTGATAAAGAGCAGGATTACGTCAGAACAGTATGTAAAAAATATAATGTATCATTTGAGATGGTACTCTCTTTGATGAAGGTCGAAAGCGGATACAGAAAAACAGTCAAATCCAAAACAAATGATTACGGTATAATGCAGATAAACAAGGGGAATCACAAATTTTTGAGCAAAAAATTAGGCGTCAAAAATTTTCTTGATTTCGAGGAAAATACCAAGGCGGGAGTTTATATGCTTTCAAGGTATACAGCAAAACATTCCGATATTCATAAGGTGCTTATGTGCTATAATCTTGGAGAAGGTGCTGCATCAAAAAAATGGAAAAAAGGAACACTTCAGACTTCATACAGCCTGAAGGTTGTTGCAGCAATGGAACAGCTTGAAGTAAAATAAAAAAACAAAGGCTGCAAGACTTTGCGGCCTTTGTTTTTTATGAATTAATTTGAAAAATTTAATATTTACATTGTCTTTATCTTTTATTTGTGATATAATATAACAAGCATTGATAAGGAGGATTTTTAATGTTCACGGATGTTGTTTTTGAACAGATTATCAAGAAAAAGTTTGAGGCGAAGGACTATCTCAAAGCTTTGCTGTATATGTTTTTAGGTATATTTTTACCTACTCTTTTTGTTTTCCTGCTTGCTTTATTCTTTGGGCTTGGAGTAGTTATTGTAAATCTCCTTCCATTTGTGGTTCTGATTTATCTTGCTGGATTCATCATGATGATTGGTCTTATCAGAAATCTTTCCATCGAGTATGAATACACATTTGTTAACGGTGATCTTACCATCGATAAGATAATCGCAAAGAAGAAAAGAAAGAGAATGCTTGCATTCGATGTAAAACTTGTTGAAGATATGGGAATCTATGAATCAGGCAAGTTTGCAGGCGAAAAAGATGTAACCAAGCTGATTTATACGGATACTTACTCTGGTGAAGGCGATCTATATCTTGATTTCCGTCATGTTTCAATCGGCAGAACAATTGTTGTTATTAAGTCAAGTGAAAGAATCGGCAAGGCACTGAAGCCTTTTGTAAAGAGAAGTCTGCATAAGGAAGTTTTTCCTGATCTTTGATAATCAATAAGCGCACAGAACACTGTGCGCTTATTTAATGTGAGGTGATACAAATGATTTTAAATTCACAGATGACTAAGTTTGTGGAAGAACGCTGTGTGGATGAAGGAACAGAGCATATTGAGCTTATGACAAGGGCAGGAGCTGCTGTTGCTAAGTTTGCAGTTGAAAATTATGATGCAGCACGAAAAAGTGTTGCGGTACTTTGCGGCAGAGGAAATAACGGCGGAGATGGTTTTGCTGTTGCAGCGCTGCTTGCAAAAAACGGAGCAAAGGTAAGAATGCTTCTGACTCATGGATATCCGACAACACCGGATGCCATTGATCTTTTTGGCAGAGCAGAGAGAGCAAAGATAAAATGTCTGCTTTATAACGTTCAGGAAGACAGAGAGGATTTTTTCAGGACATTACAGGTTGCAGATATTATTATTGATGCAGTATGCGGAACCGGATTTAACGGAACGCTTGATGAAAATCTTTCTGAGATATTTGAACACGTAAATATATCTAAAGCAAAGGTTATAGCAGTTGATGTACCAAGTGGAGTTCATGCAGATACCGGATGTGCTGAAAAAAGTGCGGTAAAAGCTGATGCAACCATAACTTTTACAACAAAGAAGCCTTGTCATATTATCTATCCAGGTGCACAGAATTGCGGTAAAGTCCATGTTGCTGACATTGGAATAGATATATCATGTGTATCAAATAAAGATTGTTGTATTGAGGTCTTTGATTTTCAGAATGCAAGATTATGCTTTCCGCCGAGAAAAAACAATACTCATAAAGGGGATTACGGAAAACTTCTGGTTATCTGCGGAAGTGAGTCAATGCCGGGAGCAGCTGTTTTTGCAATCAGAGCAGCAGTCCGTTCCGGAGTAGGACTTGTGAAAACTGTAATTCCTGAGAAATGTGTTCCTGTTGTAGCTTCACATGTACCCGATACAACATTTCTTGCTTTGCAGTCTGACATTCAAGAGCTTAATGAAACCGATAAAACAAATATTCTCAATGAATTGAAAACATCTACAGCATGCCTTATCGGATGCGGTATCGGCGTAAGTGAAAGAGCGAAACAGATAGTTGAACTGGTTGCAGAAAATGCTGAAATCCCTCTTATTATTGATGCAGATGCAATTAATTGTATTGCTCAGAATCCTGATATTTTAACAAAAGCAAAAGCGGAAATTATCATTACTCCTCATCCCGGAGAAATGGGAAGACTTACGGGAAAAAAGGCAGAAGAAGTTCAAATGAACAGACTCGAAACAGCCATTGATTTTTCAAAGCATAAAAATATAATTGTTGTTCTGAAAGGGGCTAATACAATTATTGCATACCCTGACGGTAAAGTTTTTGTCAATACTACGGGAAATCCGGGCATGGCAAAGGGTGGGAGCGGTGATGTGCTTGCAGGTCTGATTTCTTCACTCAGAGCTCAGGGTAAAAATGCAAGTGATGCTGCTTCATGCGGTGTTTTTATTCATGGAGAATGCGGAGACAGAGCAGCTGAAAAATATTCAGTCAGTTCAATGACTCCCTGTGATATGATTGAAATGCTGCCTTCTGTTTTTTCTGATCTTGAAAGATAAAAAATGCAGCCACTTTCGTGGCTGCATTTTTTATTATTTATCAATATTTTCGTTCATACGGTAGCAGAGGGTCATAAGACTATCTGTAAGATGAACATTTTCCATAATGACATCATCGTATTTTAAAGTGAGATCAAAATGTGAAAAGTTCCAGAATGAACGTACACCTGAATTATAGAGTATTTCTGCAATAGGTTCGGCACTTTCATAGGGAAGGCAGAGGAAAGCGCAATCAGGCTTGTTGTCATTGCAGTAATCAGAAAGTTCAGATACATTTCTGACAGCTACAGACCCGATTTCATTGCCGATGATTTCGGGGTTATTGTCAAATACAGCATCCAGAATAAAACCTCTGTCGGGGAAAGAAATATGGCTGGCAACAGCCTTTCCAAGATTTCCAACACCTATAAGTACCGCTTTGAAACGATTATTAAGACCAAGAATCTTACCTATCTCAAAATGCAGTTTATCAATATCATAGCCATATCCCTGCTGTCCGAATCCGCCGAAACAGTTAAGGTCATGACGTATCTGAGATGCTGTCAGACCCATACGTGAAGCAAGTTCTCCTGAGGAAATTCGGTTTATACCGGAATCCTTAAGTCTGCCGAGAAATCTATAATATCTTGGAAGTCTGCGAATAACTGAGATGGAAATTTTTTCGTTTGACATGGCTTATTAGCTCCTTGTCTTTATTTGCAGATTTTCTCAACGGTCTCCATGATGTAATCGCCGAACTCGCTGCAGGTGCAGCCGGTGTCACGGCCGGTGATGGTGAGCTTCTTTTCAATAAACATACAGAAATCAAGTGCTTTCTCAAGATCGTCTGCCTGCTTCTGGAAGCCGATGTGGGAGAGGAGCATAACGGTTGCACGAAGCATGGAACAGGGGTCAGCATAGCAGCCTCTTCCTTCTTCCATCATTCTGGGAGCAGAACCGTGGATAGCCTCAAACATGGAGTAACGCTTGCCGTAGTTTGCGCTGCCTGCGGTACCTACACCGCCCTGGAACTCAGCGGCCTCATCTGTAAGAATATCGCCGTAGAGGTTGGGGAGAATGAATACCTTGAAGTCACGACGACGCTTTTCGTCGATAAGCTTTGCGGTGGTGATATCAATGTACCAGTCATCGGTAGTGATTTCGGGATATTCCTTGCCGATTTCCTTGCAGAGACGGAGGAACTTACCGTCGGTGGTCTTTACAACGTTTGCCTTGGTGATGATGGAAACTCTGTCCTTGCCGTTCTTCTTTGCATACTCATAAGCAAGTCTTGCAATTCTCTCAGTACCCTGAGTGGTGGTAACGGTGAAGTCAACAGCAAGATCGGCGGTTACATTGGTGCCGTCGGAGCCGAGTGTGTAAGCGCCTTCGGTGTTCTCACGGAAGAAGGTCCAGTCGATGCCCTGATCGGGAACCTTTACAGGACGGACGTTAGCAAATAGGTCAAGCTCCTTGCGCATTGCAACGTTTGCGCTTTCGATGTTGGGCCAGGGATCGCCTGCTCTGGGAGTGGTAGTGGGACCCTTGAGGATAACGTGACATTCCTTGAGTTCTGCAAGAACATCATCGGGAATGGGCTTCATGACAGCAACACGGTTCTCAATGGTAAGACCGTCGATGTAGCGAAGCTCGACCTTGCCGCTTGCAACCTCGTCCTTGAGAAGGAACTCAAGAACTCTTGCGGATTCCTTGGTGATGACAGGACCGATGCCGTCGCCGCCGCAGATACCTATGATGATCTTGTCGAGTTTTTCAAAGTCAACGAAATCATCGCCGTTCTTCATTCTGTCAACACGCTCAAGCTGCTTGAGCATAACTTTTTCAAACTGCGCAACGGCAGCTTCAATTCTCTTGTCCATTTTGAACACTCCTTATGCGTTTTCTCTGGTGTAGTCAAGGAGACCGCCTGCAAGCAGGATGTCACGCTGACGCTCGGAAATATTGCAGGTAACAGTGAACTCTGTACCCTTGGTTACATTTTTTACAGTGATGTCGCTGAGACCGACGAGAGAACGAACATCGCCGATTACGAGCTCATCCATCTGATCGATGGTATCGTAATCATCGGGATTCTTGAAGGTGAAGGGGATGATGCCTGCGTTTACAAGGTTAGCCATGTGGATTCTTGCAAAGGACTTTACGATAACAGCCTTCACACCGAGATACAGAGGAACGAGAGCTGCATGCTCACGGGAAGAACCCTGGCCGTAGTTGCTGCCGCCGATAACGATACCCTTGCCTTCAGCCTTGCATCTTTCGGGGAATTCCTTGTCGCATACGCCGAAGCAGTACTGGGAAAGATAAGGAATATTGGAACGATAGGGGAGAATCTTGGAGCCTGCAGGCATGATGTGGTCAGTGGTGATGTTGTCGCCAACCTTGAGCACAGCCTTGGCGCTGATTTCAGCAGGCATGGGCTCGGTTGCGGGGAAGGGCTTGATGTTGGGACCACGGAGAATTTCAACACTGTCCATTTCCTCAACGGGGGCAGGAGCAGTAATCATGTTGTCGTTTATGAGGAAAGCCTTGGGAAGATCGATTGCAACTGCATCACCAAGCTTGCGAGGATCGGTGAATACACCTGCGATTGCGCTGACTGCAGCGGTTTCGGGGCTTACGAGGTAAACCTGACCGTCTGCGGTGCCGCTTCTGCCTTCAAAGTTACGGTTGAAGGTACGCAGGGAAATACCCTTGGAGTTGGGAGACTGCCCCATGCCGATGCAGGGACCGCATGCGCATTCAAGGATTCTGGCGCCGGAAGCAATAATATCAGCAAGTGCACCGTTCTGAGCAAGCATATTATAAACCTGCTTGGAGCCGGGAGCGATACCGAGGCTGACATCGGGATGGACGGTCTTGCCCTTGAGGATAGCTGCGACTCTCATAAGGTCAAGGTAACTTGAGTTTGTGCAGGAGCCGATAAGTACCTGATCGATCTTCTTGCCGTCGAGTTCTTCGATGGAGATGATATTGTCAGGGCTGTGAGGTGCAGCTGCAAGAGGCTGGAGAGAGGAGAGGTCAATCTCATAAGTCTCATCATAAACTGCGTCTTCATCTGCCTTGAGCTCTACCCATACATCTTCTCTGTCCTGAGCCTTGAGGAAGGAACGAGTAATGTCATCGGAGGGGAAGATTGAGGTTGTAGCACCGAGCTCAGCACCCATGTTTGTAATGGTAGCTCTTTCCGGAACAGAAAGGGTAGCAACGCCTTCTCCGCCGTACTCGATGATCTTGCCTACACCGTTCTTGACGGTGAGAAGCTTGAGAACTTCGAGGATAACGTCCTTTGCGCTGACCCAGGGAGAAAGAGAACCTTTAAGGTTGATTCTGACCATTTTGGGCATTGTGATATAGTAAGCACCGCCACCCATGGAAACAGCAACATCAAGTCCGCCTGCACCCATAGCCAGCATACCGATACCGCCGCCGGTGGGGGTGTGGCTGTCGGAGCCGATAAGGGTCTTGCCGGGAGCGCCGAATCTTTCAAGATGTACCTGATGGCAGATACCGTTGCCGGGACGGGAATACCAGATGCCGTGTTTTTTTGCAACGCTCTGGATATATCTGTGGTCATCTGCATTTTCAAAGCCTGTCTGCAGAGTGTTGTGGTCTATGTAAGCAACAGAACGCTCTGTTTTTACTCTGGGAACTCCGATAGCTTCAAATTCAAGATAAGCCATTGTTCCGGTTGCGTCCTGAGTAAGTGTCTGATCGATACGCAGACCGATTTCCTCACCGACGTTCATTTCGCCGGAAAGCAAATGGTTCTTGATGATTTTCTGCGCAATAGTGTAGCCCATTGATATCACCTCATAATTTTTCTATGTTACATATTATCTTATAAAATTACCTTCTTGTCAATCCTTTAACACATATCAGCATACTAAATATTGTGCTTTTTAGGTTGCAGATATTGTTAAATTGTGATATAGTGATTATAAGTTGTGTGTGAATATATAAGTTCATAACGGATATAATAGTCCGGAGGTGAATTATATGTTCAGAAATCATGATGACGACAGCGAACAGGATAAGATTCTTGACTGTGATGATATAAAGAAGATAAAGGATATCAGTGCAGCAACAACAGATGGAAAGCATATTCTTCATTGTATTTCAATAATCGGACAGATTGAAGGACATCAGGTTCTACCTGTGCAGAACAAGACTACAAAATATGAGCATATTCTTCCTCAGCTTGTTGCTGTTGAAGAGTCAGAGGAAATAGAAGGACTGATTATTCTTCTTAATACTGTCGGTGGAGATATTGAAGCAGGTCTTGCCATTGCAGAACTTGTTGCAGGTATGAAAAAACCTACGGTGTCACTTGTGCTTGGCGGAGGCCATTCCATTGGTGTTCCTCTTGCCGTGTCTGCAAAAAGGTCATTTATTGTTCCGTCTGCCACAATGACTATTCATCCGGTGCGTATGAGCGGGCTTGTTCTTGGAGTTCCCGAAACACTTTCCTATTTTGATAAAATGCAGGAAAGAATTACCCGATTTGTATCAGATAATTCAAATATTTCCCCTGAACGTTTTCTTGAACTGTCCCGTACCGTTGGAGAGCTTGTTACTGATGTTGGTACTGTCCTTGACGGAGAGCAGGCTGTCAAAGAAGGACTTATCGATGAGCTTGGCTCCCTTTCAGATGCAATAAGATGGCTATATTCTGAAATTGAGCAAAATCGGAGGATCGAAGATGTTAACAAATAAGGTTCTCTGGTATTTTGATAATGGTGCAATGAAGGATAATGCCGGCGGATTCATCATCGGTAATGAATGTAATGAATACTCATTCTCGGAAGGGAAAATTTCTTCAGATATGTCTTTATTCTGCGGTAAGGAAACGTATCTTGACAGCAAATTTTTGCCTGCATCAGAAAGGATAATATCGAAGGAATGATACTCTACGAAACGCATCGGCGGTTCGCTGCGTTTCAATTTACATAATTTTCTTGAAAAATATTATAATTTGAGTTATATTGTATTTATTGAATTGCAAGGGAGATTACATAATGAGTTTTTTTGACGTTATTTTTCAGGCGATTATTCAGGGTCTGACTGAATTTCTGCCAGTTTCCAGCAGCGGTCATGTATCGCTTTATCAGCATCTCTCAGGCAACAGTGGTGACGGAGCACAGACATTCACTCTGTTCCTTCATGTCGGAACCCTGATTGCAGTATTTGTTGCATATCGCAAAATGATAGGTGATCTTATCATTGAGTTTTTCAGAATGTGCGGAGATATTTTCAGATACCTTGGTGATAAACTGAAAGTTTTCTGGCTTAAGCTTACAAAGAAGCCTTATGAAAAGGCAAAGGCTGCAGCACGATCCATGCCCGAGATGAATGATACAAGGCGTATGGTGGTCATGGTTATTGTTGCTTCTGCCTGGGCGATACTGTTATTTGTTCCTTTCTTCGGATTCCTCGGTCTGAATACTGCGGACGGGGAAGAGGTAAAGAATCTTGCTGATCTTTCCACTTATTTCTCTGAAGACAAAGGTATTCTTGCTGAAGGACTTTTCCTTCTTGTTACAGGTGTTCTTCTTCTTTATTCTACATATCTTTCAAAGAACAGAGCTGGCAGCGAAAAAATCAGACTCAAGAATGCCTGTGCAATGGGTGTTGCACAGTGCGTTGCTTCAATGCCCGGCATAAGCCGCTCGGGTTCAACCACTACTGTTGGTATGATAACCGGACTTGAGAAGAACACTGCGCTCAGTATGTCTTTTATCATGAGTATACCCGCTGTTCTTGCTGCAACACTTCTTGATGTCAAGAATGAATTTATCGATACCCCTGCATCAGAGAGAATTTCCAATTTTTCGGCTTTTGATGTGATCGTAGGTGTTATAGTATCTGCAGTCGTAGGTGTTCTGGCGATTATCGGACTTAAGTGGATAGTAAACAACAATAAACTTAATTATTTTGGCTGGTATTGTCTTGCCATGGGATTTGTAGTCATTGTTATTGCAATTATCGAATATTCTACAGGCAGCAACCTTTTTACCGGTGAGTCCATGAAAAATATAATTGCAGCTTCACCGACTGATGTTGTTTCGACAAGTGATGTTTCAGTTTCTCAGATTGTATCACTGAGTGATATAATCAGCACAACTTCGATAGGATAAAACAAGGTGGTTATTTCAGATGGCTGAAAAAAGAACGACTTCTGCGAGAGCGAAGAATACTCCAAAATCACAGATGAAAAGCAGAAGTTCTTCAGGAAGTAAAAGTTCATCGAGAACTGCTTCAAAGAAAAAGCAGAATACAGCTCCCAGTATTGATAATACCTTCAGCAGACAGGTTACGGTCGTTGTTCTGTTTTCTCTTTGCGTTCTTTTTGTTTTTGTTTCGTTTATTAAAGGGTCAGGTATATGGGAGAAAGTTCATTCTGCTGTTTATGGATTCTTTGGATTTCCTGCAGTTTTATGGTTTGTCTCTCTCCTGATCATTACAGTTTTCATAGCTCAGGAAAAACCTGTGAAAACTGTTGCTGTCAGATCTGTATGGCTTTTTGTTCTGCTTCTGCTGATTTCTGCAGGCATAACTGCTTTCACTGTTAAGAACGCAAATGATCTTTCGGCAAAAGAAATAATAGATGTCTGCCGTGAAGAAGGAAAAAATCATTCCGGTGCCGGTGCGTTCGGCGGTGCAACCGGAGGCGTTGCAGTTAAATATCTGGGCAAAGCAGGCGCAATAATTATTTGGCTTCTTTCTGTTTTTGTGTTCGTAATGATTACAACAAAAACATCTGTTGCTCAGCTGATTGAGCTTATTTCAAAACCTTTTGACGGTGCAAAAGAGATGCTTGAGGAAAGAAAAATAAGAGTAAACGAAGAACGCACTCGAAGAGAAGAAGCAGTGCAGGATACAGACAGAGAACGCAGAATTAATGATAGAAAAAAGCATTACAGATTGATAGAGGAAAGTGAAAAAGGTGCAAATATGCTTGTTGATGACGATGAGGATTATGCACCTGTAAAATCAAAGCGTAATTCTAAGATTAAATCAAAAGAATTTGCAGAAAATGATGAATTTGATGAAGAACTTGACGAAAAGTACAGAGTTCTTTATAAGGCATACAGTGGAGAAGAAGCTCCGGAAGAAAAGAAAAAATCTAAAAAGCCGAAGGTCAGATATTTGGGATCTTCGCCTGATTTGCTTGAAACCGGGCCTCAGAATCCTACATTCAATCAAAAAACGCAAGTTAATGAGCCTGAAGCAATAAATACCGAGGAAGAAGTTGAACAGACAGACCCGGGTCTTGATGAAATTATCAGAAAAGTCGGTGCGCCGATACAGAATAAAACATCCGAAAAAACTTCCGAAAAAAAGATAACAAAAGCAGATGAGATAACTTTGCAGGCAGAAAATGTTGCTGAAGAAATAGCTAAAACCGAGGCATCAAAACCGGCAGAAAAGGAAGAATATGTTTTCCCGCCCATTGATCTGCTGAAGGAAGCTAAAAATGAAAGCATTGACATGACAGCTGAGTTGCGTGAAAATGCAAAGCGTCTTATCGCAACACTTGAGGAATACGGAGTAAAGGCATCTGTTTCTGATATCAGCAGAGGTCCTACTGTTACAAGATTTGAGATCGTTCCTGCGCCCGGTGTTAAAATCAGCAAGATCACTACTCTTGCAAACGATATAAAACTGAGGCTTGCGGCAAAGTCCGTACGTATTGAAGCACCTATTCCCGGAAAAGCTGCAGTCGGTATTGAGATCCCGAATACAAAGAGAAATACTGTTTCAATTCGTGAACTCATTGATTCCGATACGTTCAGAAATGCAAAGGGATCTCTTGCCTGCGTACTTGGAAAGGATATTGAAGGAAACATAATTACCTGCGACCTTACAAAGATGCCTCACCTTCTCATTGCAGGCTCTACAGGCTCAGGTAAGTCAGTTTGTGTAAACTCAATGCTTATAAGTCTTATGTACAAGTATACTCCTGAGGAACTCAAACTTGTGCTTGTTGACCCGAAAAAGGTTGAGTTTGAAATCTATAACGGAATTCCGCATCTGCTTGTACCTGTTGTAAGCAACGCAAAGAAGGCTGCAGGTGTTCTACAGTGGGCTGTCGTTGAGATGGAAAAGCGTTATGAAATGCTGCAGGGTAAGAATGTAAGAAGTCTTAATTCTTACAATGAACTTGCAGAGAAGACCGGTGAATTTGAAAAGCTTTCAAAAATAGTTATTGTTATCGATGAAATGGCTGATCTCATGCAGACGACACCCAAGGAAGTTGAAGACTCCATTGCCCGACTTGCTGCAATGGCACGTGCTGCAGGTATGCATATTATCCTTGCAACTCAGCGTCCTTCTGTTGACGTTATTACCGGTACCATCAAGAACAATATCCCCAGCCGAATAGCACTTACTGTTTCTTCAAGAATCGACTCGCAGACAATCCTGGGTGCAGGCGGTGCGGAAACACTTATCGGTTATGGTGATATGCTGTATAATCCTATGGGTGTAAGTACTCCAAAGCGTGTTCAGGGCTGTTTTGTCAGTGACGAGGAAGTCGGAGATGTTATCGGATTCCTTAAGAGAAACGGCGATGCTGAATACGATGAAAGCATTACTGAAGAAATTGAACGCAAGGCTGCTGAAAATGAAAAAGGCAAGGGTGCAGATGCATCTAACGATGGCGGTGGATTCCACGATGAAGACCCGACAATGTCGAAAGCCATTGAAGCAGTCATTCAGGCAGGACAGGCTTCTGTATCGCTCCTGCAGAGAAAGCTCGGTGTCGGTTATGCAAGAGCTGGCAAGCTTATTGATCAGCTTGAGGAACGTGGCATTGTCGGACCTTATGAAGGATCAAAACCTCGAAAGGTACTTATGACAAGAACTCAGTGGCTTGAGATGAATATGTCTTCATCAGAGCCTATTGCAATAGATGGAAGTTTTGAGGAAAATACACTTCCTTTTGACATCGATGATGCAGAGTAATAGTGAAAAACGTTCTGTTGCAATTTGCAGCGGACCTTGTCAGGCTATAACAAGGTTCTGATATTTGATTATTCAATTTATAGTCGGAAGGGCTATGTGAAATTATATGGCTTTTTTACCTGTTACAAAAAAAGAGGTCGACCTGCTCGGGTGGGAGCAGGTCGATTTCGTGCTGGTTACAGCAGATGCATATGTTGACCACCCGAGCTTCGGAGCTGCAATAATAAGCAGAATTCTTGAGGCAGATGGTTTCAGAGTTGCTGTTCTTTCTCAGCCGAGCTGGAAAAATGAAAATGATTTTAAGCGCTTCGGTGAACCCAGGCTTGGATTTATGATAAGCGGCGGTAACATCGATTCAATGGTTGCTCATTATACTGCCGCAAAGAGAAAGCGCAGTGATGATTATTATTCTCCCGGCGGAAAAGCCGGAAGAAGACCTGACAGACCCACTATAGTATATTCACGTCTTGCAAAGAAAGCATATCCCGATGTTCCTGTTATAATTGGCGGTCTTGAAGCATCTCTCAGAAGATTTGCACATTATGATTACTGGGATGATGCTATAAGACCTTCCATACTTGTTGAATCAGGTGCTGATATACTAAGTTATGGAATGGGTGAATATCAGACACTTGAGATTGCTCACAGACTTGCAGAATATGAGCCTGTAAAGGCGATAAATGATGTTCGTGGCACGTGTGTTCTTATTCCTGCATCGGAATATAAACCAAGGTCTGTTGCTCAGTGTCCAAGCTTTGAGGCTGTGTGCGAGTCGAAAAAGGAATATGCAGTTTCGTGCAGAATTCAGCAGGACGAGCATGATGCCGTACGAGGAAAAACAGTGATTCAGCGCCATGGAGATATGATTCTTGTTCAGAATCCTCCTCAGCCGCCTCTGTCCACGGAAGAATTTGACAGAGTTTATGAACTGCCTTATGAAAGAAACTATCATCCTTCCTATGAAGCGCTGGGCGGCGTTCCTGCAATAGAAGAGGTTAAATTTTCTGTTGTTCACAACAGAGGCTGTTTCGGTGCCTGCGCATTCTGTTCACTTGCATTCCATCAGGGAAGACAGATAACGACAAGAAGCGAAGAATCTCTTATTCGTGAAGTAAAGGCAATTACTCAGATGCCTGATTTCAAAGGATATATTCATGATGTCGGCGGTCCGACCGCAAACTTCAGAAGAAATTCCTGCGATCAGCAGAGTAAAAACGGAGTATGCAAAGGAAGAAGATGTCTTGCTCCGACACCGTGTAAAAATCTTGTTGCAGACCATACGGAGTATATAAAAATACTTCGCAAGTTAAGAGCTATACCAAAAGTTAAGAAGATATTCATAAGATCAGGTATTCGATTTGATTATCTGATGCAGGATGAAAATGATGAATTTTTCAGAGAACTTGTAACCCATCATGTAAGCGGTCAGCTTAAAGTTGCTCCTGAGCATTGCAGTGCAGCGGTGCTTGATAAGATGGGCAAACCGCACATAGAAACATATATCAGATTCAGAAAAAAGTTCTATGAACTGACAGGACAGGCAGGAAAGAAGCAGTATCTTGTTCCTTATCTCATGAGCAGCCATCCCGGAAGCACACTCAAAGATGCGGTTGAGCTTTCACTTTTCCTGAAAAAAGAAGGGATTTATCCTGAACAGGTGCAGGACTTTTATCCTACACCCGGAACAATCTCCACTTGTATGTTTTATACCGGCCTTGATCCATATACACTTAAAGAGGTCTATGTTCCGAGAACACCTGAGCAGAAGAAAGAGCAGAGAGCACTTCTTCAGTATTTCAAACCTGAAAACAGAGATGTTGTTGAACGTGCTCTGCGTAAATGCGGAAGAACAGATCTTATAGGATTTACATCAGATTGTCTTATCAAACCGCGAAGCGGTCAGGGGGTGAACAAACCCGGTGGATCGAAAAACAGAAATGGAAAATCAGCAAGTAAAAATAAAGGCAGCAACAGTCGCAGAACGAAAAAGATTTAGAAAGAGAACAAGGGAGTCTTTTGTATTTGTTCTGATTGTTGTCTGTGTCGTCATCCTCACCATAGGAGAGCTTCGAACTCAATCGAATTTGCCAAGCTGGTCCCAGATGTTTGCGCAGCTTTCAGGTGAGCCGGATCCTGAGCCTTCTGTAGACAATGATGAGCTGTCCGGAGATATCCGAATGTCAGTTCATGCAATCGATGTTGGTCAGGGAGATTGTACGCTGATAAGAGTTGATGGAAAAACAATCCTTATTGATGCCGGAGAAAACGGAAAAGGCAGATCGGTTATTGAATATATTGACGATCTGGGGATTGATAAGCTTGATTATGTAATCGGCACTCATCCTCATTCTGATCATATAGGCGGTCTTGATACGGTTCTTTATGAGATAAAAGCTGAAACATTGATTATTCCGAATGTAAGAGAAGATCTTATTCCTACAAATGACACTTACAGTGATTTCCTTGATTCGGCACTTGATGCAAAAGAAGACGGTATGAAGATAATCCAGGCTATGTGCGGAGATGTATATCAGATTTCATCGGATTCAGATCTGAGAATTTTATCACCATTAAAAGATGATTATTCTGATCTGAATGATTTTTCTGTTGCTGTAGTTATTACCTGTGGGAATACTTCTTTTTTCGCAGGCGGTGATATTACCTGCGAAACCGAAATTGATTTAATTGAACAGTATCCGGATCTTGATGTTGAACTTATTAAATTATCACATCATGGAGGAAATGAATCAAATTCATATGAGTTTATCAGACATATTTCGCCTGATTATGCATTTATCAGCTGTGGAATAGATAATACTTACGGTCATCCTAAAGAAAGAATACTAGATATTCTTGATAATTGCGGCGTAAAGTACAGGAGAACGGATATCGAAGGATCACTGGTTTATTATTCTGACGGACAGACATTTATTGAAGGATAAAAAGGAGAAAAATTATGAGAAAATTATCTATTGACAGAATTGAAGGAATATATGCTATATGCGAAGATAAGGATGGAGCAAAATTTGCCATTCCTACACAGGAAATTCCTGAAGGTGCAAAAGAGGGAACATGTCTGATCATTTCCGATGACGGATCACTTTCTGTCGATGAAACAGAAACTGCGGAAAAAAGAAATTCAAATTTCAACAAGCAGAAGAATCTGTTTTCATAAAAAATAAGCCACCGAAAGGTGGCTTATTTTAATTGCAGAATTCTCTTACTTTGTTTATTACTTCAGAATTTTTCAGGTAATCTGAGTGAGATAAGCTTTCGTATTTTACTACATGAGCATTGCTGAACTCATTAGCAAGATCATAAGCAATTTCCGGAGGGAATGTTTTATCTTTTTCAGAGGTTATGATCAGTGTTTTTGACTGTACATTTCTTGCATACGAATAAGTTTTTATATTGTCGGTTACAAATCCCTTGAAAAGCAGACTGTATATCGGAACTTTTGAATCGTACAGATCAAGCAGATCTCTGTAAGGGGAAACAAGAACAAGCCCGCAGCAGTTTCGCTGAGATGCAAGATATGTTGCCATGCCCGTTCCGTAACTGTATCCGACAACATATATGCTGTCAGAATCTATATATTCAAGAGTCTGAAGATAATCGTATGTTCTGACGACTGCGTTCTGCATTTCCTTCAGAGTCATTTTGCCGCCGCTGTCCTGAGTGCCCGGATAATCAACAGAGACAAATACAAAATCAGAGAATTGATCAGAATATCTTATTGTACTGTTATATGCGATTTCTCCGGCGCCACCAAAATAAATCAGTGCTTTTCGTGGCTTTGAATAATCTGTGCTGCGCACATATCCGACAAGCTCATCAATATACAGTGTTCTGATCAATTCATCTGTTTCATTTATTCTGGCAACATCATCATACATTGAAACTGATATGTCCTTGAAAATGCAATCTGATGCAAATCCGTTTGCAAAAAATAAAACCGCAAGAACAACAGGAACAGCTATCAGAGCTTTTTTTGTACGCTTCATATAAACACCCCTTACAGATATTATTATATCACAGAATGAAATAAAATAAACCCTTCGAAATCGAAGGGTTTATTAAAAGATTATTTATCGGTCATCAGCTTGCTTATAACATCCATGAAAGTGTTGATATCAGCAAACTGACGGTAAACAGATGCAAATCGGATATATGCAACTTCGTCGATGTTTTTGAGCTGCTCCATTGCAAGTTCACCTACGGTAAGTGAGGTGACTTCACGGTCAAGAGAGTTCTGAAGTCTTGATTCGATTTCAGTTACAGCTTTCTCAAGAGTATCCAGAGAAACATTTCTCTTGTCACAGGATCTGAGCATACCGTTTAAAAGCTTATTTCTGTCAAAAGGTTCTCTGCTCTTATCTCTTTTTACAACAACAATAGGAACAGTTTCAATGATTTCGTAGGTAGTAAAACGTTTGGCGCAACTGAGACACTCACGTCTGCGTCTTATTTTTTCGCCCTCATCAGTCGGGCGTGAATCAATAACCTTGCTTTCAGGGTAAGAGCAAAAAGGGCATCTCATAAAAACACTCCAGTCAACATATATTGTAAAAATTATAACACAATATATTATGTTAATCAAGATGTTTTTACGTAAAAGGACACAAAATATATTTTTATTCTATAATTCCTGAAGACGAAATTCTGCATTCAATGTTAATTTCCATTTCAGAATCAGAATATAAATCCTGCCACTTGTTTCTGTTGTTTTCAAACCATGTATTATGCTGTTGTCTGACAGCAGTTTCAAACCCAAGAATCTCGGGACCATACTGAGTTTTGCTCAGAATAAAAATGTGCTCGATTTTTTTCCTGATTATATTTTCTATAAGAATTTTATCATGTTGATAATCTGAGTTTTCAGATTCAATCAGAAGACAGTTTGCATCAATGTCTAATCTGAATACAGGTTTGTTATTTTCAATATTACATTTGCGTGTGCATCTGGATGACATAATCTGGTAGCATGCAGAAGTACCGTCTTCTCGAAAAATATTTATATTCCCATTGTTTTGCTCATCATAAAGAATACGTATTATTTCAAGCTCGGGGTATCCGAGACAACCTGAGTAACGGCTGCTTTTGAATACACTCAACCCGGAAACAATAAGAGATAAATTACTGCTTTCTGTCTGGTCTGTTTCACTTATTGAAGAAAAGTTTTTATTGTCAGAAACCCCGACGGAAAGCAAAGAAAAACTCAGATTATCCGATGCTTTTGCATAAATAGAAGTAAGAGAATACCCTTCCTGAGTGCTGCTTTTGGAAGACGTATAATGATTTGAAAGTCTGCTTATCATTGTTGCCGTTGATATGGAAGAAAGCTGAGCAGAAAGCAGTTCATAAGCCGTTGTGTCTGAAGTGACAGCTATACATTTTCTTCTTACAGAAGCCATTCTGAACAGCATATCTATATCATATAACGACATTTCAGAAAGATAATCTGAGCCGAAAACAACAGTCTGCAGATGTTCAAAATTTGCTTCAGCATCGGAATTTCTCACGAATTCACGTACTGCAAGAGGCAAAGAAGAAGCTCGGATAGCTGTATTTATATAGGTGATTTTATCAGAAGACTGATCTGAGTCTGAGCCCAATGGATCAGCATAGTGAAATGTGAATTTAAGCAGTGAATCCTTGTCTTTATCAATACCTATTCCAAGTATGAAAATATGATCATTTACATCTGTCATATCCCAGCATCCGCTGAAAATCGAGATAATAACAGCAACAATTAAAGCGATTGTTATTTTAGTGCGCATATTTCTTTTCCTTAATTGATAAAAAGTACATAAGCGGAATAATGATCAATAAGATGAATAATTCAATAAAGATAATGTATTTTGAAATTAAATTGACAATGTTTTCCTGAAACAGAAAAATGACAGGAATAAAAATACAAATATAGACGGCAATGGGAAATCTGAATTTCAATGGCGAAAGGATAGCCGAAAGAGCTTCAGATGATGCGAATAACAAAAGAGAAATATAAATACAGACGGCAGATATATTTATTGGAATTGTTACTGCATCAAATCTTTCTACAATCCTTAAATGATTGAGCTGTACTGATCTTGCAAGTTCAGTGAAAGGATAATGCATACCTGCTGCTGTTTTTATCGTGAAAACTCCGGTGATACATAAAGTGAAGAGAATAATTATTACCGAACATAAAGCAAATCCCGAGAAAACAGCTTTTTTTCGTGTTTTATTATTACGTGTTTTACATACATTGAACAATATTATTTCAAAGCCTGAAAAACAACTCACAGAGCGTATGATCTGACTCGATAAACCATTTGTATCAGAAGTAAACAGAGTTTTAAATTCATTTGTATCTGCTGATCTGAAATAAATCAGAAGTGAAATAAAAATAACTGCAGCACACGGAATGACAAGCAGCTCTGTAAGCTTTGCAGCAGAAGAAAAATCCTTCAGGGTAATAATAAATGATACAAGTAATATAACAGCAGCAATAATATAAACAGGTGTTTTATCAAACAGGAACAGCTGTACTTTATTGGATTCAAAAAACAATAATTTATAGCTTTGAATAATAAAGTATATAAACAGAATAAATGCAATTATTCGTGAAAAAACCTTTCCGAACAATTTTTTCAGAATATTCTCAAAAGATAGTTCCTCTGTGTTATCGGCAATTTGCAGAATCATCCATGTCAGAGGAATCAGTGTTAAAATTGTAATTATCTGTGCAATCAGCCATTGACGTGTGATAGAGTGATTTATTGCTGATGGATAAAAATTCAAACCAAAAAGCATGGAAAAACATGTTATTGAAAATAATTGAAATGAAGAAATAGTGCAGCATTTATTCATTGTTGATTTCCTTTTTGCCTGCAGAAAATAAATCAGATGGATTATATGCTTTGTTCCGCATTCGATTAAGCCGCTCGGGTGTTTTGAAAACAGAGGATAACATCTGTCGTAATTTCATAGGTGAAACAGGTGTGGCAAAAGAAACATTATAGTTGTATTGAGATACAAAACGTGAGAGCATTATAAGCATACCGGCAGTTATGCCGAACAGTCCAAGAACGGATGCGCAGAAGATGAGAAAATATTTATAGAACCTTATTGTGGATTTGAGCGCATGGGAAGGTACTGCAAAGGATGATAAAGTTGAAATACCTGCAATTATGATAATCAGGGGATTCAGAAGACCTGCGTTTATTGTTGCATCACCGATTATCAGACCGCCGACTATTGATAGAGCAGAACTGATTTTCTGAGGCATTCGTGTACTGGCTTCACGAAGTATTTCAAAGACAAGTTCTATAAGCAGTATTTCCACAAGTGCAGGAAAAGGTACTTTTACACGGTTTAATGCAGTAAGCAGTAAAAGACGGGTTGTGAGCATCTCGGGATGATAGGAAATGATTGCAACGTAGAGAGCCGGCGCAGCTACTGCAATAATTGCGCATGTCCACCTCAAAAGTCGGATGAAACCTGAAAAAATCCATTTTCCGTAAGTGTCCTCGCTTGCAGATATAAGATCTGAAATTGTGACAGGGAAGATCAATGCATAGGGACTGCCGTTAACCAGAACTACTACCTGTCCGTTTGATATTGCAGCAGAAGCAAGATCGGTCTGCTCAGTTCCGCCGGATTGCGGAAAAACAGAAAAAGTGTTTGCTTCAATCAACTGTTCAAGCTTTCCCGAGTCCCCAAGAATATCAGTGGATATATTTGATATTCTTCTTTTTATTTCGTTTACAAGAGCACCATCCGTCAGACCTCGTATATAGCATATGCACACATCAGTGTGAGATCGCTGACCGACTTTTGCAGGAAAAATCACAAGATTCGGATCCGCAAGACGTCGCCTTAGCAGAGCTGTATTAATTCTGATATTTTCAGTAAATGCTTCATGTGGTCCCCGAATGCTGCCTTCATTCGGGCTTTCTCCGACAGAGCGTGTTTCAATCATCCTCACGCCTGCAATAAAGCATTCAGATTCACCTTCAATTATAATTGCAGCATCGCCTGAGAGTACTGACAGATAAGCTTTTGATAAACTTTTATTTTTTGAGATTTCAGCTGATCCGAAAAGCTGCGACAATTCATCAATGGGTGAGAATTTATTGATACACGACTGTTCCGACATTCTTCGTGATGCAAGAACTATGCTTGATTCTATCAGAGCCTTATTGCTCATTCCGTCAACGAAAATGATAAGAGCACGCCGATTGTTTGCCAGAGTGAAAAATCGAAGAAGAATATCTTTGTTTTCGCCGACCAGTTTTTTTACATATTCAACATTCCGATCGAATCCGTTTTTACCGGTAAAAAGATCCTGATTATAATCGGGCGAAATATCAAAGACTTCTTCACTGCAAAAAGTATCTGTAATATTTTCACCGGAAAGCCATTGTACAAATCTGGATGACATTTTCAGCACTACCTTTGAAACTTTGTCTGCAGAGAATATTGACAGAATAAAAATTAATATACAATCGTTTATAAAATTCACAAATAGTCTTTAAAAAAGTGATTTAATCATGTATAATTAAATAGTCTGAGTATTCAGAATTTTTGATATACAAGGCGGTGCAAACATGGCCCAGGTTTTTTCGGTTACAATGTCAAAAATAATCAAGGAAATGTCTCTGGAAGAGGTATTAATGCCACAGGATCCGGATACTGTGCTTGTTGAGTCTGCAGAAGTCAACAGACCGGGTGTTGAGCTTACCGGATTTCTGGAGTATTATGATAAGTCAAGACTTCTTGTATGCGGCAAAACTGAGATTTCTTTTCTTGAACAGTTCGATGTGGAAACAAGAGCAAACTGTCTTTCAAATCTTTTTTCAAAAGGAGCTCCGGGTCTGATTCTCTGCAGAGGAATCGATCCTCTGCCTGAAATGCTTGAGGCAGCAAAAAAATACAAGATGCCCGTGCTTAAGACAAACGATCAGACCAGTGGATTCATATCTGCTCTGGTTGCCTTCCTGAGTGTTGAGCTTGCACCAAGAGTAACCCGTCACGGTGTTCTTGTTGAAGTATACGGCGAAGGTATTCTTCTTACAGGTGACAGTGGAGTCGGTAAATCAGAAACTGCCATTGAACTTGTCAAAAGAGGACATCGACTTATTGCTGACGATGCAGTTGAGATAAGACGAGTTTCAAATAAAACACTTGTTGGATCTGCTCCTCCGAATATAAGACATTTTATTGAACTTCGAGGCATAGGAATAATTAATGCAAGAAGAATATTTGGTATGGGTGCTGTTAAGATTACAGAAAAAATTGATCTTGTTATCAATATGGAAATCTGGGACAGCAGCAAGGTTTACGACAGAATGGGAATGGATAACGAATATACAGAAATACTCGGCAATAAAGTTCCATCTCTTACAATTCCGGTAAAACCCGGTCGAAATCTTGCAATTATCATTGAGGTTGCAGCAATGAACAACAGACAGAAAAAGATGGGCTATAATGCAGCTCACGAACTTCTTCATAATCTTGGCATGGTTGTGGAAAATGTTCCCAACGATATTAAAACAGAATGGGATTCATTCAATTAATTAAAATTTAGGAGAGAATAAAAATGTATAATCTTGGTATTGATCTTGGCGGAACAAATGTAAAAGCCGGTATTGTAGACGAAAAAAATATTGTATTGTTCAAAAGTTCTGTTCCCACCGGAGTAGCAGACGGAAATGATGCAGTTGTCGACAATATCATCAAGGCCTGCGCTATCGCTCTTCATGAGGCAGGAATTACTCTTGCTGATGTTGAAAACATCGGTATAGGTACTCCCGGTGCTGTAAACAGTGCTACAGGTGTTGTTGAACGTGCTGAAAACATGAAGTTTGAGAATTTCCCTCTTGCAGCAAAGCTTGAAGAGAAAATCAACAGAAAAGTTTATATTGAGAATGATGCAAACGCTGCTGCTCTTGGTGAATATGTTGCAGGTGCAGCAATGGGTTCAAAGGATGCTGTCTGTGTAACACTCGGAACAGGTGTAGGCGGTGGACTTATTCTTGACGGCAAGCTTTACAGCGGTGCAAATAATGCAGGCGGCGAGCTCGGTCATACTGTTATTGCATTTGACGGAATTCCCTGCAACTGCGGCAGAAAAGGATGCTGGGAGAGATATGCTTCTGTAACTGCTCTTATTGCACAGACCAAAGAGGCAATGGAAGCAAATACAGAATCTGCACTGTGGGATATTGCTGAAGGCAGCCTTGACAATGTCAACGGCAAAACTGCATTTGATGCAATGAGAGCAGATGACGAAACCGGCAAGGCAATCGTGGACAAGTACATCAGATATATTGCATGCGGCGTTACCAATATGGTTAATATCTTCCAGCCTGATGTTATCTGCATCGGCGGTGCAATCAGCAAGGAAGGTGACTATATCCTTAAATCCCTTAATGAAATTGTTGAGTGTGAAAGATTTACAAAGGTAAGCGACAAGCAGACAAAGATTGTTATGGCAACACTTGAAAATGATGCCGGAATCATTGGAGCAGCAAATCTTTACAAAGCAAACTGATTGGAGAACAGCATGAATAATTACATTGATTTTGCGCAGCAACTTGCAAAAAAATCCATAAAGGCAAAAATTGACGAGCCAATGAGCAAAAGAACGTCATTTAAAATTGGCGGTCCTGCTGATGTTTTCGTGTGTGTTCAGACCCGTGATGAACTGAAAACTGTTATTGAACTTACAAAGCAGAATAACATTCCTCTTACAGTTGTCGGAAACGGGTCAAATCTTCTTGTTTCTGACAAGGGCATTCGTGGTGTTGTCGTTGCTCTTGACGGTGATTTCTGTTCACTGCAGTGCATTGGTAAAAACAAGATTGTTGCAGGTGCAGGCACAATGCTTTCTCATCTTTGTCAGTTTGCTCACGGAAACAGTCTGACAGGTCTTGAATTTGCTTATGGAATTCCGGGCTCTGTAGGTGGTGCTATTTACATGAACGCAGGCGCTTATGGTGGAGAAATGAAGGATGTAGCCGTTGCCTGTGAGTATATAAATATGGATGGTGAAATCAATTCACTCACTATTGATGAGATGAAACTTGATTACAGAAAGAGCTTTTTTACCGGTAAAGATCATATTATCATTTCAGCTACATTTGTTCTTGAGGTAGGCGAAAAGGACAGAATAAAGGGCACCATGCGTGAACTTATGGGTAAAAGAAGTGATAAGCAGCCTCTTGAGCTTCCCAGTGCAGGCAGTGCATTCAAACGTCCGGTTGGCTATTTCGCAGGAGCTCTTATTGAACAGTGCGGATTAAAGGGATGTACTGTAGGCGGAGCTCAGGTAAGCGAAAAGCATGCAGGCTTCATTGTAAATATCGGCGGTGCAACCTGTGATGATGTTCTCAATCTTGTTCGCCATATTCAGGAAACCGTAAAAAAAGAAACCGGTGTTGATCTTGAAAGCGAAATTCGAGCAATAGGCGAAGGCGTGTGAATAAATGGAGTTTTTAGTTATAACAGGACTTTCCGGTGCCGGAAAAACCATAATGCATAATGCACTTGAAGATATAGGTTATTATTGCGTTGATAACATTCCGCCTCAGCTTCTTCCTGTTTTCTATGAGCTTTGCGATCAGGCAGATAATGTGGAAAAAGCGGCTGTGGTTATTGACTGCAGAGGTTTTGAGCTTTTCTCTAACTTCAATCAGTCACTTGAAAAACTCAGAAGCAGCGGTAATCTGTTCAAGCTTGTATATGTGGACTGCAAAACAGATGTTCTTATAAACAGATTCAAGGAAACTAGACGTTCTCATCCTATGTATGACAAGTGCGGGTATTCCATCAATGGAGCCATTGATGAGGAAAAAGCACTTCTCACACCTGCAAGAGAGCAGGCTGACCTTGTCATTGATACATCAAATATAACTCCAAAGCAGCTTCGTGAACGTATTATTCAGATGTTTGCAGGAGATACCTTCTGTCCGATGAAAATTGAAATTGTATCTTTCGGTTTCAAAAGAGGTCCTCTTATCGGTGCAGATATGGTTTTTGATGTGCGCTGTTTCCCGAATCCGTATTATATTCCTGAGTTAAGACCGCTTACAGGTGTTGATCCTCCTGTTCGTGATTATGTTCTGGCAAGTGATCTTACAAAGGGATTCCTTTCAAAGCTCTGTGATATGATGGCATATCTTATCCCTTTGTATATAGCAGAGGGAAGAAGCCAGCTTATTATCGGAATAGGCTGCACAGGCGGAAATCATCGCTCTGTTGCTATTTCTGAAGCACTGAGACAGTTCCTGCGTTCCAAGGGATATGACTCGGTTGTTACTCACAGAGACAAAGAAATCAAAACTTAAACAGGTGAAAGTGTAATGTCATTTTCCTCCGAAGCAAAATTTAATCTCTGTGAAGTAACATCACAGAGTAAATGCTGTATGAGAGCAGAAGCATATTCGCTGCTGCTCTTTTCGGGTTTATTGAAGAATCCGGAAAAGATAAATACATACAGAACAAAATATGATTTCATAGCAGAAAGAATTTCTGATCTTGTTTCTGAAATGTACGGCGTATCGGTTGACATAATACGTACTGGAAAAAATGAAACAGGATCAATTATTCATGTTTCAATTCCATATAAATCAGACAGACTTGAACTGGAAGATGCTTTTGGAAGCAATGAAAAAATACATATTAATCTGTTGAACAAAGCCTGCTGCTTTTCTGCATTTCTCAGAGGTGCATTTCTTGTCTGTGGTTCTGTTACAAATCCTAAAAATGATTATCATATGGAGTTTGATATTCAGAATAAAGATCTGTGTGATACATTTATCAAGCTGTTGAATTACAACGGAATCGTAAATGCGGGTGTTTCAGAGCGTAAAGGTAATTACCTTGTATACTTTAAAGACAGTGAAATAATAGAGCAGATGCTTCTTGAAATTGGGGCTCAGGCGGCGTCTTTTCAGATTTTTGAAGAAAGATCTCTTCGTGATATGCGTAATCGCATCCAACGGCACACAAATTGTGACAGTGCAAATCTGAAAAAGACATCAAATGCTGCCGCAGCACAGCTTCATGCAATAAAAAAGATATGTGAAGGCGAAGGACTTTACAGCCTTCCCGATGATTTAAGAGAAATTGCAGAGCTCAGATTGAATAATCCCGATATGTCATTGCGTGAACTTGGTGAGAATATGGATCCGCCATTGTCCAGAAGTGGCGTGAATCACAGAATGAAGAGAATTCTGGAATGGGGTAAGGAGGAATAAAAATGAGTGGATTTGTCCATCTTCATGTGCATACTGAATACAGCCTCCTTGACGGTGCCTGCAGGATCCCTGCTCTTGTTGAAGAAGCGAAAAGACTTGGGCAGAATGCCATGGCTATTACGGACCATGGTGTTATGTACGGTGTTATAGATTTTTATAAAGAATGCAAAAAACAGGGTATAAAGCCTATTGTCGGCTGTGAGGTATATGTTTCAAGAAGAACCCGTCATGATAAGGTTCATGGATTGGATAATGAATCTTATCACCTTGTTCTTCTTTGTGAAAATTACAAAGGTTACGAAAATTTATGTAAACTGGTTTCTCTTGCATGGACAGAAGGATTCTACAATAAACCGAGAGTGGACCGTGAAGTGCTTGAAAAATATCATGAGGGTCTTATTGCTCTTTCGGCGTGTCTTGCAGGAGAGCCTTCAAGAAAGATAAACGACGGAGATTACGAAGGAGCACTTGAAACAGCAAAATGGTATGATTCTGTATTCGGACGAGGAAAATATTATCTTGAACTTCAGGATCACGGTATAGAAGACCAGATCAGAGTCAATGACGGTCTTGTACGTATTTCAAGAGAAACTGGAATTCCGATGGTAGTAACAAATGACTGCCATTATATTTCAAAAGATGATGCAAAGATGCATGAAGTATTGCTTTGTATTCAGACAAAGGATGTAATAAGCAATCCTCAGGCTTTCAGATTTGCAACTCAGGAATTCTATGTAAAAAATGAAGAAGAGATGCTTTCTCTTGTGCCTGATTATCCTGAAGCACTTGAAAATACACTCAGGATTTCAGAAATGTGCAATGTCGATTTTGAGTTCGGTGTTACCAAACTTCCGAATTTCGATGTTCCCGAAGGTCAGACTCATTATGAATATTTCAGAAATCTTTGCTATGATGGATTATACAAAAATTACGGAAAAAATCCTTCACAAGAAATAATTGACAGGCTTGAATATGAGCTTACAACCATTGAAAGAATGGGTTATGTCGATTATTACCTTATTGTTCATGATTTTGTTCATTATGCGAGAACTCATGATGTTCCCACAGGCCACGGCAGAGGTTCTGGAGCAGGAAGTATTGCTGCATACTGCATTGGAATAACCTCTATTGACCCTATAAGATACAATCTTCTTTTTGAACGTTTTCTCAATCCTGAAAGAGTCAGTATGCCTGACTTTGATATTGACTTTTCTGATGAAAAGCGCCAGAAAGTAATTGAATATGTAATAAACAAATATGGCGACGATCACGTTGCTCAGATTGTCACATTCGGCACAATGAAGGCAAGACGTGCAATAAGAGATGTTGGCCGTGCTCTTGGGGTGCCGCTGAATATCAGAGATAAACTTGCAAAGCTTGTGCCTCAGGAGCTGCATATGACTCTTGACAAGGCATATGACATTTCAGCAGATATCCGTGCAATGTGCGAGTCTGATCCTCAGGTCATGGAACTGTATACAATGGCAAGAAAAGTAGAAGGTATGCCGGGGAATATTTCAAAGCATGCTGCAGGAGTTGTTATTACAGACCATCCTGTTGATTATTATGTTCCTCTTGCCAAAAATGAGGGTGCTGTCATTACGCAGTATCCTATGACCACGCTTGAAAATCTCGGACTACTCAAGATGGATTTTCTTGGTCTGAGAAACCTTACAGTAATTGATGATACTGTAAAAATGATCAGAAAAAAGGTGCCGGAATTCGATCTTGACAAGGTAGATGACAGAGATGCTGAAGTCTTTGAGATGCTTTCGCAAGGGCATACTGAAGGCGTTTTTCAATTTGAATCTGCAGGAATGAGACGTGTTCTTACGCAACTTATCCCCGAAAGCATAGAAGATCTTATAGCTGTTATTTCACTGTATCGTCCAGGTCCGATGGCATCAATTCCAAAATATATCGATAACCGTCATCACCCTGAGAATATTACATATGCAACCGATCTTCTTGAAAACATTCTTGATGTTACAAACGGCTGTATAGTTTATCAGGAGCAGGTTATGCAGATATGCCGTGAACTTGCAGGATATTCCCTCGGACGTGCTGATCTTGTAAGACGTGCAATGTCAAAGAAAAAACGTGCTGAGATGGAAAAGGAACGTGTTGTTTTCATCGAAGGCAGTGTTGACGATGAAGGTAATATTATCGTTGACGGTGCACTCAGACGAGGAGTTTCACGTGAAGCTGCTGAGCAGATTTTTTCAGAGATTCAGGTGTTCTCGGAATATGCATTCAATAAAAGCCATGCTGCAGCTTATGCGTTGGTTTCCTATGAAACTGCATATCTGAAATATCATTATCCAAGAGAATATATGTCTGCGCTTCTGACAAGTGTACTCGGCGAAAGAGGTATGGTTGCAAGATATATTGCGGAGTGTCAGAGAATAGGAATAAATGTTCTTCCGCCTCATGTCAATTTCTCGGAGCAGAAATTTGCTGTTCACGGTGACGACATAAGATTTGGATTACTTGCAATAAAAAATATTGGTGCCGGCTTTGTTGATAATCTTATTTTTGAAAGAAATAAAAATGGAGAATTCAAGGATTTCTACAGTTTCTGTGAAAGATTGTACGGCAAGGATACAAATCGCAGATCCATTGAAAGCCTTATAAAAAGCGGTGCTATGGACGGACTTGGTGCAAACCGACGTCAGATGCTGTCTTCCATTGATATGGTAATGGCAGATCTCGAAAAGAAAAACAATGGTTTCATCGAAGGTCAGATGGGGATTTTTGATCTGATTGCAGATGATGACAATAAGCCGAGAGTTGAACTTGCCAGAGTTGATGAGTTCCCGGTAGAACAGCTTCTCGCAATGGAAAAAGAAGTTACCGAAATGTATTTGACCGGACACCCCATGGCTCAGTACAATGATACTGCAAAGAAGCTTTCATCAGATATGATAGGCGATATTTTTACAATGTGTGAAGATAAGCTTTCAGGAAGTGCTGACGGAAAGCGGGTCAATATTCTTGCTCTTGTAAGCTCCATAAAAACAAAGATAACAAAAAGCAATGATACAATGGCTTTTGTCAAGATTGAGGATGTCAGCGGTTCAATGGAAATGCTGGTATTCCCGAGGATTCTTACAGAATACAGAAGCCTGTTGAGTGAAGGCTCTGTTGTTTATATTTCAGGAAGAATCAGCGTAAGAGATGAAGAAGATGATCAGGGGGCAGGGGAAGAGCCCAAGCTTATCTGCGAGCAGGTAAATACAATAGAAAATGCAGAGAAAAAGCTCGGTAAAAATGCAGGTTACTCAAAAGAACAGCAGTCAGAGACAAAAGTGCAGAAGTCATCGAAAAAACCGGGTCTGTACCTTAAGACAACATCATTGGATTCTGCTGAATTTGAAAAGGCAAAAAAAGTTTTAAGAATTTTTGATGGCCCTGATGCAGTGTATGTATATACTACAAATGATAAGGTTCTTCGAGCTGCACCCAGAGATCTCAATGTTGACATCAATGATGTTATGCTAAAGGAACTAAAAAACATACTTGGAGAAGAAAATGTTGTTATAAAACATTGAAAAAAATATAATTTGAAATATTAAACAACATATTCTTGTAAATCGTGACAAAAGGTTATATAATAACGTTACATTGTGATAAACTAAACGAAGGGAGAGTCGTTATGTTATTTGGCAGAAAGAAGAGTGCGGATATTGCGGCTCAGGCAGAAATCAAAGTTGAAGCGGAGGAAAAAAAGGTGGAAAACGTCAAAAAAGACAGAATAGCTGTTCTTACCAGCGGCGGCGATGCACCCGGTATGAATGCTGCAGTAAGAGCTGTAGTTCGTGCAGGTATCAATGCAGGTTTTGAGGTTGTTGGTTTTTACAGAGGATATAACGGTCTTCTTAACTTTGAGGAGAACGTAGACTATAAACTTATGGATCTCAGAAGTGTTTCTGATACCATTCAGCACGGCGGTACCATGCTCTGCACAGCAAGAAGCCCTGAATACAACACTCCCGAGGGTGTTGAAAAGGCAGCTGCAAACTGCGAAAAGCTGGGCATAAAGGGTCTTGCAGTTATTGGCGGAGACGGTTCCTTCAGAGGCGCTCTTGATCTTGCACGCAAGGGTATTTCCTGTGTAGGTATTCCCGGTACAATCGATAATGATATCGCCTGCAGCGAGTATACTATCGGATTCGACACATCCTGCAACACAGCAATGAGAATGGTTGATAATCTTCGTGATACCGCAGAATCTCACGACAGATGCAGTGTTGTTGAGGTTATGGGCAGACATGCAGGATATATTGCTGTTCACACCGGTATAGCCTGCGGTGCAACTGCTATTCTTATTCCTGAACAGGATATCGATCTTGAAAGAGATGTTATTACTCCTATCAAAAATTCTCAGGCAACCGGCAAGCAGCACTTTATCATCATCGTTGCAGAAGGTGTTGCATTTGATCATCCTGAAATTGGCGGTGTAGAGGGTATTGCCAAGTATATCCAGGAGAAAACAGGAATCGAATCCCGTGCTACAATCCTTGGTCATGTACAGCGTGGCGGTTCTCCTACAGCAAGAGACAGAGTTACTGCATCTGAACTCGGTTACAGAGCAGTTGAGCTTCTTGCAGCCGGCTGCAAGGGCAGAGTTGTTGCTGTAAAGGACAACAAAATCGTTGATTACGATATAGAAGAAGCACTTGCAATGAAGAAAACACTTGATCTTGATCTTGTAAATATTGCAAACGTTGTCTCCAAATAATAATTATAAGCGAAAACTCTTATTGGGTTTTCGCTTATCTTTGTATATATACACAAAATATTGTACGTTTATTTTCGGTCTTATCTAAATATGCACGAATTTGTCCCTTTCACTTGAAATTACTGCCATATACAATTAAAATATATATAAATAAAAATAGGAGTGTGTGTCTATGTCTCAGTATAAGGTTGCAGTCATCATGGGCAGCGACAGTGATCTTCCTGTAGTTGCACCCGCAATCACAACTCTCCGTCAGTACGGAATTGATGTTGAAGCAAGAGTAATGTCTGCTCACAGAACTCCTGAGGCCGCTGCTGACTTTGCTTCCAAGGCAAGAGAAAACGGCTTCGGTGTTATTATTGCTGCAGCAGGAAAAGCTGCACATCTTGCAGGCGCACTTTCTGCCAATACAACTCTTCCCGTAATCGGCATTCCCGTAAAATCATCCACACTTGACGGTTTGGATGCTCTTCTCGCAACAGTACAGATGCCTCAGGGAATTCCCGTTGCAACTGTTGCTATCGACGGTGCTGCAAATGCAGCGATCCTCGCAATTCAGATGCTTGCAATTTCTGATCCTTCTCTTGAAGAGAAGCTTGCTCAGATGAAGGCTGATATGGCTGCAGGCGTTGAGAAGAAGGATGCGCTTCTTCAGCAGAAAATTGCGGAGCTTTAATTAATAATCAAACGCAGAGGCGTAACATATTTTGGAGGTCAGAATCTATGGATAGTTTCAGCAACAGCTACAAGGATGCCGGCGTTGACGTAACAGCCGGCTACAAAGCAGTTGAACTTATGAAGCGTCATGTTGAGAGAACCCGTACTCCCGGTGTTCTTTCCGGTATCGGCGGCTTCGGCGGTCTTTTCGCTCCCAACTTTGCGGGAATGAAGGAGCCCGTCCTTGTTTCAGGTACCGACGGTGTCGGTACAAAGCTTAAGATAGCATTCCTTATGAACAAGCACGATACCATCGGTATCGACTGCGTTGCAATGTGTGCGAACGATGTTGCATGCAGCGGCGCACAGCCCCTGTTCTTCCTCGATTATCTTGCAGTCGGCAAGAACTACCCCGAAAGAGTAGCTGAGATCGTCGGCGGCGTTGCAGAAGGCTGCGTAAGAGCAGGCTGTGCACTTATCGGCGGTGAGACTGCAGAGATGCCCGGTTTCTATCCCGTTGATGAATATGACCTTGCAGGTTTCTGTGTAGGTCTCGGCGACAAGGAAAAACTTATTGATTCCGCAAAGATCGCTTATGGCGATGTACTTATCGGTGTTGCTTCCTCCGGTCTTCACAGCAACGGTTATTCCCTTGTAAGACACATTCTCCGTGTCAACGAGGAAAAGCTCAGACTCGTTATAGATGATATCGGCAGACCTCTCGGTGAGGAGCTCCTTGAGCCCACAAGAATGTATGTAAAGCCCATTCTTGATCTTATCTCCAAGGTCAATGTACACGGTATATCCAATATCACCGGCGGTGGCTTCTATGAGAACATTCCCAGAATGCTTTCCGAAGGTCAGTGTGCAAAGGTTCAGCAGAGCAGTGTTAATGTTCTGCCCATATTCAATGTTCTCCAGAGCATCGGCAGAGTTGACGATCACGATATGTTCAACACCTTCAATATGGGTGTAGGTCTTGTTCTTGCAGTAGCTCCCGAGGATGCAGACAGAACTATTGAAATCCTCAAGGAAAACGGCGAAACTGCTTATGTCATCGGTGAAGTGGCCGAGGGCGAGCGCAGAGTTATAATGTTATGATGAGAATAGTTGTTCTTGTTTCAGGCGGCGGTACCAATCTGCAGGCACTGATTGATGCAGAAAAAAGAGGAGAGCTTGGCGGCAAAATTGTTGGTGTCATAGCCAGCAAGCCCGGAGTTTACTCTCTTGAACGTGCCGCAAACAACAATATTCCTTCTTCTGTAGTCTGGAAAAAGGAACTCGGTGATCGCTACGAAGATGTCCTTATGGAAACTCTTGAAAGCTATAAGCCTGATCTTATAGTTCTTGCAGGCTTCCTCAGCATTCTCGGCCAGAGAGTTACCGATAAATATGCCAACAGGATTATAAATGTTCACCCTGCGCTGATTCCGTCATTCTGCGGAAAGGGCTTCTACGGACTTAAGGTTCATGAAGCTGCTCTTTCTTACGGAGTAAAGGTCACAGGCGCAACGGTACATTTTGTAAATGAAATACCTGATGGCGGAGCTATTATTTTCCAGAAGGCTGTTGAGATAGAGCCTGATGACACGGCAGAAACTCTGCAGAAGAGAGTCATGGAGCAGGCTGAATGGCTTCTGCTTCCAAGAGCCGTCAGAATGTTCTGCGAAGGCAGACTCAAAGTAGAAGGAAACAAAGTAACGATTTTATAAAGGAGATATAATAAATGAAGAAGAGAGCACTTATCAGCGTTTCTGATAAAACAGGCTGTGTTGATTTCGCAAGACGCCTTAATGCACTTGGCTACGAAGTAGTTTCCACCGGCGGTACCGCAAAGGCTATTGCAGCTGAAGGTATTCCCGTAACCGAGGTTTCCGATATCACCGGTTTCCCCGAGTGCCTTGATGGCAGAGTCAAGACTCTCCATCCCATGATCCATGCAGGAGTTCTCGCAATGCGCAGTAACCCCGAGCATATGAAGCAGATCGAAGAGCTTGGTGTAACTCCTATTGATGTAGTTGCAATCAACCTTTATCCCTTCAAGGCTACTATCCTCAAGCAGCCTGCAGTTTCTCTCGAAGAGGCTATTGAGAACATCGATATCGGCGGTCCTACAATGATCAGAGCTGCTGCAAAGAACTGGCAGGACGTTGCTGTTGTTGTTGATCCTGCTGACTATGAGACCGTTGCTTCCGAGCTTGAGGCTAACGGCGAAGTTGCAAGAGAGACCAAGTTCCGTCTTGCTGGCAAGGTTTTTGAGCACACTGCACAGTACGATGCTCTTATCAATAATTACCTCAGAGAGGCAAGAGGCGAGAGTCCCTTCACCAATACCTTCACAAGAACCTACGAAAAGGTTCAGGAGATGCGCTATGGTGAGAATCCCCATCAGGCTGCTGCTTTCTACCGTGAGATCGGCAACCGCACCAACTGCCTTGATGCTGCAAAGCAGCTTCACGGCAAGGAGCTTTCCTACAACAACATCAACGATGCAAACGGTGCTCTTGATGTTCTTAAGGAATTTGGTGAGGACAAGCCCTGCGCAGTTGCTGTAAAGCACGCAAATCCCTGCGGCGTAGGTACAGGCGAGACCCTCTACGAGGCTTACATGAACGCTTACAACAGCGACCCTGTTTCCATCTTCGGCGGTATCGTTGCTCTCAACCGTGAGGTTGACGAAGCTACAGCAACCGAGCTTGCAAAGATCTTCCTTGAAATCATCATCGCTCCTTCCTTTAGCGAGAAGGCTCTTGAGCTTCTTACAGTAAAGAAGAACATCCGTCTCCTTGAGCTTCCCGACGTTGCAAAGGCAAACGACGGCACCATGCTCGACATGAAGAAGGTTGCTGGCGGTCTTCTCGTTCAGCAGCTTGACGCAGAGCTCATGAACGAAGCTGATCTTAAGGTTGTTACCAAGCGTCAGCCCACTGAGGCAGAAATGGAGCAGCTCCGCTTTGCATGGCGTGTTGTAAAGCACGTAAAGTCCAACGGCATCTGCCTTGTTGCAAATAACGGTACTGTAGGCGTAGGTCCCGGACAGACCAACAGAATCACCGCACTTGAGCTTGCAATCAAGTATGCAGGCGACAGAGCAAATGGCTCTGTAATGGGCAGCGATGCATTCTTCCCGTTCCCTGATTGTGTTGAGGCTGCTGCAAAGGCAGGTATCACCGCTATTATTCAGCCGGGCGGATCTGTAAAGGATCAGGAATCCATCGATGCTTGCGACAAGTACGGCATTGCAATGGTATTCACCGGTATGCGTCACTTCAAGCACTAAGGAGTAATTATATGAATATTCTTGTTGTCGGCGGCGGCGGACGTGAGCATGCAATAATCCGCAAGCTCAAGGAAAGCCCCCGTGTTGATAAAGTATATTGCACTCCCGGAAACGGCGGTATCAGCAAGGACGCTGAATGCTTCAAGGTTTCCGCTACAGATATCGACGGCGTTGTTGCTCTTGCAAAGGAGCTTTCCGTTGACTGTGTTTTTGTTGCACCTGACGATCCCCTTGTACTGGGTATGGTAGATGCACTGAATGAAAATGGAATCCGTGCATTCGGTCCCAATAAGAATGCAGCAATCATTGAGGGAAGCAAGGTTTTCTCCAAAGAATTCATGAAGAGAAATGGAATTCCCAGCGCATCATACGAGGTTTTCTCCGATGCTGAAAAAGCAGTTGCATACATAAAGGCACAAAACAGCTATCCTACCGTTGTAAAGGCAGATGGCTTGGCACTTGGAAAAGGCGTGATCATCGCAGAAAATGAAGGACAGGCTATTGATGCAGTTCATTCCATTATGGAGGATAAGGTTTTCGGAGCTTCCGGAAACAGCATCGTAATTGAGGAATTCCTCACAGGTCCCGAGGTTTCTGTCCTCGCATTTACCGACGGTGAGACAGTTTATCCCATGATTTCTTCCATGGATCATAAGCGTGCGCTTGACGGTAATAAGGGTCTTAATACCGGTGGAATGGGTACAATTTCTCCCAACCCATGGTACACAGCTGAAGCTGCTGAGAGATGCATGAAGGAAATCTTTATTCCTACCGTAAAGTGCCTTAAAGAAGAGGGCAGACGTATTAAGGGCTGTCTGTATTTCGGACTTATGCTTACACCAAACGGTCCTAAAGTCATTGAGTATAACTGCCGTTTCGGTGATCCCGAAACTCAGGTTGTACTTCCCATGCTTGATACGGATTTTGCCGATATTGTCGATGCAATTATCGATGAGCGTCTTGCTGATATTGATATCAAGTGGAAGAATGGTGCCTGTGCATGTGTTGTAATGGCTTCCGGCGGCTATCCCCAGTCCTATCCCAAGGGAATCGTTATAAATGGACTTGATGACAACGGACAGATTGATGGTGCGGTTGTATATCATGCAGGTTCTTCTGTAAAGGATAACAACTTTATAACAAATGGCGGTCGTGTTCTTGGTGTTACTGCAAATGCTGATACACTTGAGGAAGCTCTTGATAAAGCATATGATGCTGTGAAACGCATATCTTTTGACGGAGCTCACTACAGAACTGACATTGGCAGAGCATATAAAGCATAATAATTAAGCACCGCACTGTTTTGTGCGGTGCTTTAAATTAATAAAGTAAACATTTGATTAATTTTATTATTCCATATTGTTTATTTTATTATTTTATGATATATTTTTGTCAATAGGCGTGATAATACGCTAAATATAAAAAAGAGAGGGTTTATTTATGGGTTTAATTAAAGCAGCACTTGGTGCAATAGGCGGTGTTTTCGCTGATCAGTGGAAGGAATTTTTCTATTGTGATGCTATTCCCAAGGATGTTCTTGTTGTAAGAGGCAAGAAGCAAACCAACGGCCGAACATCCAATACAAAGGGACATGATAATGTAATTTCCAATGGTTCAGGCATCTCTGTTGCAGACGGTCAGTGTATGATTATTGTCGAACAGGGTAAGGTTGTTGAAGTTTGCGCTGAGCCCGGTGAATTCACTTACGATAATACTCTTGCTCCCAGCATTTTTACCGGTAAGCTTGGCAAGGGTATAATCGACACTTTCAAGCAGATCGGCAAGCGCTTTACCTATGGTGGCGATACAGGTGTTGATCAGAGAGTTTATTATTTCAACATCAAGGAAATCATCGATAATAAGTTCGGTACAGCAAACCCCATTCCTTTCCGTGTTGTTGATAGAAACATAAACCTTGACATCGATGTATCCGTTCGCTGCAATGGTGTTTATTCCTACAAGATCGTTGACCCGATTCTTTTCTATACCAATGTCTGCGGTAATGTTACAGCAGACTATTCAAGAGAAGAAATTGATAATCAGCTCAAGACAGAATTTGTAAGTGCACTTCAGCCTGCATTTGCAAAGATTTCCGAACTTGAGATCCGTCCCAATGCACTTCCTGCTCATGCAGAAGAGCTTTCTCAGGCAATGAATGAAGCACTCACCAAGAAGTGGGGAGAGCTCCGTGGTCTTGCAGTTGTTTCTATTGCAATGAATCCCATTACCCTTCCCGAGGAAGATGCAGAACTCATCAAGCAGGCACAGCGCGTAGCTATGATGAAGGATCCCACCATGGCAGCTGCTACACTTGTTGGTGCTCAGGCAGATGCTATGACTGCTGCTGCATCCAACAGTGCAGGCGCTATGACCGGATTTATGGGCATGGGCTTTGCTCAGCAGCAGGGCGGCGGTATGAATGCTCAGAACCTTTATCAGATGGGCGCTCAGCAGGCTCAGAATGCAGCACCTGTTCAGGCTGCTGCTCCTAAGGCAGATAGCTGGACCTGCAGCTGTGGTGTTGCAAACGTTGGTAAGTTCTGCGTCGAATGCGGAAAAGGAAAACCTGCAGATGGTTGGACCTGTGACTGTGGAACAGTTAATAAGGGTAAGTTCTGCATGGAGTGCGGAAAGGCAAAGCCTGCAGGTGCACTGCTTTATAAGTGCGATAAGTGCGGCTGGGAGCCTGAGGATCCTAAGAATCCTCCCAAGTTCTGCCCTGAGTGCGGCGATCCTTTCAACGATAATGATGCAAAATAATCATTTCCTGATTTATTGGTTTTAGGAGGATGATATTTTGGCACAGCTGATACAGCATAAATGTCCAGCCTGCGGTGCTTCAATACAGTTTGACAGCGGTACACAGAAGATGTCATGCCCATACTGTGATTCCGAACTTGATGTTGCAGCACTGCTTTCAATGGACGAAGAACTTAATAATGATAATCAGGAATCTTCGATGGAGTGGGAAACCACTCCATCTGATTCATGGCATCCAGGAGAAACAGAGGGCATACGAATATATGTATGTCAGTCATGCGGCGGCGAGGTTATTGGAGATGAAACTCTTGCTTCCACCAAATGTCCTTACTGCGATAATAATGTTATAATGACGGGCCAGTTTCAGGGTGATCTCAGACCCGACTATGTGATTCCTTTCAAACTTTCAAAGGAAGATGCAATAGCAGGCCTTAAGAAACACGTTGAGGGCAAGAAACTTCTGCCCAAAATATTTAAGGATGAAAATCATATAGAAGAGATCAAAGGCATATATGTTCCCGTATGGCTTTTTGATGCAGATGTCGATGCGAATATAAGATATATAGCGACAAGAACCCATATGTGGTCTGACTCAAATTACAACTATACTGAAACAAGCTATTTTTCCGTTACCCGTTTAGGCAGTATAGGCTTTGAAAATGTTCCTGTAGATGGTTCAACAAAATTTGACGATGATGTTATGGAATCTCTTGAACCCTATGATTTCAGCGAAGCTGTTGATTTTCAGACTGCATATCTTTCCGGTTACCTTGCTGACCGTTATGATGTGGATTCTGATCAGAGCATCGCCAGAGCGAATGAGAGAATCAAAACAAGTACAGAAGATACATTCCGCAATACAGTAACAGGATATGTAACTGTCACCACTGACAGCAGTTCTATCAATCTTTCAAATTCCCAGTGCAAGTATGCTCTTTATCCCGTCTGGATTCTCAATACAAAATGGGAAGATAAGAACTATATCTTTGCAATGAATGGTCAGACAGGTAAATTTGTCGGTGATCTTCCTTATGACAAGAAGAAGTACTGGCTGTACTTTGCTTTGATTGCAGGCGGAATTGCTGCAGCGATACTTATAATCGCCCTGCTGTTATTCTTTTTGTAAGGAGGGCTGAATATGAAAAGATTTATTGCTTTGTTTTTTGCCCTTTTACTCTGCATAACACCTGTAATAGGAGCTTCTGCATCTGAAATTTCGGAAACGGATATCAACATCACATACATATCAGATGAACTGGATTTACTTTCTCCTGAAGGAGAGATAAGTCTGACTGATATGATTCTTGATATAAAGGATTTATACGGTTGTGATGTTGGTGTCTATACAGTCGATGTCAGCGATGTCAGTTTTTCCGATATGTATGTTTTCGAGTATGCCGATAGTCATTATATAAATGCAGGTTTTTCAAATGATGGAATACTTCTGATGATTTATTCAGATGGCGAAGAGCTTGGTTCTTATATAAAAACATCAGGAGAAGTTGCAACCGTAATTTCTGATCTTGATCTTAATATAATTTACAGCAATTACGAAAGCTATCTGTTTGAGGGTTACTATTTCGAAGCTGTGAAATCCTATATTGAAGATTGCACAATGGAATTTCAGCGTCATAATGCTGATTTTTCAGTGAATGAGCCTGTATATATCAAAGATGACGCCAATATTCTTACGGATTCGGAAGAAGCATCTCTCAAGGAAGATATACTTGCCATCAAGGAAGAATACCAGTGTGATGTTGCATTTTATTCTGTTGATTTCGGCTCAGCAAGCATCAGCGATTATGATGCACAGTGCCATGCCGAGGAGCATTATTCTATCAGTGGTCTGTCTTCTGACGGTATACTTCTTATGATTTTCTTTGCAGGAAATGGAAATGGTACAAGAATGGTCACTTCCGGCGAATGCGTCGATATGTTTACCGACGATGATTTTATCAATATCGAGGATAACTACTACGATTATCTTGCTGATGGCAGATATTATAAAGCTGTTGAGTCTTTTATATCTGATAGTAAGTATGAAATCCACGATTTCAGAAGCTTCGACGGAATATGGTGTTTTATTGCGCCTGCAATAGGTGCTGTTGCATCGTTCTTCTCTGTCGGTAAAATGAAGAACGACCTTAAATCTGTTCGCTCCAAGCCCAATGCATCTGACTATGCAAAGTCAGGCAGCATGAACGTAACAAGATCCAACGATGTATTTCTGTACAGACGTGTTACACGTACTGCAAGACCTAAGGATACTTCTTCCGGTCGTTCCGGAGGCGGCGGAGGATCTTTTGGCGGACACAGCGGCAGAAGATTTTAAATTTTAACAGCGACAGGAAACTGTCGCTGTATTTTTTATTTTGCACCAAATTGAAATTCTGATCATATAATTGTAGTGAATCGTTTATACAAATCCCAAAGAATGGGACAGTATTTCCGATTAAAGATCTTATGCCATATACTGGCAGACACAGGAGGCTATATCATGACAGAATGCAAGCATAATAATGCTGCAGAAGCAATCAGAAGCGATTGCTTCAAGGAAGCGGTTTGCATCAATGCAGGCAGAATCTATGATTCGTGTCGTGACCGTGAATGTCTTGAGAATGTAAGAGTCTGGTTCTGTGAGCGTGATCAGGAAATTGTTGATAATGCTCTGGGCGTCAGACTTAAAAATGCTGAAGTGATAAATGTTGTTATTGATACAGAACCGGTTCAGTTTAACCGTGGATATTACTCTGTTAATCTGAATATTTATCTGTGCGTGACAGTGGATGTTACAGTGTCGCCTATAAGTCCTCCCTGCGAAATTAAGGGTATGTGTGTTTACAACAAGAAGGCAGTTCTTTTCGGAAGTGAAGGAAGCGTCAAAGTCTTCAGTTCTGATTTTGTATATGACGATGACGATGTACAGAGTCTTCCTTCCGGAAATCTTCCGAAGGCTACCGTCAGCATTGCAGAACCTGTTTCGCTGGGTGCAAGAATTACAACAGTCTGTGAACCCTGCTGCTGTCCCTGCTGTATTCCCAAATGTGTAAGCAGAAGATTCGGCGGAAGTTTCTGTACCTGCGGAACAAAAGCAATAGAAGTGACAATAGGTCTTTTTATGATTATTCAGCTTGAGCGAGAAGTTCAGATGCTTATTCCTGTATATGATTTTTGTATGCCCGAAAAGGTCTGTGTTGACTCAAAAGAGGATAAACCCTGTGAAATGTTTGGCAGGATGAGATTCCCGACAAATGAATTCTTCCCGCCTAAGGCAGGGGATATGTGCTTCGATAAATCAAAGCATTGCAAATGTAACTGATTATCTGCATACAGACCGCTTCAGGGCGGTCTGTATGTGTTTAAAAACAGTTGACAAAACAGGTGATTGAAGATATAATTTATCAGTAAATATTCAAAGCACTAATGAACCGAGTCAATGCAATAAACCGTTACAGAGAGCGTACGGATGCTGTAAGATACGCACGGTTTGAATTGGCAGCCAGTTCAGTGACCGAAGGTCGGTGCCATATCGAGGAGATATGCGTATGCTCTGCGTTAAAGAGCACAAAAGTTGGCGTCTTTTGGCGCAATTTGGGTGGTACCGCGGTTCTTCCGTCCCATATGCAGGGGATAGAAGAACCTTTTTTACATTTATCTGAAAGGAAATGTTAGCAATGGAATGGACAGGCCTTAATGAACTTCGTGAAAAGTATCTTGCTTTTTTTGAGAGCAAGGGACATCTCAGACTTCCCAGCTTTTCGCTGATACCTCAGAATGACAACAGCCTCCTGCTTATCAACGCAGGTATGGCACCTATGAAGAAGTATTTTACAGGCGAAATAACTCCCCCCAGAAAGAGAGTAACAACCTGTCAGAAGTGCATCCGCACTCCTGACATCGAGCGAGTCGGTATTACTGCTCGTCACGGTACATATTTTGAAATGCTCGGTAACTTCTCTTTCGGTGATTATTTCAAGAGAGAAGCTATAAACTGGGCATGGGAATTCTTTACCGTCACCCTTGAAATACCCAAAGAGCTTCTTCACATCTCTGTCTACGAACAGGACGATGAGGCTTACGATATCTGGACAAAGGAAGTCGGCGTAGATCCTTCTCATATGGTTCGTATGGGCAAGGAAGACAACTTCTGGGAGCATGGCTCCGGTCCCTGCGGTCCCTGCTCTGAGATCTATTTCGATCGTGGAGAAAAGTACGGCTGCGGCAAGCCTGACTGTAAGGTTGGTTGTGACTGCGACAGATATGTTGAGGTATGGAACAACGTATTTACCCAGTTTGATTCTGACGGCAAGGGCACCTATACTCCGCTGCCCAATCCCAACATCGACACAGGTATGGGTCTTGAAAGACTCGCATGCGTCATGCAGGGTGTTGACAATCTGTTCCTTGTTGATACCGTTCAGAACATCATGAAGCATATCATCAGCATTGCAGGTGTTGAGTACGGCAAGGACGAGAAGAAGGATATTTCCCTTCGTGTTATCACTGACCACGTTCGTTCAACTACATTCATGATCGGTGACGGCGTTATGCCCGCAAACAACGGCAGAGGGTATGTTCTCCGCAGACTTCTCAGAAGAGCTGCACGTCACGGCAGACTTCTCGGTGTTACACGCACCTTCCTTTCTGAGGTCGCCGACACCGTTATCAATGAAAATCTCACTGCTTATCCCGAACTTTCCGAGAAGCGTGACTTTATAAAGAAGGTCATCAAGAACGAGGAAGAAAGCTTTGCAAAGACCATCGATCAGGGTATGCAGATTCTTGAAAGCTTTATTGAAGGAAACGAGGGCAAGGCACTTTCCGGCGAAGATGCATTCAAGCTTCAGGATACCTACGGATTCCCCATTGACCTGACTGTTGAAATCCTTGCTGACAAGGGCGTTGAGGTCGATGTTGAAGGCTTCAGAGAGATTTATAATAAGTACCGTGCAGATACCCGTTCCAAGAGAAAGAACGCTGGCGAAGAAGCATGGGAAGGCGAAGCTGATCCCTTCTTTGGCGTAAAGGCAACCAAGTTTGTCGGATACAAGAACAACGAGTGCGATGCAAAGGTTCTGGCAGTTGTTGCAGGTGGTCAGAAAGTTAAGAGTGCAGGCGAGGGAGAGGAAGTTCTCATCGCACTTGCTAAGACTCCTTTCTACGCTGAAAGCGGCGGACAGATCGGTGATACAGGCGTTCTTGAGACAGCTGGTGCTACTGTTGAAGTAAAGGATACCACCAAGAATCACAATGGTATCTTTATCCACAAGGCTGTTGTTGCAAGCGGCGAAATCAACGAAGGTGACACTGTCAGCGCTAAGATTGATGTTCTCCGCCGTGATGCTATTCGCAGAAACCACACTGCAGCTCATCTGCTTCAGGCAGCTCTGAGAAAGGTTCTCGGCACCCATGTTGAGCAGGCTGGTTCCATGGTCAGCGATAAGGTCGTACGTTTTGACTTTACTCATTTCTCTGCTATGACTGCTGAAGAAATCGCACTTGTCGAGCAGTATGTAAATGAAGAAATAATGAAGGCTGAAAAGGTTGATAACCGCGAAATGCCTATTGACGAAGCAAAGGCTATGGGCGCAATGGCACTGTTCGGCGAGAAGTACGGCGACAAGGTAAGAGTTGTCAAGGCAGGCGACTTCTCCATTGAGCTCTGCGGCGGTACTCACTGCGATAACACTGCTAAGCTTGGCCTCTTCAAGATTAAGAGCGAATCCTCTGTTGCTTCAGGTATCCGCAGAATCGAAGGTGTTACAGGTCAGGGCGTACTTAATATGCTTGCTGACTCTCTCAATACTATCAACCAAGCAAGTGCTGCAATGAAGCTTACAAATACCGCAGATCTTGTTCGCCGCAGCACTCAGCTTGTAACAGAGCTTAAGGAGAAGGACAGAGAGATTGAGAAGCTTTCTGCAAAGATTGCTGAGATAGAAGTCGGTTCCATGGCTGCAAATGCTCAGGAGCTCAATGGTGTATCTCTTATCGTCAATAAGCTCGGCGCTGTTGATGCAGGCGAGATGCGCAAGATGGGCGACGTTATCCGTGATGCAAATCCCTCTGCAATTGCTGTATTTGCTGCTGTGAACGGTGAAAAGGCTACTCTGTTTGTATCTGTCGGTAAGGACGCACAGGCAAAGGGTGCTCATGCAGGCAACATTGTAAAGGCTATTGCTCAGATCACAGGCGGCAACGGCGGCGGTAAGCCCGACGCTGCTATGGCAGGTGCAAAGGATCTTTCTAAGCTTGATGAAGCACTTAAGCAGGCAAAGGAAATTGTACTTTCTATCGTCAAATAAGAAAGGATGAATATAATGGATTGTTTGTTCTGTAAGATAATTGCAGGTGAAATTCCTTCTGTAAAGCTTTATGAAGACGAACTTGTTTATGCATTTGAGGACATCAGCCCTCAGGCACCTGTTCACTTCCTTATTGTTCCTAAGGTACATATTAAATCCGCAGATGAGCTGACTGATGAAAACAGCGGTTTTATCGGTCATATCTATGCTGTTGCTGCTAAGATATGCAAGGAAAAAGGTCTTACAAACGGCTATCGAATCGTCAATAACTGCGGTGAGGACGGCGGACAGACCGTTGGTCATCTCCATTTCCATGTTCTCGGCGGCAGACTTCTTGCATGGCCTCCGGGATAGTAGATAAAGAGGTGCTGATATGTCAAAGTATTATGAAATGACCATTGCTGGCTGCAAAAGACAGCTTCCCATGTGCGCTGTCAGCGATAAGCTTGATATTGCTGCATTTATAATGTTCGGAGATGTTGAGATTACTGTAAAATCAGCAGAAGAACTTTTGAAAAAGGTTCCTGAGTTTGATTTTATAATCACTGCCGAAGCAAAGGGTATTCCTCTTGCATATGAAATGGCAAGACAGGCAGGTACAGATTATCTTGTTGCCCGTAAAGGAATAAAGGTTTACACAACAAACCCTGTATCTGTTGAGGTTAAGTCAATTACAACAGCCCAGATTCAGATGCTTCATCTTGCTGATTACGAAGCAGACAGAATCAGAGGAAAAAGAGTCCTTGTTGTTGATGATGTAATCAGCACGGGCGAATCTCTTACTGCCATTGAAAAGCTTACTGAAGCAGCAGGAGCAGAAATTGTAGGCAAATGCGCTGTTCTCGCTGAAGGTGATGCAGCCGACAGAGAAGATATTATTTTCCTCGAAAAACTTCCCTTATTCTTTAAAGATTAGGAGAAATGAATTATGAAGCGACCGTTTGCAGTAATAGGAATAACCTATCTTTTATCGCAAGCGGTCGCTGCTTGTTTTGGCACAGCTTTTACCCTTGCTGCAGGCATAACAGTTTTACTTGGTATATTTCTTTGCTTTTTTGGATTTGAAAAAAGAAATAAAACTCTTATTGCGGTTCTCATCACGATATGCGTAGCTATGTTTGCATTATTTGCATATACAAAAATTTATGTAGAATCAGTCATCCCGGCAGAGGGAAAAGTTGTTCAGATCAAAGGCAGGATAGTTGAAGAGCCCTATGAAAATTACGGACGTTTTTATTATGTAATTAAAACAGATAGTATAGCAATGGATGGTGTCAGGCAGAAAACAAAAATACGACTGTCATCATCGGTTTCATTGGATGCAGAATATTCTGATGTTTTCGAAGGAACAGTCCATTTTACAAGTATAAGCGATGAGAATAGCTTTGCTTCTCACAGACGTTTACTGTCAAAAGGAATAACTGCCACTGCATTTCTTATGAAGAATGACTATTATACTGTTTCTGATGGAAATGGAGGAATTTATTCTTTTGCTGTTTTTATGCGCAATAAACTTAAAAGTTCGATCAGAGATCTTTATCCTGATGAAACAGGTGAAATACTTTCAGCAATGATGACAGGTGACGAAAGCGACGTTGACAGTGACATTGTAAATGCCTTCAGAAATACCGGAATGGCACATGTTCTTGCAGTTTCAGGACTGCACCTGACTCTTATTGCTTCTGCTATAACATGGTTTTTGCGAAGATTCTACATAAACAGAAAGATAATTGCTGTAATAGTCTGCGTTTTTATTTGGTTTTATGCCGCAGTTGCAGGATTTCCCATGTCATCGTTAAGAGCAGCAATTATGATAACAATAATGCTTATAGGTATAATTGCAGACAGATTGCATTCTCCGCTGAATTCACTTGGAATTGCAATTCTGATTATCTGTTTGGTAAATCCTTATGCTGCAATTGATGCAGGGCTTATAATGTCTTTCTCTTCAACATTCGGTTTGATAGAGGTTGCACCAAAGTTAAATAAATATGTACAGAAGTATTTATTCAAAAACAGATCCGGAAAATGGCTTGATCTTGCGAAAGATATTGTCAGTATCTTTGTAACTTCATTTACTGCAAGTATATTTATACTACCTGCGTCTGTTTTGTATTTTGGAAAAATTTCTCTTTTATCTCCTGTAACGAATACCATTCTTGTTTCTGTATCTGTTTTATTCCTTGGAATAGGATTTGTTGCAGTGCTTTTATCCCTTTTCGGGAATATAGGAAGTTTTATTGCCTATCCGTTTATGACAATAGATTGGTTTATCGGCAAAATACTTCTTCAGATCATTAAGTTTTTTGACAGTATTCCGGGTACTGTTATTAATACAGGTAAAAACACTGTTACAGCAGTGTTTGGATGTATTTTAATTGCAGTTCTTTTTATTGTTTTTTTCAGATCATCCAAGAACAGAAAACATTTGTTTATTATCTGTTCTTTCTGCTGTTCAATGATTGTTTTTGTATGGTTTATGTCGGCAAGGGTTCTCAATGACAGGGTTTCAATTTCTGTATTTGATACAGGGAAATCAGTCATGGTGCTTGCAAAACATGAATCATCTTCATTGCTTATTGGTGACGGAGGCGATGATTACGATTTATCTCTGGTACAATATGATTTGCAGGATCAGGGTATTTCCGAAATAACAGCTCTTATTATGACGGATTTATCGGAAGATAGCTCCAGAAATATGGATGCACTGGTCAATAATCTTAATCCCGAAATGGTTTTTATTCCAAATGAAAAGTATCATTACGATGAAGTGAAATATCATGCTGATATACGTTCTGTTCCTATAGAACTATCACTTGATAAGAAAATAGAAGCAAGATCTGTTTCTTCGCTCAGCGTGGAAGATCATACCGGTCTTGTATGGACACGGATATACTGCGATAATCTTTCCGCTCTGATTTGCCCGGATGGCGGAGATGGATTATATTGTCCTTTTGAAATTGAAGAATACGATGCAGTTATCTTTTCAGATAATATTCCTGTTAACCTTACTGCATTACAGGGCAAAACATATATTGTTTGTTCCGAATATGACTCCGGTTCAATAATAACCTCGCAGATAAAAGCACGAGGTCTTAAAAATGTGTATTGCACGGGAGTGGATGGAAAGATTGAAATTACATCAAGAGACGGCAGATTATATATTGGAAGTGATAATTGATGAGTGAAATCAATGCAATGCAGCTTGAAGAGCATATTGCTCAGAATAAGCCTTGTAGTGTTTATATGATATATGGTACACAGAACGTACTTATAAGTGAATGTGCGTCATTGGTAAAAAATGCTTTCATGCCTGATTTTCCCGAGCTGAACTATATGGAGTACGATGGAAAAGGGTGTGCGGTCAGGGACATTGAAGCATGTGCGCAGCAGGCACCGATGCTTGCTGAAAAACGAATGATTTCAGTATGTGATTTTTCTGCAGCAGAAAGAACAGATGCTGATGTTGAAAAATTTGTTTCTCTTATTTCTTCTCTTGATTCTGAAACAATACTTATTTTATGGTTTCTGAATGTAAATGTAACAATAAGCAAGAAAAAAGATGAAGAAAACAAAAGCAGGAAATGGCTCAGCATTATAAATGCAGTAAAAAAATACGGCTGTTGTGTAAGATGCGATATGCCTGAGAGAAATGATATGGTAAAACTTCTTTGCAATAAAGCTGATTCTGAAGGAGTAAAGCTTCGTGAGCAGGAAGCAAGGTTTCTTATTGGTCGATCAGGTATGGATTATTCACTTCTTATCAGTCAGCTTAAAATGCTGATGTCTGTTGCTCCGAGAAAGAATATAACCACAGAACTGATCGAAAAGCTTATTGAACCGGGAATAGAAGCAAATATTTTCTATCTTGCAGGTAAAATTCTTTCCGGTGAATATGATAAAGCTTATGATATTCTTCAGCGACTTTTTTTACAGCGTGAAGAACCGGGAAATATTCTTCGTATTCTGCAGGGACCTTTTATTGATCTGTACAGAGCCAAGTCGGCAAAGGATGCCGGATTGAATCTTGATCAGACCATAGAATTATATCCTTCCGATTATCCTAAGAATAAAAGATTTCTTATGGAAAATGCACGCAGAGACTGCTCAAAGTATTCAATTTCTCTTCTGAGAAGATATGTTCTGCTCCTGTATAAAGCAGAACGAGCCATGCACGGCAGCAGACTCAGCGATAATATAATTCTTGAAAAACTTATTGCGGAACTTTGCTGTGTATACAAGGAGGAAGGCAGACGTTGATAAAACTTCGGCAAGTTGTTGTAGTAGAGGGAAAATATGATAAGATCAGATTGGAATCCCTTATTGATGCTTTGATTATTCCTACCGATGGATTTGCTATTTTCAAAGACAAAGATAAGATGCAGATGCTCCGTTGTCTTGCTGAAAAAAATGGCCTTGTAATAATTACTGACAGTGATTCAGCGGGTTTTCTTATCAGAAACCATATATCAGGATGCATTCCAAAAGAATATATAAGACATGTTTATATTCCTGATATTCTTGGAAAAGAAAAAAGGAAAACAGAATATTCAAAAGAAGGTAAACTCGGCGTTGAGGGCATGAGCACAACTGTTCTTGAAGAAGCATTGAAAAAAGCAGGCGTAGTTTCCGAAGAAACAGATGGTGTAAAAGAACCGATTACTTCAGCGGATTTTTTTGAAGATGGATATTCCGGAAGCAAAAACAGCGAGGTTAAAAGAAGTTTACTGAAAAAACGTCTTGAACTTCCTGAACGACTGACAGCAAAGGCTTTGCTTGAAGTATTGAATATTCTGATTACAAAAGATGAATACAGATTACTGACAGAAGAAATAAACATAGAATTAAATAATATTGATTAAACATTGCAGCACCTCCAAGAATATTTTCGGAGGTGCTGTTCATGAATAGAAGAGTTGTTTTATTTTTTTCTTTTTTTATATGTATTTTGGTTGTGCTTATTGTATGGCTTATGAATGTTACATTTTCCGATGAATATATTCTTGCGGGAAACTCTCAGAGTATGCATACGCTTACAGTGTACACTACAAGAGGTAAAATATATGATCGAAATATGCTTGTTATTGCTGGCGGTTCTGCTGAATATAAAGCAATAGTCAGACCATCGGCAAAAACGACATCGAGATTGATTTCAGAGCTTGACAATAAAACTGTAGATGATCTTGAAGAAAAACTGAAAGGCAGCAGACCGTTTGTCATAAAAGTGCCGGACAGCTTTTCTTCCGGCGAGGATATCGATGTTGTTAAATGCATAAAAAGATACTCTGATGAAGCTATTGCTCCAAATATAGTCGGATATCTGGATAGTGAAGGAAAAGGAGTATGCGGAATCGAAAAAGCATATGAAAAAATACTGGATGAATACGAAGGTGAATATAAAATAACATACAGAGTGAATGCGCTTGGGGAAAGTCTTGAAAAAGAGCCAATTATAAGAGATACTACCAATAATTCCAATGGTGGTGTTGTTCTGACAATAGATTCATCCATTCAGCTAATTGCTCAGAGAGCTGCAGAGCAGTATCTTGAGTCAGGAGTAATAGTAATTATGGATACGGGTACAGGCGAGATACTTGCGTGTGTTTCTGCACCTGTATTCAATCAGAATAAAATTTCAGAGTATTTGTATGATGAGGGTGATGCTCTTGTAAATAAATCATTCTCATCATATGATATTGGATCCGTTTTTAAGCTTGTTGTTTCAGCCGGTGCAATCGAAAGCGGATACGGTGATTTTGAATACTGCTGCAAAGGTACAGTTGAAATCGGTAACAAAAATTTTAAATGCAGCAATATATCAGGACACGGAACAGTTGACATGGAGCAGGCATTGGCTTATTCATGCAACTGTTATTTTATTGAACTATCAAAAAATGTAGGATATAAGAACATTCTTGAAAAGGCAAAACTGCTTGGATTTGGACGTGCTGTTGAACTTGGTGAAAATTTCAGAACCGGTAAAGGGCATCTTCCTGATGAAAATGAACTTTCTCTTCCGGCTGGACTTGCCAATTTTTCTTTCGGACAGGGGTCACTTATGGCAAATCCTGTTCAGGTTGCAGGAATGATTTCATGTATTGCAAACGATGGGGTGTATATAAAACCGTCAATAGTCCGATGCACTGTAAATTCAAGGCTTGAAAAAACAGGTGATTATTCAAATTGTTATAAATATGAAGCCATGGACAAATCAACAGCAGAATTTTTAAAAAAATCCATGGAAGCTGTAATGAAATACGGAACAGGAAAAAGTGTCTCATCACAGATTGTTTCGATGGCAGGCAAATCAGGTACTGCAGAAACGGGAATATGCATTAATGGAAGAAAAATAAAAAGAGGATGGTTTGCAGGCTATTTCCCTGCTGATGATCCTGAGTATGTTTGTGTAATACTTTCTGAGGATGCTGATTCAGGAACTGCAAGTGCAGGACCGTGTTTTAAATTCATTGCAGAAAGAATCAGCCATATATATGGCAAGTAGTATAAAAAGAATGCACTTTTATGATTTAAATTGATAATGAATAGTGTTGAAATATACAAAAAATAGTGTTATAATCTTTGATATTAAATCTATGGCGGTTGATGTATGAATACGACTGATCTCGGAAAATTTATAATAATATGCGGTCACTATGGCTGCGGAAAAACCAATTTCGCATTGAATCTTGCAGCCGAAAGAGCTGCAATGGGCGAGAAGGTAACCCTTGTTGATATGGATATAGTCAATCCCTATTTCCGTTCAAGCGATTACCCGGAATTCCTCGCAGAAAAGGGAATAGAGCTTATCGCTCCGAATTTTGCCCATTCAAATGTTGATCTTCCGTCTCTGCCTGCTCGTATGTATTCTGTTTTTGAAAGTAAGGATACGGTAATAATCGATGTCGGCGGTGATGATGACGGTTCAACTGCTCTCGGCAGGTTCAACAGGCAGTTATCGGAAATTCCATATCAGATGCTCTATGTTGTAAACAGGTATCGTGATCTTGAGAATGAACCCGAAAACTCTGCACGTCTTTTAAGAGAGATCGAGCATACATCAAGGCTCAAGGCTACTGCGGTTGTAAGCAATGCCCATCTCTGCGGAGAAACCGCACCGCAGCACATTATCGAAGGAGCGGAGTACGCCCGTAAAACGGCGGATATCCTCGGCTTGCCCATGATAATGACTACCTGCGAGAAGAAATTCGTTTCAGAGGTATCTGAGAGGGTAGAGGATATCTACCCCATAGATATAATTGTAACCAAACCTTGGGAAACCGAGGAATCATAAACAGGGAGGTAAAGTAATGCCCGGAATTACAGTTAATCAGGCGGTATGCAAAGGCTGTGAGCTTTGCGTAAATGCCTGCCCGAAGAAGATCATTGCGCTTGATAAGGAAGTTATCAACGCAAAGGGTTATCACCCCGCAAAAATGACCGCTCCCGAGCAGTGCATCGGCTGCGCAATGTGCGCAATGATGTGCCCTGACGTAGCGATTACAGTAGAGAGATAGCAGGAAAGGAAGAATTATAATGGCAGACAAAGTTCTGATGAAGGGTAACGAAGCTCTTGCTGAAGCTGCTATCCAGGCAGGCTGCAGACATTTCTTCGGTTATCCCATCACTCCGCAGACTGAGCTTGCCGCTTACATGGCTAAGCGTATGCCCAAGATCGGCGGTACATATTTACAGGCAGAATCCGAGGTTGCAGCTATAAACATGGTTTATGGTGCTGCTTCCGCAGGTGTCCGTGCAATGACATCATCCTCGTCGCCCGGAATAAGCCTTAAAAGTGAAGGTATTTCTTATCTCGCAGGTGCAGATCTGCCCTGCCTGATTATCAATGTTCAGCGCGGTGGTCCCGGCCACGGCGGCATTCAGCCCTCTCAGGCTGACTACTGGCAGGCAACCAAGGCTAACGGTCACGGCGACTTCCAGATTCTGGTTTTCGCACCTTCCACCGTTCAGGAAATGGTTGACCTTGTTGCAGGTGCATTTGATCTTGCTGATAAGTACAGAATGCCCGCTATGATCCTTGCTGACGGTATGCTCGGTCAGATGATGGAGCCCGTTGAGATCAAGGAATCCAACGTTGAGCTGCCCGAAAAGACATGGGCAACCAACGGTCATAAGAACGCAAGAGCAAAGAACGTCATCAACTCCCTCTACATTCAGCCCGATGAGCTCGAGAGACTTATTATCGAGAGATATAAGAAGTACGATGAGATCAAGGCTGAGCATCAGATGGCTGAGAGCTACATGACCGAGGATGCTGACATCGTGGTTGTTGCTTACGGTGCTTCTTCCAGAGTTGCACGCAGTGCTGTAAACAGTGCTCGTGAAATGGGCATCAAGGCAGGTCTGGTGCGCCCCATCACTCTCTGGCCCTTCCCTGAGAAGGCTGTTGATGCTGTATGCAATACCGCTAAGCACATTCTCACTGTTGAAATGAGCATGGGTCAGATGGTTGACGATGTTAAGCTTATCGCAAACGGCAGAGTCCCCGTATCCTTCTTCGGCAGAACCGGCGGTATTATCCCCACCCCGAAGGAAATCCTTGAACAGATCAAAACTCTTGCAGGAGGTGTTCAGTAATGGCTATCGTATTTGAACGCCCGAAGGCACTTGACAAAAACTTTGATTCATACTGCCCTGGTTGTACTCACGGCATTATCCACAGACTTGTTGCTGAAGTTATCGATGAACTCGGTATCGAGGGCAAGACTGTTGGTGTATGTCCCGTTGGCTGTGCTGTTTTCGCTTATAACTATTTCGCTTGCGACATGATCGAGGCTGCTCATGGAAGAGCTCCTGCTGTTGCAACAGGCGTAAAGAGATCTCTGCCCGAAAATGTAGTATTTACCTATCAGGGCGACGGTGACCTTGCTGCTATCGGTACTGCTGAGACCATTCATGCAGCTACCAGAGGCGAGAATATCACTGCAATCTTCGTAAACAATGCTATTTACGGTATGACAGGCGGTCAGATGGCTCCTACATCTCTGCCCGGTCAGATCACTCAGACCACTCCTTACGGTCGTGACGTTAACTATTCAGGTTATCCTGTTCGTGTTTGCGAGATGCTTTCCACCCTTGACGGTGTTGCACTTGCACAGCGTGTTTCCGTTGACTGCCCCAAGAATGTTCAGATTGCTAAGAAGGCAATCAAAAAGGCATTTGAGAATCAGATCAACGGCAAGGGCTACTCCATTGTTGAGGTTCTTTCCGCTTGTCCCACCAACTGGGGTCTTGCACCCAACGATGCTCTCCAGTGGCTGCGTGACAATATGATGCCTTATTATCCCCTCGGCGTATACAAGGACAAGGAGGCTGCTGAATAATGAAAGATTATAATATCCTTTTTGCGGGCTTCGGCGGTCAGGGTATCCTGTTCTCCGGTAAGGTTCTCGCTTATGCAGGACTTCTTGACGGCAAGAATGTTTCCTGGCTTCCTTCCTACGGTCCTGAGATGCGCGGTGGTGCTGCAAACTGCTCTGTATGCCTTTCCGAAAAGGAAGTAGGCTCTCCGCTGGTTGTAAACCCCAACGTATTTATTGCTATGAACGTTCCTTCCTTTGATAAGTTCATCAATGCTGTTGAACCCGGCGGAATCGTTATCGTTGACAGTTATCTTATCGACAAGAAGGTCGAGCGTGACGACGTCACCGTTTTCTATGTACCTGCAACCAAGATTGCGGAAGAGAACGGTATCAAGGGTCTTGCAAATATCATTCTCCTCGGCAAGCTTCACAAGGAACTTGGCTTCTGCGCTGACGAGGTTATCGACGGTGCACTTCTCAAGTGCATTCCTCCGAGAAAGGCAGAGATGATCGAAAAGAACAGAACTGCTATCAAGCTTGGTGCAGCTCAGTAAATTGATAAAAAGAGAATGCAGAAATGCATTCTCTTTTTTGGTATTAATAATAAAAGGCGACAGTTTTTCTGCCGCCTTTTATTCTATTCATTTTTCCACTGATAAGCTTCGGTACGTGCTATAAGATCTTTGTCATCACCAATCTGTCCGATTGAAACAGAAGCACCTACAAAAATATCATCTGAAGAAATAGATAATGTATTGTAGTCTATATATGTTGTTTCAACGTACTTGCTGTTGATGTATGCATAACTGAATTCATTGAATCCTTCGCCCTTTATATAGGCGATTTTGTTTTCTTCATCGATATCTACATCTTTTACGACGATTTCATTGTAACCCATCTGTAAATCGGTTTCAAAGTATTTATCTTCGCCGCCATAGCTGAATTTTTCTCCGTAAAGAGTATCATATTCGATGAGCTCAAGATCATCATAATAATTTTCATTGTTATCACGGTTCTGATGGATCTTATTTACTAATCCGTTTTGAATACCAACACGTCCGAGCGCTTCTGAAATAAGCTGATATGAAGTAATGTCCTTATCTTCTACTGGAATATCATTAAGTCCAACTTTATCGAAATTTGTAAGTATAACATATTCAGAAAGATAAATGTCATTTGTAGCATAATTTTCAGGTTCAATCTGGAAGTTGGGGAGATGGTCACCAAAAATCACAAGTACAGTAGGCTCATCAAAATTCTGAATATTATTAACAATCTTTCTCAGGAGTTCATCGTTTTCCTTGATCTGCTGAATGTAATATTCAAACCCAATGGTAGCTTCCTCTGTGGGTAATCCTTCAACATCAATAGTTGTTTCCTCAATGGGTTCTGTTGGATATTTTCCATGAGTCTGAACACTGATTGTATAAAGAAAATCGTGTCCCTCAGTGCTCTTAAGTGCCTTCATTATCTCAGTTTCAAGAATGTAGTCCTTGGACCATTCAAGAGGTGTCTGCTCAACATCATACATATATTCAACCGAGATGAATCGATCAAAGCCGAGCATGGGGTAGACCAGATTTCTGTCGTAGAAGGTAGCGTTGTGATTATGCATTGCCTGTGATGTATAATCAAGCTCTTTAAGTACAAAAGGATAAGATTCGCAGGTGGAATTTCTGAGTATGGATTTGTAAGGATATTCTCCTGCGCCGAAATGATACAGACTCATTCCGGAAATAACTTCAAATTCAACATTGGCAGTACCTGCGCCTACAGAAGGCACTCTGAGATAACCGCTGCTGTATTTTTTCTTTAATTCCTGGAAATAGGGATTTGGATTTTCGGAATATTTATATTCAGTAAAATACTCACAGTCAACAAATGACTCCATCTGAAGAACAACGATATTAGGTGTAAAATCATTGTTTTCATCTATATCATTTTCGTTTATAACTTCATAAACCTTTTCAAATGAGTATTCCTCGGGTTTTGCAACGCCTGAGTCAAGAACGCTGACAGAAAAACAATAAACAAAACCATAATCATCATATGCATTTACCATGTTGCCGAATCTGTCTGCAATTGCATTTACTTTGAGTAATCCGATTGTACTTAAAGTAACAAGAACAACCATTGAAAGAATAAAAATGATTGAATTCTTTATTCTTACCTTTTGCTTGGGCAATTTCATGAAAATAAAAACTATAAAAGCCATTGCAAGGAGTATTGCAGATGCAATCATAATAACCTGCGTGGGGGTAAGATAGACAGAGATTATCAGGTAAACAGAACGAATAAGGAAAAAGTCCGTAGCAGAGAGTGGTGTTGTCCTGAGACCAAGAAGATAGAAATTCGTTATACCCAAAGCAAGCCAAATTATTGCAATGAAAGAGATAACAAAGGTTTTACGTTTGAAAAGCTGAGAAATGGATAATGTAAGTGCAATTATCATTGCATTGTACAGAAATACAACGGGATTTGTCAGCATATAGACAAATGCCTCAATAAATGAATGTCTGCTGAAAATCTCAATAAGAAGATTGAGAATCAGAGAAATTATACATGTTGTAA
>JAZUNN010000045.1:0-8430 GCA_045604155.1 Acutalibacteraceae bacterium
TAATTATTTCTGCGACATTTTTGGTGCATATTTGAATTTTCATAGCAACCTACTTGGCAAAACTCGTGATGACAAGCTGATAGTATGGGCGGATTGGGATGGTTATAATCCCATAAATTATACGGAAGAAAAACCGATTTCCACTAACGGAAAATACAGTACTTATGTAATTGCTGAAAAGCTGTTTTGGAGAATAATGACGGAGGACTAATCCCGAGAGACAAATTCCAATTAATCTAATAACTCGGTAGAGTTTCATTTTTGCCGGATGGTTTCACTTTTTGGCTGATGGTTTCATTTTGTGATTGAAACCAAATGAAACCTTTTGAAACCGTATCATTATTATCAACATACTTCATCTCCGTATGCAATCATTGATACAAAGATTGCATACGGAGGTTTTCTGTTTTATTCGCAGTTTCTAAGCCGTATTCCTCTTGTGATTATATTTTTCTTGCTATCGTTTTTTTGTTATGATAAGATTATTTATAGAAGCTCTTTTGCAAGCCTCAATCACCACCCAAAGGAGGAAACAACATGAAACGAAAAGGAATATTCGCACGCACTGAACCAGTTAGCAGCACAGACACATTGTTATTTCGTTTTGTTTGCATTTTCCTATCTCTTGCCCTGCTTTTCTGCGGCTGTGCGCCAATCACAGCAGATCCTGCCACCACGCCTACCTCCTCTGCCACAGAAACGGACCCGGACACACCCTCTCAGGATCCCCTGGTCATCCTTAAACAGTGGTTGAAAAAGGATTGCTCTTTTACTTTATCCTATCTATACATGAACCTTGCCATCAACGGTTTGTCACAAGAAACAACGCAAGTTTTTGCAGCGGACGGATGCTGGTCTTTTCAGAATCAGCGCAAAATTTGGGATCATACAGCCAACTATGAATCTGAAGAGAATGCGGAATTCTATTATCGTTATGAGGATTCGCAGCTTATCTGTTACAGCATCATAAATGGAAATGTGCAGCAACGAGCGGTACTAAATAAAGCTGACCAGAAGGCAATGAATGACAGTAAAGCATATATGATCGGTGTTCCCGGACTGTTGCCTGATTATCTGCAAGACCTTTCGGTTACACAGACAGACGATGCCGCTGTTTTCACATACACACTACCTGTAGAAAAGATCTTGGCTGACAGCACACTTCTGGCGGCGTATATTCAAAATGTTTTCGCCTTGTCCAACTACGAATACAAACCAGAAGACCAATTGTTGATCGGCTGCACTTTCGAGACAGACCCCGAGACATTCCAGCCTAAATCTCTTTCTTTTGATTTTTCTCAACTGAAACCCTATGTGCTCACTAACGGTGCGCAAAGTGGCGAATTCGCACTGGATGCCGATTTTATGACTATGGTCTACACATTTGATTACAATTTACCATTTACTATTGCAATTCCGGAAAACCTGATTCCATAATAAAATACAGTTTTGCTCCATTCCATACCCCCTCCTTCGGGAGGGGGTACATTTTAATTTTCCGTTTTGGATAGGGGGTACATTTCGCCTTCCGGATTTTACAGGGGGGTACATTGTATCAATAAATATACAACAAGCCATATTGGAACGCAAGTATTGATACGATACTTGCGTTCCTTTTCTTTTACTCAAAAACCGCTTGGCACAAGGGGCTTCGACACTTTTGCAAATGAGATTAATTTCATTGTATTAGAATTGACCACACGAAAGTCGAAGTTGAGTGACTCAAGCCTCTGTATTTTTGCACCAAATCAAATTACAATGACACTTTACTCAAAAAATAAGTGTCATCGTCAAAAAGAAAAGTGTAATTGTCCTTTTTATTGGACAGATGATTTGCTATAACTGGATTATAACATATATAAAATGGATTTCAGTTTGACAGGTGTCCCTGCTTTATCATCATTTTCCATCCCACATATTTCATCATTTATTTTCAGAAAGTCGCCTCAGATGAGGTGGCTTCTTCTGTTTTCGGTAAAAATCCGTTATCTTCTGCTGTTCCCTTTTTCACAGAGATATTTATCTTATACTATATACTTTTCACTCACTCTGTGTTATAATGTAAACGTATAACGATATCATCCCCTTTAATTTTGAAAGGAGAGAAAAATAAATGAAACATGATCTTGCTGTAAAGCTTGTTGATTCAGTTGCATCGGCACTTGAGGGAAAAAGAGATGCCGCTGAGCTTGCGGTAACTGCATTTCTTGCCGGAGGTCATCTTCTTATTGAAGATGTACCGGGAGTTGGCAAAACAACACTTGCTCTTGCCATTTCTTCCGCTGCGGGATGCTCTTTCGGGCGCATACAGTTTACCCCCGACACAATGCCATCGGATATCATCGGTGTAAGCATATACAACAGTGAATCAAAACAATTTGAATACAAAGTCGGTCCTGTGATGAAAAATGTCATTCTCGCCGACGAGATCAACCGCACTCCTCCCAAAACTCAGTCTGCTTTGCTGGAGGCAATGCAGGAAAAACAGCTGACTGTTGACGGCACTACCTATCCCCTCCCTGAGCCTTTCTTTGTAGTTGCTACCCAGAATCCCATTGAGCAGTACGGTACATATCCTCTGCCCGAAGCTCAGCTTGACCGATTCATGATGCGTATTTCAATCGGTTACCCCGACAGAGCTTCGGAAGAAAGCATGATAAGCAATGCTCTTTTAGGAAAACACTCCGATAAGGTCGTACAGGCAGTTGATATCAATTCTCTGTCTGAAATCATGAAGGAAGTCAGGAGCGTCAGCATATGCCCCGAGGTAATCTCCTACATAGCTCAGCTTATTGAGCTTACAAGAACAAGTGAGTATCTTACTCTTGGTGCAAGTCCCCGTGCGGCCATTGCAGCCGCTCAGGCAGCTCAGGCATCAGCCTATCTGGCTGGCAGAGATTATGTCACTCCCGATGATGTCAGGAAAATCTTCAGGGCTGTCATATCTCACAGAGTCATAATTGCAACGAGAACACGTGCAGAAGGACACGATGCACAGTGGGTCATTGACCGCATAATGCGGACTGTAAAAGTACCTGCAATCTGATTTTCATAAAAATACTGTTTCAGGAGGTGTTATCCGTGCGGAAGCATAAAGTAAGACGGAAAAAAATGTATATCCGACGTGTGATTGCTGTTGTGTTCTTTCTTGCAGCTCTCATACTGGCAAGTCTTCGTTCCGGTCCGCTGGTATACGCCTTGCTCTATCTCTCCATCCTTCTTCCCCTTTTCTCCGCATTGTACACGGTATACGTTTACCGCCGCATGTGCGTTGTTCAGCTTATAGATAATCACTTTGCCGTAAAAAATGAGCCTGTGGAGTACACCTGCCGTCTTGTCAACGAAACCTCATCGGCCTTTACCCGCATACAGCTGGTCCCTCTTTCGGATCTTTCTGAGATTATTGATTTTGACGGTGAACGTATCTTCAATCTTGCACCAGGAGAAAGCGAGGATATTCATTCTCCCGTTATCTGTCGCCGCAGAGGTTTGTACTCCATCGGCATTGACAGAATTCTGATAACAGATATTCTGGGGCTTATGACATTTTCGTTCAAGCCACCTGTGGAGTTTCGTGTTACCGTATACCCTCGGGTACTTCACCTCGACAGCCTCGGCATCTTTGATCTTGAAGGCAGTAAGACAAGGCAGATAAGAAGCATTACGGAATCTGAGCCTGCGGATACAGTCCGCAGCTATGAGCCCGGCGACGACCCGCGTATGATACACTGGAAAGCCAGTGCAAAAACCGGCTCCCTTAAAACAAGACAGCTTGGAGCTGTCGAAAAACCTGCAATTACAATTATTCTGGATACGAAAAAATATTCCGATGACAACTGTCAGATCGTCCGTGAAGACAATCTTCTTGAATCCCTGCTGGCGATCTGCGATTACTGCGCCATCTGCGGCATCCCCGTGGATATCCATGCTCAGGATATGTTTTTCAGCATAAGATGCTACAAGGATTTCCGTGAATTGTATGACTGGTCATGTCAGATGGTTTTCAGATCAAATGAACCTGACGTGACCATCCCGAAGATTCTCACTCCATGCTGCGCTTTTCTTACAACGGGTCAGAATCCGTCCGCTGTTTCTCAGCTGGAGCTGGAATCCGCTTCCGGCACGGAATGTGTCCTGATGGAATTCGGGCAGGACAGTGCTCTTTCTGTTTCGGACAATTCACGGCTCAAGATAATTTCCGTTCCCGACGAATGCTGCATCGAGCGGCTTCTTGCCTGATGAAATGATTGATAATATGAAAAAGAATAAAAGGCAATTCAAACTGAAAATTGAACGATTGCCCCGTGCACTGGCGGCTGCAATACTGGCATCGGCTCTTTCTGCTTTCCTGTTTACCGGTTTCTTCGGCACCGGTCTTGAAGACTCTCTGATGCTTTATGCCATGCTTTTATGCGCTCTTTTTACCGCCTCAATAGAACTTGTTTCTCTTCCGAATCCGGTTCTTCTTGGCGGCACCGGCGGATTTATTGGTATTATATGTGCATTGTTTTTTATTCCCGTGGATGACAGCAGCTTATACAGCCTGATAAAAGAACACTCCCATATATCAGCTGCAAGGCTTCTTCCCATAACCCTGCTTCTGTGCGGTGCTCTGTGTCTTGCTGTGTGTATCCTTAATCGCAGTTTTGTTCTGCGATGCATAACGGCAGTCAGCCTTTCGGCAATGGTGATTCTGTTCATATGGTTTAAATACACCCTGCTGAAAATTCCCGCAATACTTATTGTAGCTTATATTCTTATAGTCCTCTGTCAGGTTTGTTCTTCAAGAATTACCGCTTCTTCCGGCAAACCCCGTGATATGTGGTTTGTTTTATTCGGTCTGCTGTCTGCGGTAATAATTTTCTATCTGCCGCACCCCGATACACGTATACAGTGGGAAAAGATTTTTGAAGCAGAGCCTGATGACAGACTTATACAGCTCGGCGAAACCCTTGGTATTGAACATATAAGTGACAGTGATGATGAACCTGAAGAAACCATTGTGTCAGGTTATGCCGATGATCTTTCGAGTATCGGAGGCTGGCTTGAGCTCGTTTCTAACGCAAAGCTTCAGGTGGCCTTTTCAGATAATGTACACAGTGACCGTCTTACCGGAAGTATATATGACTGCTACACGGGAAAAGGCTGGCTTTATTCCGCAGAAATCAATGGTTTTGGGTATTCCGGCAATTCATCTGCAGAAGTTTTCTCTCCCTCAGATATTCACGGATATGCCTGTATTACTGATATTTCCGAAGACATATCGGCTCATAAATCTCTTTTTTATCCCGCCTTTACTTACAGCATCATGTCTGCAGACAGCGGCGAATCGGCTCTGCGTGATGATGTGCATATGACATTCATGGACTCATCAGACAGCTCATATAATGTATATTACTTCAAAACGCCTCAGAAATATGAGCTGACTTCTGACGAGAGGGAAGCTTATCTTTCACTGCCCGACGGACTTCCAAAAAGAATAAAAAAGCTTGCATTGACTTCTGTTTCCGACTGCAGCGATGACAGAAGCAAGGCGCAGGCATTGATGCAGATTTTTTCTGAATATGAGTATAAGACATATGTAACCAGTCTGCCCGAGGGCAGGGATTTCGTTGATTATTTCCTTTTTGATTCAAAGGAAGGATATTGTTCTTATTTTGCTTCCGCCATGACCGTTATGGCTCGCTGCTGCGGTATCCCTGCACGATATGTACAGGGTTATTACATCGGAAGCGGAAGCGGCACTTCTTTTACTGTTTCATCCGACAATGCCCATGCATGGGCTGAGCTTTACATCGACGGATGCTGGATGGTATATGACCCTGCTGTTTATCCTTTTGAGGAAATAACAAGCAGTCCGACAGATGTAATCAATGAAAATGAACTGAAAAAAGATAATTCTGCATTAAAACGTGTGCTGCTTTATGCTTATATCGCCACTGCAGCAGCCGCTGTTGTTTTCATTATTTTCAGGCCGTTTTTCAGAAAGCTTCCATGGCGTATAAAAACAAAACGAACACACGGCAGCAATCAGAATTATCCCGTTATTGCTGCTTGCGGAAAACTTCTCTGGGTGCTTGCCGCCTGCGGCATAAAGCGTGACAATGCTGAAACACTGACAGAATTCGGTGAGCGAATATGCAGAGAGCATCAGTGGCTTGATGAAGCTGCAGGAGAAGATGTTTCCTGTCTATTCACGCAGACCTGCAAGGCTCTGTACAGCAGTGAAAAAACAGATCCTTTACCACGCAAAAAAGTTACCCGTGCCGTCCGAAAAGCTTACATAAAAAATTTCGGAGTCGGAAAGTATCTGCGAGGTTATCGCCGTGCATCCTTGTAACGATGCGTTTTTTGCAATCACATCAACTTTGAAATGCCCGATTATAAATCGGGCATTTTTTCTTTATTTTGTCAAAAAATAAACATATTTGACTTCAACGTGCTACTGTGGTAAAATGATGAACAATTCGTAATGTTATTGAAAATGACTTTGCGTTATTAAAAATCAGGAGGTTACTTTTATGACAGAAAACACTCTGCAAATTCTGATTGCAATGGTCGTTTATATGGCTGTTGTCATCCTGATCGGTGTCCTTTACGCAAAACGTGCAAACAAGAACTCTGAGGAATACTTCCTCGGCGGACGTTCTCTTGGTCCCTGGGTCACAGCTATGAGCGCTGAGGCATCCGATATGAGCGGATGGCTTCTTATGGGTCTTCCCGGTGTTGCTTACTGGTGCGGACTTGCCGACGCTTTCTGGACCGCTTTCGGTCTTGCTGTCGGCACTTATATCAACTGGCTGGTTGTTTCAAAAAGACTTCGCAGATACAGTGTTCGTGCAAACAACTCCATCACACTGCCTGAGTTCTTCTCCAACAGATTCCGTGAAAAGCACAAGACAATCATGTTCATCGCTGCTGCATTCATTCTTATCTTCTTCACCGTTTATGCAGCAAGCTGCTTTGTTACCTGCGGTAAGCTTTTCTCCACTCTGTTCGGCGCACCTTATGTTTCCATGATGATCGTCGGTGCTGTATTTGTTCTTCTCTATACACTGCTTGGCGGTTTCCTTGCCGAAAGTGCTTCAGACTTCATGCAGGCAATCGTTATGATAATTGCTCTTGTTGTAATTGTTGTTATCGGTGTTATGAATGCAGGCGGTATCGGCGCTGTTCTGGATAACGCACGTGATATCCCCGGCTTCCTTGAATTCTTCGGTCTTGCCACACCCACTGTTGACGCAAACGGTCAGCAGCTTGTTGAAGCAGGTAAGCCTGTATTCGGCGGTGCATCCGATTACGGTATCCTTTCCGTATTTTCCATGATGGCATGGGGTCTCGGCTACTTTGGTATGCCTCAGGTTCTTCTTCGATTCATGGCTATCCGCAAGGAGAAGGAGCTTGGACGTTCCCGCAGAATCGCAATGATCTGGGTTGTAATTTCTCTCGGCGTTGCTGTATTTATCGGTCTTATGGGTCGTCAGCTCTTCCCCACAGAGCATCTTACAAAGTCCTCTGCAGAAAATATCTTCATAACTCTTGCAACCACTTCTCTGCCCGCTATCCTTGCAGGCTTTGTAATGGCAGGTATTCTGGCTGCAACCATCAGCTCTTCCGACTCCTATCTGCTGATTGCAGCATCTGCATTTGCCAAGAATATTTTCCACGGCATCTGCAAGAAGAATGCTACCGACAAGCAGGTTATGATCATTTCCCGTATCACTCTCCTCATACTTGCACTTATCGGTGTCGTTATCGCTCTTGATGAAAACAGCGTTATCTTCCAGATCGTTTCTTTCGCATGGGCTGGCTTCGGCGCTACTTTCGGTCCTCTTATGCTGTTCTCCCTTTTCTGGAAGCGCATCAACAAGGCCGGCGCTATTGCCGGTATGATCGGCGGTGCAGGTATGGTATTCCTCTGGAAGCTGGTTATCAGCCAGCTCGGCGGTGTTTTTGCAATCTATGAGCTTCTTCCCGCATTTATCTTCTCCTGCATCTGCATCGTTTTCTTCTCTCTTATCACAAAGGCTCCTTCCAAGGAAATTCTCGAAGACTTCGAGGCTGTCCGTACAGGTAATATTGAAGATACAGAGGCTGTAGCTGGAGCAGAGGTTGTTGCGGTTGCAGAGGTTGCTGCTGAAGCTGAGACTGTCGCTGAAGCAGAGACTGTTGCTGAAGCTGAGACTGTCGCTGAAGCAGAGACTGTCGCTGAAGCAGAGACTGTCGCTGAAGCAGAGACTGTCGCTGAAGCTGAGACTGTCGCTGAGGCAGAGGCTGTTGCTGAAGCAGAGGCTGTTGCCGAGGCAGAGACTGTCGCTGAAGCAAAGGTTGTTGCTGAAGTTGAGACTGTCGCTGAAGCTGAGACTGTCACTGAAGCAGAGGTTGTTGCTGAAGCAGAGGCTGTTGCTGAGGCAGAGGCTGTTGCTGAAG
>JAZUNN010000046.1:0-77287 GCA_045604155.1 Acutalibacteraceae bacterium
TAAATCTTTAACAATTCTATATTTTTGTATTTACACAGACGTAAGGTTAAACCAAAATTTTTGTCTTTAAATTTTGATTCGCTTCACATATTTTTGTATAATAATTTTTAGGCTGTTAGAAAACATCCGCCATACTTAACTCCGATGGGAGCGTAATTTTTATGACAGTTCTCAGCGCCAATGATCTTGGGCTTTTTTACGGCGCAAATATGATATTTGAAAAAGTGACTTTCTCCGTTGATGAAAAGGACAGAGTTGCGCTTGTCGGCATAAACGGATGCGGAAAGACAAGTCTTTTCAAGCTTATAACAGGTGAGAACATCCCTGATTCCGGCGATATTTCTCTGAACAAGCTTGCCACTCTCGGATATATGGAGCAGTTTACCCTATCCGGCGGACGAAGCATTTACGATGAAGCTCTTACAGTATTCCGACCTCTTATGGAGCTTGATGCTGAGCTTTCCTCCGTAACCGCAAAAATTGCCGCAGGCGATTCTTCCGCTGAGCTTATTGAAAAACAGCATTTTCTGAGGGAAGAATATGAAAGACGGGGCGGTCTTACATTTGAGAGCCGCACACGTGCAGCTCTTATCGGTCTCGGTTTTCCTGAAAATGAGCACGGACGTGATGTAGGCGAGCTTTCAGGCGGTCAACGCTCAAAAATCCAGCTTTGCAAAATGCTCCTTTCCGGCGCAAATCTCCTGCTTTTGGACGAGCCTACAAACCACCTTGACATCAATGCTGTTGAATGGCTTGAAAGCTTTCTTCTTTCCTACAACGGCGCATACATAATTATTTCCCATGACCGTTATTTTCTCGAAAAGGTAACAAACCGTACCTTTGAGCTTGAAAATCACCATCTCACCTCTTACAAGGGTGCATATTCAAGCTACTTAAAGCAAAAAGAAGAGCTTCGTGAAGCTGCCATACGTCAATATGAAAACACTCAGCGTGAAATTCACCGTATTGAGGGCATTATTGAGCAGCAGAAAAGATGGAATCAGGCACACAATTACGTCACTATTGCAAGCAAGCAGAAGCAGATAGACCGTATTGCAGAAACACTTGTTGAGGTCGATAACCTGCCTGCAAAGCTAAGATTCAATTTCCGCACAAAACCAACTGTCACAAATAATATACTTATCTGCGACAGACTTACTGCCGGCTACGGCGACAGACCGATTTTTTCTGAGCTGAATCTCTCTGTACACAAGGGCGAACGTGTTTTTCTTCTCGGTCCCAACGGCTGCGGCAAATCCACACTTTTCAAGGTGCTTGTAGGACAGCTTGCAGGAAAATACGGCAGTGTCACCTTTGGCCCCAACGTTGAGCACGGATATTACGAGCAGACTCAGGCATCTCTTCATGACAACAAGACCGTTTTAAATGAAGTATGGGATGTTTATCCAAGAATGACGGAAACTGAAGTTCGCACGGCACTTGGATCATTCCTTTTCAGAGGCGATGATGTATTCAAGCAGATCTCCACCCTCAGCGGCGGCGAAAAGGCAAGAATATCAATACTTAAGCTCATGCTTTCTCAGGCCAATTTTCTCCTTCTGGACGAGCCCACAAACCATCTTGACATTACATCCCGTGAGGCTCTTGAAAATGCCATTGCCGATTATGAGGGCACTGTGTTTATCATCTCTCATGACCGTTATTTTATAAACAAGCTTGCCGACAGACTCTATTACATGGACGACGGCAAACTTACCGAATACGCAGGAAACTATGATTATTTTGAGCAGCGCAGACCTGACAGGGCTGCAGCTGTGGCTGCGGTAAAAACCGAAAGTGCAAATGCTGCGGATTATCGCAGACGCAAGGAAGAAGCTTCTGCTGCCAGAAAGCGAAAGACAAGCATTGCAAGAACAGAAACTGCTCTTGAGGAGCTTTCCGTAAAAATCTCCGAGCTTGAAGAAAAGCTTTCTCTCCCCGAGATTGCTGCGGATTACCAGCAGGTGCTTGAAATCACAAATGAACTTACTGCTCTGAGAGAAAATGAAGACGAGCTTTTCATGAAACTTGAGGAGCTTTATGCACAGGAGGCTCAGGGCTGATATGAATTTTCGTATTCTTACATTGGGCTGCAAGGTCAATCAGTATGACTCCCAGACCATGAATGAAATGATGTGCTCCTGCGGTTTTTCTCCTGCACAAAAAGACGAAAATGCTGATATTTATATAATCAACACCTGCACTGTCACTGCTGAAAGCGACAAGAAAAACCGCCAGCTTATTCACAGGATAAGACGTGAAAATCCGGATGCAATTATTGTCGTTTCCGGCTGCATGACTCAGGCACTCCCTGAAAGTGCCGATAAAATTCCTGAAGCAGATATAGTTATCGGTAATTCAAACCGTGTAAGGATTCCTTCCCTCATAAATGAATTTCTCACAAATCATGAGCGCATTGTATGCATAGAGCCTCACACTGATAAATACACCGAAGCCTGTAATATAGCCGCCTTCGGCGAGCGCACAAGGGCTATGATAAAGATTGAGGACGGATGCGGCAATTTCTGCTCCTACTGTATGATTCCCTATGCACGTGGTCCTGTCAGAAGCAGACCGCTCGAAAGCATAAAGGAAGAAATCGCCTCTCTCCCCTCTCATTACTGCGAGGTTGTTCTTGTCGGCATCAATCTTTCCGCTTACGGCAGTGACATAGGTCTTACTCTGTTTGATGCTGTGAATGCTGCCGCTTCTGATGAAAAGATAAAGAGAGTAAGACTCGGCTCCATTGAGCCTGATCTTCTCTCTGACGAAACTCTCGATATGCTGGCATCAACCCCTGAATTCTGCCCTCATTTTCATCTGTCACTTCAGAGCGGCTGTGATGAAACCCTCAGGCGCATGAACAGAAAATATGACACTGCATTTTACCGTGATATTGTCAGAAAGATACGTCTGCGTTTCCCCGATGCATCTGTCACAACGGATATTATGGTGGGTTTTGCCGGAGAAACCGATGAGGAATTTGAAAAGTCACTTTCGTTTGCCGAAGAAATGAAATTTGCAAAGGCTCATGTCTTCTCCTATTCACGCAGACCCGGTACTGAGGCTGATAAATTCGGTGATCATCTTACAAATGCCGTCAAGGCTGAACGAAGTGCTCGTATGATTGCTGTCACTTCAGAAACTGCCGAAGATTTCAGACGTTCTCAGATAAATAAAATCTGCAGCTTTCTCCCCGAAACTGAGGTTGAAAGCAATGTTTACGACGGCTACACTGAAAATTACACTCCCGTGCGTGTGGCTATGACCAAAACCGACTATAACCCTGTAAAAATTAAAATCACCGATACCGCAGACGGATACTGCATCGGCGAATTGATATAATCACTTTTGGAGGTGCTTCCATTGATATTCTGGAAACAGGAACTTCTTGAGCTTACCAAGTCAGACAAGTCACTCAAAGAAGCATACATGATAATGAAATCCCATTTCTCTGATGAAATATTCGGAGAAAGAACAGCAAACGGCAGAACCGAGCGAATCACATACACTCAGTTTTACGGCAAAGTCGAAAACACTGCCGCTGCAATCGATAAGATGTTTTCCGATAAGCGAGGCAGTTTCATCGCCATCAAGATGGACAACTCACCTGAGTGGGTTGCAAGCTTTTACGGTATTCTCAAGGCAGGCTTCAAGCCTCTTCTCCTTAACATCAGACTTGACAGCGAAAGCCTTGCATATGCTGTAAAATCCACCTCTGCCATTGCTGTTATCGCAGATGAAGCCAATTATTCTGAGGGCGATGTCCTCTATTCCACCCTCGATCTTTCAGGCACTATAGGTGATGAATACTGGGAAAATGAGCTTGCACTCATGACCTCCGGAACAACAGGTCAGCCCAAAATCATCGTTTATGACGGAAATGCAATCTGCTCTCAGATACTTTTGTCTGGAGATATCGTTGCTCAGAACCGTGCAATTCTCCACAACCGCAAGCTCGAAATCAAGCTTGTTGCATTTCTGCCTTTCTATCACATTTTTGGTCTTATGGCAATTCTTCTCTGGTTTGTCTATTTCGGAAGAACTCTGATCTTCCTTCAGGGCTATGATTCCGAGTCCATCAGATTTGCCTGCAAATATAACAAGGCAACACATTTCTTTGCTGTTCCTCTTGTATGGAACACCGTTGCTGCCGCTGTTTTTGCCGAGGCCAAAAAGACAGATCAGCTTGGCAAGCTCAACAAGGCAATCAAGCTTTCAAACAAGCTTCAGAATGTTTTCCCCCGTTTCGGCGGATTTGTTGCAAGAAATATTCTCTTTAAATCTGTACGTGAAAAGGCTCTCGGTACTTCTCTCAAGTTCTGTATCAGCGGCGGCGGATTCATAAGAGATGATGCTCTGGAGCTTCTCAACGGTCTCGGTTATACAATGCACGTCGGATACGGCATGACCGAAGCAGGTATCTGCTCTGTTGATATGTCTGCAAAGGCAGGAAAGCTTCTCCAGAATACTGTCGGTAAGCCCTTCCCCACCATTGAGCAGGTTGTTTCCGACGACGGAATGCTTTATATCAAAGGTCAGACTCTTTATATTGCAGAATACAAGGATGGCGTACGCATCCCCCGTGACAGCAGCGAGCCCTTCTGCACCAACGATATGTTTGAGGTGCTTCCTGACGGTCGCTGGAAGATTCTCGGCAGAAAAGATGATATCATTATCGGTGCATCAGGCGAAAATATCTCTCCCGATGCTGTTGAGCAGCTGCTTTCTCTGCCTGTTCCCTACTGCGTAATCGGAGAAAAGGCTTCTGACGGCACAGAAAAGCCCGTGCTTATTGTCAGCTCAAACGAAAAACAGAGCGAATTTGAAAAGCTCAGTATTCTTAATCTTGTATTCAATTCACTGGACCGCATTCCTGTTACCATGCGTCCGTCAGCTGTTTATACAACTTCTTCTGAGATTCCCACAACTCTCGGCAAGACCAGACGAAGTATTTTAAAGCGTCAGATTGAAGACGGTAGTGTTGAACTTATTCCTGCACAGAAACCCGACAGCGACACAATCACAAAGAGCTATGACGCTGCAACCACCGAGCTTTGCAGCAAGGTGCGTGCTGTCTTTGCAGAGGTACTCAAGACAGATGTCGACAATATTTCTGATACCACCCATTTCATTTATGACTGCGGCGGTGACAGCATGACTTATTATAATCTCATCGCTGTTATTTCGGAAAAATTTGAGGTCACTCTTACCTTTGATGCCGATTCTCCTCTTATGACTCCCATGGACATCACTATGCGAATTATTTCGCTGAAATCAGCAACAGATAAGGTGAATTAAATGAAAGCATTCCTTCGATTCTTTGCAAAACTAACCGGATTTCTTCCTACATGGCTGTTTTTCAAGCCGAAAATCTACCATGAAAACAAGAAAAACAAGAAATCCACCTTTACCTACAAAGGGCCTGTAATCATTATTACCAATCACAAGAATTATCTTGATTATATTCTTATGGTTTTACTTTTCTATTTCCGCTCTTTCCGTGGTATCGTTGGTAAAACCATGTATGAATGCAATCCATTCCTCACTTTTATGCTCAAGGTTTTCCGTGCAATAAAGCTTGACCGTTTTTCATTCGATATGGAATTCTTCTACGAAGCAATGCAGACTCTTGAGAAAAAAGGTATGATTCTTGTCTTCCCCGAGGGTGAATTTTCTCTTGAAGGCAAGCTCAAGCCCTTCAAGGAAACCGCTGCACTTCTTGCAATGCAGTCAAATGTCCCCATTCTTCCCATCTACCATTCTTACAACTACGGCATTTTCCGCCGTACCAAAGTTTGCGTCGGTGAAGAAATTGACCTCAGAAGCTATTGCAGTAATCCTAATCCCAGTGTGGATGAGCTGAAGGAACTGACTGCAATCCTTCAGGATAAAGTAGCTCATCTCGGCGCAATCTGCGAAAACAAGGGTCGTGATGTAAAGTGAAAAAAGAAAAGCTGCATTCATTCTGGTTTTACTGTGCTCAGGATGCCGCTGTTGTTCTTAACTGGATCGGTGTTCGATTTGCATGGTTTCCCAAGCTTCATTACGCAAAGGGTGTTAAGAAAAGCCGCATAATCAGAAAAAAAGCAATAATTGTCTGCAACCATTCAAGCTTTGCAGACCCACCCTGCGTCTGCGCTCAGTTTCCATTCAGACGAGTTTACACAGTTACAGCCAAGGAGCTTTTCAAAAAGCCTTTTGAAAAACCTCTTGAAATGATGGGCTGTATCAAAATCGACAGAGATCATACAGATTATTCCAGTATCCGTGAGTGCATAAGACATCTTAAAGCAAACAAGCTGCTTACCATCTTCCCTGAGGGTAAGATAAACCTTTATGATGAGCTTGCAGATTTCAAATCGGGAGCTGTTCTTCTTTCCGCTCTTACGGGTGCTCCTATAATTCCCTTGTACAATGCAGGCAATTACAAGCGTTTTCAGAGAGTTCAGCTTATTATGGGTGAACCTATTTCAGCTGAAGAAATAACAAACGGACCTGTTACAAAGGAAAGAATTGATGAGGTCACGGAAAAGCTGAAAAAACGCATCGAAGCACTCAGAGATGAGCTTTATACCAGAATGTCCGATAAACATAAACTTGCTGCAAAGCAATGCCGTGAGGATAAACTTGCAAAATTAGCTCTTCGTGAGCAATCTTCCAATCAGGAGGTACCGGATGAACAAGCTTAAAATTCTGCAGAATGCAACTGAAAAATGGGATTACGGCGATCCTGTTCCCGGCTCTCAGATACGTGCCGCACGTCCTTCCTATTACCATCACGGTATATATATCGGAGATGATCAGGTAATTCACTTTGGTGAAGGCAACAGCGAAACCGACTCCCTTCATCCCGAGGCTAACACTGTCCATGTTTCAAGTCTGTCTGATTTTCTCAACGGTGCATTTCTTGAGGTGAGAAGCTACTCTCTCAAGGAGAAAATGATTCTGAGGAAAGGCAGTGAAATAGTTGCTGAAGCAAAGAAAATGCTTGGCAGCGGTAATTATAATCTTATAACCAATAACTGTGAACATTTTTCAAATTACTGCGCATTTGGAGTAAAACACTCTGTTTCCGATAAAATAGCGAGGTAATGCTTTATGGTATTTGAAGACGAATTTATGGACAAGCAGTCCGAAATAATTTACATGTTCGCAGATGAGATCAACGAAAACGTCAAAGCTATCTATCTTTTCTTTTACAATGACGAGTCTTCTTTTATGATGGCTTCAGCCTATAAGGTAAATGACAGGGTAACAGGAAATCTTGATGCCGGTGTTTCGGACGAGAAAGACAGCGAGATATATGATGTTATTATTGATGAAATATTCCCTGAGCTTGAGGAAATACACAAAAAGTACAACAAACCCATGCCGGTAGAATTCAGGCTGATTTATAATACTGTGTCAAGATCATTTGATGCTGAGTACAGATATGAAAATGATATAGAATCAGAAGAAGACTATAATTGCGGAATAACTGCAGAGCATTGGTTTGATTCCTTCAGATAATACAATAATCCCGAATGGCAAATGCCATTCGGGATTTACTTTATGATTGGTCAATTACCTCATAGGGAATATCGTGCCCTGACCCATTAATATGTCTGTGTTTCGCCGTTTACTGTCACAATCGCAGATGATGCTACAGAAGTATTTCCGCAGGCAAAATCTTTGTCATCAGTTGTGATTTCAAAAACTCCGCCTGTAATATTAATGGAGTTTTCTGCCTTGACTGCATTGTTATCGGTATCAATAATAAATGTACCGTTTTCGATATTTACCATATTGTAAGCATATATGGCATCATCACCTGCGGTAATTGTAATCACACCGTTTTCAACAAGAACTTCACCTTTGTCAGATTCAGTATCGTTTGTTGCTCTCAGACCGTCTGTACCTGCATTTACTGTAATCACGCCGTTTTCAATCTTAAGTCTGTCCTTGCCGCGGATACCGTGATTATCAGAATTTACGGTTATTGTTCCGCCTTCGATTGTAAGCTTATCCTTACCGGTGATTCCGTTGTTCTTGTTGCCGTTTACAGTAAGACTTCCCTCTCCGAGAATTTTAAGATCATCGTGAGAAAAAATCGCTGCATTGGGTTCGTCTTCACTTTTTGCCCTGTTGTCTGTGATGACATTCTCGCTGCCTGAAGCAAGTCTGATTATTGTCTTATCAGCTTCTTTTACATATATTGGAGCTTTTGAAGAAGATGATATGTCTGCACCGTCGAGAACGATAATCACATCACCCTCCGCTGCACAGTCAACAAGTATCTGTCCTTCATTCATCTGACCGCTGACTGTATAAGTACCGGGTTTTGTAATCTTAAACTCTGAGCCGTCAGATGTAAGTGTATTTCCTTTTGCATCGACCACACTCAGGGCACCTGCCGAACTGCTTTTTGTTTCACTGCTGCAGCCTGCAAGCACAAGCATCAGCACTGCAATCAACACTGCAAGAATACGCTTCATTTTACTGCTCCTTTCAGTTGTCCAGAAGTACGATCTCTCCGTCCTTTGCATCAACAGTGATGACAGGCGGCAGATTTTCCATTCTGTCAATTATCATCTTTGCTATCTCGTCTTCAACTTCACGGCGGATAAGATTACGCAAGTCTCTTGCAGCACTCTTACCGTCAACGGATTTTTCCGCAAGACATTCCACTGCGCTGTCGGTTATACGCAGCTCAACACCTCTCTCGGCAAGTGAAGGAATGTATTCCTCAAGCATAAGACGGGATATTTCAACAAAGTGTTCCTTCTCAAGAGGATTGAACACAACAACCTCGTCCACTCTTGCAAGGAATTCGGGGCGAAGGAATTCAGAAAGTGCCTTGAGTGCCTTTTCCTTTGATGCTTCCTTCTCGGTTTTGCCGAAGCCTATGGCTGATTCCTTGTTCTCGCTGCCTGCGTTTGAGGTCATGATTATGACGGTATTCTCAAAGTTTACCGTTCTGCCCTGTGCATCATTTATCTTTCCTTCATCAAGTATCTGAAGAAGAATGTTGAGCACATCAGGATGCGCTTTTTCGATTTCATCAAACAGAAGCACTGCATAGGGCTTTCTTCTCACCTTTTCGGTAAGCTGACCTGCTTCGTCATAGCCAACATATCCGGGAGGCGAGCCTATAATCTTGCTGACGGAGTGCTTTTCCATGAACTCGCTCATGTCGAGTCTGATCATTGTTTCGGGGGAATCGAAAAGTTCTGCGGAAAGAACCTTTACAAGCTCAGTCTTACCGACGCCTGTGGGACCTACAAAGATAAAGGATGAGGGTCTGCGTCTTGGGCTTATCTGAACTCTGTTTCTTCTGATTGCAGCAGTTACAACGGACACCGCTTCATCCTGACCCTTGATCTTTGCCTTCAGTGCATTTTCAAGACCTGAAAGCTTTGAAAATTCAGACTCCTGGACTCTCATGGCATTGATACCTGTCCAGAGCTCGATGACATGAGCAAAATCATAGTCGGTTACATGGAAATTCATAACCGTAGGTTCAAGCTTTGCAAGCTCTTCTTCTATCTGGTTTACTTCCATCTGGATCTTGTAATACTGCTCAAAGTCAGGCTGGTCGACGCCTTCTGTCATTTCATTTTTCTGATCGTTGAGCTTTTTGAGCTTCAATGTCAGACTGTCGTAATGAGCAAGCTCCTTGTTTCTGAGTGTTGCACAGCTGCAGGCTTCATCAAGAAGGTCAATAGCCTTGTCAGGCAGGAATCTGTCGGTTATATAGCGTTCCGACATTCTTACTGCCTTTACAAGCAGCTCATCGGGAACAATGACACGGTGATGCTTTTCATAGTATTCCTTTATGCCTCTGAGCACTGCAATGGCATCCTCTACAGAGGGCTCAGTAACTGTTACGGGCTGGAATCTGCGCTCTAATGCGGTATCCTTTTCGATGTGTTTTCTGTATTCGGTAAATGTTGTTGCACCGATAACCTGAAGCTCTCCTCTGGACAATGCGGGCTTGAGAATATTGGCTGCATTCATTGAGCCTTCTGCATCGCCTGTACCCACAAGGTTGTGCACCTCGTCGATAAAGAGAATAATATTGCCTTCGGACTTCACTTCATCTATAAGACCCTTTATTCTGCTTTCAAACTGACCTCTGAACTGAGTTCCTGCAACAAGTGCTGTCAGATCAAGCATATGGACTTCCTTGTTTGCAAGGAGTACAGGAACTTCGCCTGCTGCTATCTTAAGAGCAAGTCCTTCAACTATTGCAGTTTTACCTACACCGGGCTCACCGATAAGGCAGGGGTTGTTCTTTGTTCTGCGGCTGAGAATCTGGATCATTCTTTCAATCTCACGATCTCTGCCGATAACTCTGTCAAGCTTGCCTTCTGCCGCCTTTTTGGTCAGGTTAGTGCAGTAACCGTCAAGGAAGCTGCGCTTTTTGGATTTTGGCGCTTTTTTACCCTTTTTCTTTTTGTCTTTTTTCTCGTCGGAATATGCGGCTCCACCCATTTCGAAGCTTCCGCCGAACACACTCAGAGGTGAATTCTGATTATCATCATCCTCTTCTGCATCAGGGATTTCACCGTCGGCGACAGCAAGAGTTTCCTCATCCTCGTCGTCATCATCTTCATCGAAATCTTCATTGGCGCCAAAAAGGCCGGGAAAAGGGAGCTCTCCGTTTTCAGCCATTTCAGCAACATGATTTTCCATTTCCTCTATCTGTTCTTCACTCATTCCGAGCTGCTTTATAAGTGCATCCACTTGAGGAATTTTAAGCTCCCTTGCGCAGGTCATGCACAGTCCTTCATTTTTTCCGTCCTCGCCGAATCCCGATGAAAGGAACACGACTGCCTGACGTTTTTTGCATCTTGAACAAATCATATTGTTCTCCTTTTCAATAACATATAATAAGTATGTGGGCATAGCCGGAAATGGCTACGCCCACTTTCAATCAGTGGATGCCCTCTCTGATCTTGCTGACATCGACCACCTGGTCTTCACCCTCAGGGCCTTTTCCATTAAGTATCTTTATGCCGAGTATTACATAGAAAATGAGTGCAATGATCATAATCACTGCAGATGCGGTAATAAGTCCTGCAACGATTGCAGATTTATGAGGCACGCCCTCAGCACCGATCACGACAACTGCCGCTGTCATAAACAGATAAAATGCTGCTGTTGCAACCTTTCCCCACCACTGAGCCTTTACCATCTTTCTTCCAAGCTTCATAAGAACGATGCCGCCGATGACCATGATAACTTCCTTTGCCAGCATTGCAGCAAAGAGAGGTGTGATAAACCAGTAGCTGTTCCTGAACTTGATCCATACACAGACAAGTACAGCTGCAAGAGTGAGCTTGTCCGCTACCGGATCAAGAAGCTTGCCAAGATCTGTTACCTGATTCAGCTTTCTTGCAACATATCCGTCGAACAGGTCTGTTGCGCCTGAAAGCACGAGAATAATTCCCGCAATCATATACTGTCTGTGTGTGTTTTCCATATCCATAAGAAACACTACACAGAACACAGGTATCAGCAGTATTCTGAAAATGCTCATTGCATTAGGAATAGTCATATTATTTCACCATAACTCCCATTTTCTTTGTTTTACATTCCCATAGGATATATACCCTTTCCAAGGAACAACGTCACAACATTATTGTGATAAAATAGTTTGAATAAAAACGATGTGCTGAAGAAATTTGTCATTTCAAGCGGTTTGTCCCAGAATGCGGGAAGCATGAACTGTATAACCGTGATTGCAAAAATCAGCATAACCATTGCCTTGAATGCTCCGAACACACTGCAAAGTGCTGTGTTGACAACAACTCTGTCAGGAGTGTAAAGCAGGTTTTCAACTGTTGCTGCAGCTGCTTTGAGAAGAAACATAAAGGCGATAAACAGAATAAGGAAGAAAACTGCTCTGAAAACACCCTCAATAACAGGTCTTGCAACAATATCGGTTATCTGCCTTGATGCAGTATTACTTGTTGAATGTACCAGCGAATCAACCTCTGCACGGGTTTCTGCTGTTGCAACGCCATAGCTTTCAGCTGCATTCTTTACCATTGTGGGCATTTCCTGCATGACTGCATTATAGCCTGCTGTAATTTTGCTGCCTACTACCTGCTTGTCAAGCTTTTCTGCAATGGCAGGTCTGAAAAAGCTCTTGTAGGAAAATTCTGAAAGAACTATAGAAAGCGGAATTGCAAAAACAATGGAAAAGAAATAGCACATGGTTTCCATCAGACAACGCAGCTGTGTTGTCTTTCGGTTTTTGTATATATACAGTACAAAAAGACCGATTATTACCAGATCGATAAGAATACCCATTCATACCCTCCTGCGTGTATATATCTTCTAAACCATTATATTATAACACGCTGAACATTTTCTGACAAGTAATAATAAGCAAAGTAAATCACATTTTTTACTTTTTCTGAGCCTTTCTCGATGTCAGATATTCTATGCTTCGCTCAATAACTGTTTTTGAAGCCTCAGGCATGGGGTTATCTGCGTTTCTGTAATCAAAGGAATCGGTAAAACCCTTGAAATCCTTATCCAGTTCTTTCGCCTTCTTCAGTGCAAGCTCATTTGCACTTGCCATAAATTCACCGTAGAGCTTGCCGAGAGGCTTGATTGCCTTCTGAGCAAGTCTTCTGTAATGTGTCAGGCAGAGATGATCCTGAGAAGCAAAAAGTTCTCTGAATGACTGCTCATTTTTATAATTCTTTATTACTGTGTCGAGATGTCTGTCAAAATGGCGCTCAATATAGTCACAGACAAAGCAGCTTTCTTCCATTTCTTCAAGCTTTGCCAGTGTTCCCTTATCTGTCTTCTGCAGGAAATTGGTTTCCACGTACTGAAGATGGGTGTGGAGCATAAGTGCAATAGGCAAGCGCTGACGGTTTGAAAGAAGCATCATATTGAAATGCCGCTCACAGAATCCGGTTTTATTTGTCATCTGGCGGATATCGGGCTCCATCATTGCTGCACCTGTAATATAGTCTATGTATTTTTCCTCAATACGGTTGCGCATGGAACATATGGGGCATCCGCACTTTTCTTCAAATATTTCATTTACGGGTATTGTACAGATATTTTCTCTCATAACATACCTCCGTTCAGAATTTTTCCAATGTTAAAAAATAATATACCACATTTCTCTTCTTTATTGTATAATAATATAAAAATTTTATAATTTCAACATATGGAGGACGTAATGTCACATATTATTCTTAATTCAAGAGATAATTTTTCATTGGGAGCAACTGTACTCAGCGGTCAGTGCTTCCGCTGGAAGGAATCTGACGGCGGATATTCCGGCGTTGTCGACGGCTGCTGCGTAAAGGCGTTTCAGTATGGCGACAGTATAGAAATTCACGGCGATATTTCAAAAGGCGAGGAATTCTGGAAAAAATATTTCGATCTTGACAGAGATTATTCTGCCATAAATGATGGAATCATCACTCTTGAACCCCGGCTCTCACAGTGTGAAACCTTTTCGAGAGGCGTGCGTATTCTCAGGCAGGAGCCCTTTGAGGCACTTTGCTCTTTCATTATTTCCCAGAACAACAATATTCCAAGAATCAGATCAATCATTTCAAAACTTTGTGAAAAATACGGTCAGAAAACGGGAGATGATTTTTCTTTTCCCACCCCAGAAGAACTTTCAGCTGCTTCAGCCGATGAGTTTACCTCTCTCGGCATGGGTTACCGTGCACCTTATCTCGTTGATGCGGTGCGGCGGGTACTTGACGGAAGATTTGATATTGCTGCAGCCGCAGATATCCCTACTGATGAGCTTCGCCGTATGCTTCTTGAAATTCACGGTGTAGGTCCCAAGGTTGCGGAATGTGTTCTTCTCTACGGTTTTTCCCGCCTTGAGTGTTTCCCCGTGGACACGTGGATAAAAAAGGCCATGAATGAGATTTTCGGGAATGACTCTCCCCTGCTTTCATCACCTTATGCAGGAATTGCACAGCAATATATTTTTGAATATATCCGTGCAAACTATCAGAGAAAAAAATGAAAGGAGCAATGGCATGAAAATACTTGTGGGTATGAGCGGTGGTGTCGATTCATCGGCTGCAGCTCTTCTGCTCAGGCAGCAGGGGCATGATGTCACAGGCTGCACCATGATACTTCGTGACAGCGAGGACGGATGCGGTGCTCAGCTCGATGCTCTTGATGCCGCAAATGTATGCCGTATTATCGGTATTGATCATATTACCCTTGACTTTCGAAGTGAGTTTGACAAAAAAGTTATGTCACCTTTCTGTTCTGAATACATGACAGCCCATACGCCCAATCCATGCATCGAATGCAACAAACACATAAAATTCGGTGCAATGCTGAATTATGCCTTGGAAAAAGGATTTGACTGCATTGCTACGGGACACTACGCAAAACGTGTCTATAATTCCGACAGCGGATTGTATGAACTTCATCAGGCAGATCACAAAGACCAAAGTTATTTCTTATGTCAACTAAGCCAGCACCAACTAAGCAAAACCATCTTCCCTCTTGCCGATATGAGCAAGGACGAAATCCGTGCTGCAGCGCTTAATCATGAACTTCCCGTACATGCAAAACGTGACAGCCAGGATATATGTTTCATCCCCGACGGCAATGTATCAGGTTTTCTTTCTGCCCGTGGTTTTGAGCTTTTTCCCGGTGATATTGTCAATGAAAAAATGGAAAAAGTCGGACGTCACCCCGGCGCTCAGGCTTATACCGTCGGACAGAGAAAAGGGCTTGGCGGCGGCTTTCCTGAGCCGATGTTTGTAATAAAAGTAGATGCTGAAAACAACCGTCTTGTTATAGGCGGTGCAAAAAGCCTTTTTTCCTCCCGTGTATTCGTACGTAATATTAGTTTTGTTGCGGGCAACCCTCCCGCTGAAAGCTTCCGTGCATCGGTAAAGCTTCGTTTCGGCTCCAGAGGCGATGATGCTCTTATAACCATAATTTCAGGTGACAGTGCAGTTATTGAGTTTGATAACCCGCAGCGTGCACCTACTCCCGGACAGAGTGCTGTTTTCTATTCCGAAGGCCGTATGCTGGGCGGAGGGTATATACGCAACTGATTATTTTTGCTTTTTTTCATTTTCCTATCGCTTTTATTCCCCTGCTGTTGTATAATATTTTAACTAATTTCAAATTGACAGGTGAGGTTTTATGATTCGTCAAAAGATCAAATATGCTATCGACAAATTTTCGTGGGCATTCGTTCTCATCTATGCAGGAATTTTTGCCCATGTATTTGTTATTTCCCTGCTCGTATGCCAGTCAAAGGATTTATCAACCCCCTACAGCTTTACCATGTCCTTTGTTCTCGGCTGTTTATCCCTCCTGATTTTCAGGACTTGGCTCAATGACACTGACAGGCGCCTTAAGCCGCCTTCAGACAAAAAGTCCACAAAAGTGTACGTTCTGCTTGGAGGTCTCCTTGCCTTTTCTGCAATAATACTTGTTTATCTCAATCTCGGTGTCTATCCTTTCGGTGACCGCAGTGTACTTATTATCGATATGCACCATCAGTATGTTGCATTTTTCTCTTCTCTCAGAGAAAAAACCTTCGGCATTTTCAGCGGTGACAGCTTCTTTTATTCAAGTCATGTAGGTCTTGGCTCAGGTTACATTTCCCTTTTTGCCTATTATCTCAGCAGCCCCTTCAATCTGCTTATCATGCTGTTTCCCCGTGAGCTTCTCACCGAAGCCATCGCTCTTATTACCATTCTTAAAATAGGCTGTGCAGGACTTACTTTCTCTGCTTTTGCACGTGGCATGACAAAGCGAAATGATTTTTCCATTTCAGTCATGTCTGCTGCATATGCACTTATGATGTATATGCTTGCCTATTCCTGGGATGTCATGTGGCTTGACAGCATCATCCTTCTCCCTCTTATTATCTATGGCCTGCATATCTGGCTTGAAAACAAGAATCCTGTTTTATACATCATTTCCCTCGCAGGCGCTATAATCACCAATTACTATATCGCCTTCATGATCTGTGTTTTTGTTGTATTCTATTTCTTTGCTCATATCATCATCCATTCAAAAGGCTGGCGTGTGCGTGATTATATTTCAAGAACACTCCGTTTTGCCTGGGCATCTCTCCTCGGCGGCGGAATAAGCGCATTTCTCCTTTTCCCCACCGCCATCTACCTGCAGTACACTTCCGGTGCAGACGATGTATTTGCACGTGACATATCCACTTATTTCGATCTTTTCGATCTTTTCGGACGTGCAATGTACTCCTCTTCTCCCTCTATCCGAGGCGATGCGCTGCCCAATATTTACTGCTCTGTTCTTGCAGTCCTGCTTATTGTTATCTTCTTCCTCTGCAAGGCAATTTCCTTAAGAAAGAAAATCGCATACGGACTTCTGTTACTCACATTTGTCGAATTTGCATCCATAAACTTTACTTACTTCCTGATGCACGGTATGCACTTTCCCAACGACCTTCCTCACCGTTTTGCATTCCTTATAACCTTTGCAATGCTTCTTATGGCAGTTGAAGTAATTTCAAAGCTCCATGCTGTTACGGCAAAGGATGTAGGAATTGCACTGTTCATATGCATTGGAGGACTTGCTCTTACCGAAATCATCGGTAACGAAGAACCTACAGTCACTCTCATTTATACAAGTCTTACCTTCCTTGTTATTTATTCGGAAATTCTGTTCCTGGCAACAAAAAAGAAGCTTCGCAGGTCACTTGCCTTTGTTCTTCTTATCTCCGTGGTATTTATTGAAATGGTATCAAACGGCATTGTCACCGTTACAACCATGCGTGATACAGAGGTCTATACAAAGCGAGCCGACTTCACCGATGATTATGAAATAATAAGTGAATCCGTAAACTTTGTGGAAGACCTGAACACTCCTCACTACCGCATGGAGCTGCTTCCCAGAAAGACCTGCAATGATCCTTCACTTTTCGGTTACTCCGGTCTTACCGTATTTGCTTCCAGTAATGATCAGTCAGTAATCACTCTTATGGGGGCCATGGGATATGCTAACAACGGAGTAAACAGCCATATGTACAACTCCTTTGTTCCTGTTTCCGACTCCATACTCAATCTCCGTTATCTTGTTCATACAAATAATTTCTCTCATGCACAGCTTAACAATATCGCCACTGTTGAGGCCGGTGACGATATCCGTTATGTCTACGAAAACCCCTATGTTCTTTCAAGAGGATTTGTCACAGATGATGATATTCTCTTTGACTGGAACTACACCTCAAACAATCCTTTTGAAGTTCAGAACACCTTTGTCACTGCCGCATCTGACGCTCCTGAGGTTTATAAGATGCATTATCCCACTGTGGAAAATGCAATCCCTGTAAACAGCACTGTTTCATTTGATAAGACATTTTTCCATGTCACTCCCAACGGTGCCGGTGATGCATCCTTTACGGCAGTTATCCCCATTACTGCCACGGACCTTATTTCCGGATCCGATGCAAGTTTTGCAACCAGACAGTATTATGTATATATTGACTGTCGTGCCGCAGACAGCATAAGCGTTTCCGCAGGAAGCAACAGCTTCTCCTCAAGCCCCAATGAACCTTATATTATTGACCTTGGTTCCCTTTCTGCAGGAAACTCCATAAATGTCACAATCAACACATCCATGGAATGTGTAGGTAATATCTTTGTTGCGTCAATGACTCATGGCAGTTTCTCTGAAGCTATTGATGCACTCTCAGAAAATCAGCTTGTTATCTCATCCTACAGTGAATCCGCATTCTCAGGTACTGCAGATGTCAGCGAAGGCGGTGTAATGTTCACTTCAATTCCCTATGACAAGGGATGGAAGGTAACTGTCGACGGTCACGAAACCGAAACATTCAAACTTGGTGATGCACTGCTCGGTTTCAATATTGCCAGCGGTGAGCATAGTGTAAAATTTGAATACACTCCCAGCGGAATGACCGCAGGCGTTATTGTCAGCATTCTTTCTCTTCTGTTCTTTGCTGCAGTATGTATTGTTTACTGCATGCCCGACACAAGAAGAAAGCTTATTTCCAAGATGTCATGGCTTTCTTTCCTCGATAATGCTGCTGACCCTTCTGTAAGTCTTTATGCAGACAAGACAGTCGGCACTTCTGAAGATATACCTGAAACAGCTGTCAGATCGGATAATTTCACTGTTCTTGATGATCCTGCATTATTCGATGATGACTTTGAACTCTGATATATATCTGAAATACTGATGCAAAAAGCTCCCGACCTATGTGGTCGGGAGCTTTAAATTTAACTTCTTTTTTAAAGGATTGTATCTTCGGAATATTCAAAGTCGATCATATGAGTTCCCGGGATATATTTTATCTCAGGCTTCTCTTCCGCCTTTTCATCTGAAATATATTCCGTATTTGCAACTCCCGCTACAGGTTCTGTGAATTCAACACCAATGCTCTTGTAATCAAAGTCTTCAGCGCTTGAAAAATCGGTCTGTGTTTTTTCATAGTCAATTTCAGGGACTGCTTCAACTGCAAGCTCTTCGATTTCTGACTTTTCAACAGCGGACTTTTCAGGAACTTCTTCACTGTTTTCAAACAGGCACATGGTTTCCTTAGCCTCTGCAGGGACCTCAATCTCTTCTGCAGGAATTTCTTCACTGACAACAGGTTCTTCATTCTCTGCTGCATAATCAGCAGCAACAGCCGACGCAGCAACTACTGCAGTTGCCTCTGCAGGCACTTCTGTTTTTTCAGGAAGTACAGCGGCATCAACTGCTGCAGGTTCTGCAGCAGAATCGTTCACAGAAACTTTGCCTGCAAGCACACATGCTGCGATTGCAACAAAAAGGAAGAAAAGAGGAATTGCAACAGACTGAGCAGCTATTGCATAGTCTGCCATTGTATAGGATGAAAAATCAAGCGACAGCGTATGCATCTTTATCACAGAGGTATCGATATACAGGGCCTCTGCAATGGATTCAAAGAAAATTCTGAGAGGGATTATTCCTGCAAAAAGAACAGCAGCAATAAAGGAAAGGACACTGAAAAATCTTCCGTTTGATCCGACAGGTCTGTTTCTGTAGCCAGCTGATGCAGCTGAAATTGCACCGAGTGCGGATGCAAGATAGACAATAACGATAATCGCAATTCCAAGTATAATTGCAGCACCGATTCCGGCAACAGCACCAAACATTGAAATCGCAGAGCTGAGATCGCCTGCAATTTCAGTTCCTGTCAGGCTTTCGATCAGAATGATGGCGGCAGCTGCTGCTACAACAGCCGCTGCAACAATCTCAATTATTTTGAAAACTTTTGCAATTACAAGTCCTGCAGTATTTCTGCAGAATACAATAAGCCATGCGCATAGTGCATTAATTGCAAGTATTCCTGTGAGAATATAATCTCCCCACCACTCAAATCCGCATTCGGAGTAGGTTATTACTCCTGTCGCTCCGGCAATTACAGTGAACATGAGCGCTGCAAGAACAGCCCATATTCCTCCGGTTGCCTTGCGTGCATTTTCCTTAGTAAGTGTCTTTACGTTATTCAATTATTTCACCTTACCTTTCTGTCAGCGGTCTGAATCAGCAGAAGATCCAGAAGAACATTGAGCAGATCAGATAAAGAGCCGCAAAGTCAAGGATAATTACCAGTGCAAACATCCAGAAGGGGCTGTTCTTTGTTTCGCCGATCTTCTGAACGCCGAAGTAAAGCTGAATATATCCTGCGATAACACCGATTGCTATAAGGAACAGGGAAATTGCAGGAGCAAAGAAGGCAAAGATAATGCCGGCAGCTGCTGCAACTGCAATGGGAATCATGGTTACTGTTGTAATATTAAGAGTGGTCATAAAGCCGACCTTTTTCTTGCTCATGATAAAGAAAAGTTTGCGTATCCAGGTAAGAGCAAACGGCAGGGTCAGGAGTATTCCGAGCATAAACAGGAAAAGAAGACCTTCCTTCTCATTTGCCATATTAAGCAGATTAACACACTTTTTTTCATAAGCAGCAGTGCCGTCCAGATACTGATTCGGCGATATGATCATTGCTGCAGCACTCACACACAATGATGCAAAATTTATATTTGATAATTCGCCGCCGACTTTGTACGTGCCGTTAAGCAGCAGTGATATTGCAATAATAAGAGGAAGTGCAACGCCCAGAACAACCCATGCAAGTGAACTGTCCTTGCATGCATTCTGCACAGCTTGCATGGGCTTGTTTGCAAACAGGCACTTTACATATTCCCATGCGTTTCTGAGCATATATTTGGCAGGACCATCACCTGTTCTCTGAGGTTTCGGAGGTCTGGGTGCTTTTACCGGAGCACTCTGCGGATAAGGAGCATACATAGGCATCATGTTGGGATTCTGGTAACCGGGAGCCTGTCCGGGATTCTGGTAGGACTGATTCTGATAAGCAGGATTCTGATACATCATTCCCTGATTGGCACTTTCCTGCATCTGACGGGTGTTTCCGCACTTTTCACACACGCCATTCTGATTGAAGAATGTACCGTCAAACTGACACTGATTGTTCATAAATAACCCTCCAAAAATAAAATTTTTGCCTAAGATTTCATAAAATGAACCTTTTATTGTATTTTATCATAATTCACTTATTTGTCAACGTACCATGTATGTACTTCTCATACAAAACACCGCCTGTTTTTTTCCAATATAAATTTTTTACATGCTATTTTTCCATTGACTGAGGTCAATCCATGTTGTATAATCAGAATGTATATATACAATCGACAGATTCTGTTTGTTGTATATCAGCGTAACAGAATGTCTGCTTTTCGCAGCACATTCATTCAACGGGAGGCGCAGCAAATGAAGAGGAATTTATTCAAGCTCACATTTTTGATCGCGGCAATACTGTCAATGGTTCTTTTATTATCTGCCTGCAGTAATACCAAAATCGATGTTTCCACTTCCATGAACATCAGTGATGCATCGTTTTCAGGCACAAGAGTAATGACAACCGGCGGTATCAAGCCCGATAATATCACAGCTAAATTATCAGCCGCTGAATTTGCTGAAACTGTTGTGAAAAAAGCTCCTGACGGAATGGAAGTCACCTATGAAAAAAAGGATGGAGCTTACTACTTTAAATTCACCATTGAATTCAGCAGTCTTGACGATTACACAAAGAAGGTCGAAAAGATAACAGGCAAAAAGCCTGCTATCGAATTTGACACTTCAGACACTGCCTTCAGCAGCCGCATCAAATTCACTGAAGATTTCACTTCTGAGGATCTTCTCAGCTGGATCGAAACTGCCGCCAAGGAACTCAGCAGCAAAATCGAGATTGAGATAAACTACAAAGCCACTGATATGAATTATCAGGGTCAGACCTTCACCTCTTCAAAAAAGGGACAGTATCAGGTAAATTCTATCTCTGAACAGACTCTGCTTACTTCCATTGAGATAACAACCTACGTTCTCGGCCTTGATAACTACTCCCGTGCTGTCACCTTCAGAATGCCCCAGGCAGCATACGAAGCCATTACCCAGGAAAAATTTGATGCTATAGTACCTTCCGGCGCAGTAGGAAAGCCCTATATTGACAGTGATGCAGAAGATAAGAATAAATATATTTATCAGATTACATACTCCGGCACCACTGATGATATTGCTCAGACTACCGAAAAAATATTCCCCGGCAGTAAATTCACCTGCAGCAGCACTGATATGGATTCAGCTGCATTCACCATTAATTCTGTAATCTCGGAAAAAATCGACTTTACAAAATATCCATGCAGCAGTAACGGTACCTCTGATGCAACAATTATCTATTCCACAGGTTTTATTGAGGAAGCCGAAACAGGCGGTGCGCCTTCCGGTTCCGCTGCATCCTCCGCATTCAATGCTGACTATGCAAAAACCGATGGCACAGGCGTTTCAATTTCCAAGAAGAATCTCGGCGAAATAACAGTTAAATGTGATGATTCTGCCGAAGCTTCGGTCGCTATCCCTGTCAAGTTTGTTTACGGAATCCAGAATATCACCGTTGACACAACCCTTACCGGCAACAACAATCTCAAGGTTGCCATTCTTCTTGATTATGATATCAACGCAAGTGAAATGGCTCTTGATCTTGCCAAAAACTACTTCAGCAGCAAATTCGAAGGAATTGACGGCGTAAAGCTCGATTCTTCAAAGAAGATTCGCAAAACTGAAACTTCAGAGCAGGAATATTATCAGCTGAAGATTGTATTTGAAGGCAGCGATAAAAAGGTTTCCGAATCAATGACCAAGGTATTCGGTGCTGAAAACGACTTCACAAACAGATATAAAAAGAAATTTGAGTTCAGCACAAAGCATAATATCTCTCAGACGATCAATATCAACGAACTTCTTGACTATGCTAATTACAAGGGTGCTGTAACCTATACCTTCCGCTCCAAATCAGCAACCTTCAAGGGTGCTGTATGTCAGCTTTATAAAGAAGACGGACAGACTGACGGCACTCCTATAAATGACCTTCTCAACAGCAAAACCAAGATTGGTGCCTTCACTGTTTCCGCTGCAGGCGGCAGCTTCAGAATGAGCTTCCAGGCATCCTATGTCAATGTCGGATACATTATTTTCATCGTATTCATAATCATTGTTGCTGTTGTCGGTTCTACTATCCTTATTTCTCTCATTGCAAGAAAATCAAAGGCTCACAAGCAGGTTGAAACTGAAATTTTCAGAAAGGCAACTGTTGAGCGTTCACTTTCACTTGCAGTTATTCAGAACACCGACGGTACAATAGTTCCTCTTTCAAGTCAGGCTCTTGCAAACCGTCCCGGTGCCGTTGTTGACTCCAAGCGTGATGACGGTCTGGATGAAGATGATGATGAATCAGAAACCATCTGGCTGTTCTCCACAACCCTCAAGCTTCTTTCTCTTATTGCAGGTGTTCTGTTCTTCTTCCCGTTCATTTCTGTTTCCTGTTCAAACTGGGCAGGCGATCAGTCCATATCTGCATTCCAGCTTATGATCGGCTTCTCAAGAGATGACTATAAGATGGATCCCATGCCCGAAATTTCACTTCTTCTCATTATCCCTCTTGTTATTTTCATGCTTCTGTTCCTCTGGAACAAGCTTCCGAAATTCCCCTCAGCCATTGCAATAATCATTGCGTCGGCCGCTTGTCTGCTTATCCTTCTCAATATGGAAGCTATTATTGAAGAGCGTATCGATTCCATGGTTGAGCTCACAAATGACAGAGGCGCAGTTACATCATTCAAGATGAAATGGGCATACTCATACTCCATTGTAGTCTATATCATGCTATTGATTGGCTCGGTTGTTCTGCTCCTGGCCGAAATATCCGATAAGGTCAGAAAGAAATTCAAGTAACTACCCCAAGGAGGCTGTATAAATGCAGCGTTTTACACGTCTTGCAGGCATTATAGCTGTTTTTCTCGCTTTTGTTGTCGTACTTTCTGCCTGCGATGCTGCAGGCTCAGCCCGTGAAGCTGTCAATGGTTTTACAAACGGTCTGAAAGCGCACGATTACAAGGAAGCAATGAAATATGTGGATGAGCGTGACAGCTTATCATTCAAAGGTGATACCGAACAGATCATGGATGCCGTTGCGGATTCAATGTCTGTATCCATCCTCGGTGAAGGTCTGAACACTGTCAAGATTGAAGTGACAACTATTGATCTTCGTGAAATCTATCATGCCGCCACTGTTCTTGTAATTGATGAATATTACGATGCTGCTCTCAGCGGTGAAACCGTTTCCGATCAGGAAATGCGAAAGGCTATAGTTTCAAAAGCGATCGCACTTTCAAATCAAAATGGTGCTCCGACTGTTACCACACAGCTCGAGCTTGGCATGAAAAACGACGGCGGAAAATGGTACATTATTCTCGATGCCACAGCTTATAATGTCTTTACAGGCTATATGACAAGTGCAAACGAGCTTATAACAAACGGCTCAATTCTGACTTACGGTTCTTAAAATTACAAAACACCTGAAAAGCATACGCTTTTCAGGTGTTTTTCTTATTGAAAAACTTATCTGTTCCAATATTTTCGCTCCAGCAGCCGATACTGAACCGCTTCGGAAATGTGCTCTGCACGAATGTATTCAGAGGCATCAAGGTCAGCTATTGTACGAGCTACCTTCAGGATGCGGTCATATATTCTGGCAGAAAAGCCATAGGCTGTATATGCTCTTTCAAGCTGTCTTTTGGCATCGGGTGTCAGCACACACATCTTTCTGATTATCTCGGGAGTGATTGATGCATTGCAGGTTATTCCCGTTCCTTCAAGTCTTGAAAGCGCAATATTTCTTGCCGCTACAACTCTTTTTCTTATTTCAGCGGAGCTTTCCTCTGCCCTGTCCGTTGACAGTTCCTCATATTTTACGGGACTTGCCTCAACATGCATATCAAATCTGTCAAGGAGAGGTCCTGATATTTTCTGGAGGTATTTTGACACGGACGACGGACTGCAGCTGCACTGTCTTTCCGGATGACCGAAATATCCGCATCTGCATGGATTCATAGCTGCTACAAGCTGGAAATCGCAGGGATATGTTGCATTATATGATACTCTTGATATGGTAACTTCATTATCCTCCATAGGCTGCCTCAGTGCTTCAAGTACATGAGTGGAAAATTCTGCCATTTCATCAAGGAAAAGTATTCCTCTGTGAGCAAGGGAAATCTCACCGGGATTGGGGTGATTGCCGCCTCCCACAAGTGCAGGCAGAGATGCATTGTAATGTGGTGCTCTGAATGGGCGTGCCTTTGTAAATCGTACTGTCTTGGAATAGCTTTCGCAAACCGAACGTACCTTTGTTACCTCTATTGCCTCTTCAAATGTAAGCTCCGGAAGAATAGTTGCCATTCTGCGTGCTATCATGCTTTTGCCGCTTCCGGGAGGTCCTATGAGCATAAGATTATGACCGCCTGCAGCGGCTATCTCTGCTGCTCGTTTTGCTATAACCTGTCCCTTTACATTGGCAAAGTCAATTTCATAGTTCTCTGACGGGATGCTGTCAAAATCAAGAGCCGCCAGTGCCTCAAGAGGCTTTTTACCCGTAAGATGTGCCAGCACATCGAGCACGTGGGCAGCAGGATATACACTGACTCCGCCAACTGCACTTGCTTCATCCCGGTTTTCTTCAGGCAGAAACACAGTGTCATACCCGTTTTCACGGGCATAAAGTATCTTTGACAGCACACCACGCACAGGACGCAGTGCTCCGTTTATTGATACTTCCCCCAGAAATATGGATTTTTCCGACACAGGCATCATCTGTCCCGATATAACAAGCAGAGCAACAAATATGGCAAGGTCAAACTGTGAACCTGCCTTTGGTATGTTTGCCGGTGCAAGATTTATTACAATCTTTCCAACAGGAAATTCAAATCCGCTGTTGCGAAAGGCTGCTCTTATTCTGTCCTTTGCTTCGCGTATCGTTGTATCTCCCAGACCTACTATATCAAATGACGGCATTCCCTTTGAATAATCCGCCTCCACATCCACCTCTATTGCGGCAAGTCCCGAATGAGCAAGGCTTTTTATACAAGTATACATTTTATCAACTCCGCATTTATGTACTAAAACAATTATACACCCTCCCCTAAGAATTGACAACATTAACGAATATCAAATACCGCACTTTATTTTGTTGACATTACTTATTTCAAAGAATAAAATATATTCATTAATAAACACTATTTATTGATCGGAGGCATTCACCCATGCCCACATACACCCGCGAGGACATATTCAGAATCGCAGAGGAGAAAAACGTAAAGTTTATCCGTCTCCAGTTTGTAGATATGTTCGGCGCTTTGAAAAACGTTACAATTACAACCAGTCAGCTTGAACGCGCACTGAATAATCAGTGTATGTTTGACGGTTCCTCCATCGAGGGTTTTGCCCGAATTGAAGAATCGGATATGTACCTCTATCCTGATCTCAATTCCTTTGTTATCCTTCCCTGGACCCTTGAGGACGGTGCAACCGCTCGTCTTATCTGTGACGTTTATAAAACTGACGGCACACCTTTCGAGGGTGATCCCCGTTACGTTCTCAAAAAAGCTATCGCTGAGGCTAACAAGCTTGGATTTGAACTCAATATAGGTCCTGAACTCGAATTTTTCCTCTTCCATCAGGATGAACACGGATATGCAACTACAAAGAGTGATGACAGAGGCAGTTACTTCGATATGGGTCCTGCCGACCGCGGTGAATACTGCCGCCGTGACATCTGCTTAACTCTTGAGCAGATGGGCTTTGAAATAGAAGCATCCCACCATGAGGTTGCTCCTGCCCAGCACGAAATTGACTTCAAATATGGTGCGGCTCTTGCTACTGCTGATAATATCATGACCTTCAAGCTTGCTGTTCAGACAATAGCAGATCAGCACAAGCTCTGTGCAACCTTTATGCCCAAGCCTATCTACGGCATCTGCGGCAGCGGTATGCACCTTAATATCTCTCTTGTAAAAGATGGTAAAAATGCTTTCTGCGATCCTTCCGATCCTATGGGGCTTTCTGAAATAGCTTATCAGTTTGTAGCAGGTCTCATGGAACACGCAAAGGGCATTACCGCTTTTACAAACCCTCTTGTAAACTCCTACAAGAGACTTGTTCCCGGCTTTGAGGCTCCCATTTATATTGCATGGTCTGCATCAAACCGCAGCCCGCTTATCAGAATCCCGGCTGCCCGCGGCAACGGTACAAGAGTTGAGCTTCGCAGCCCCGATCCTTCCTGCAATCCCTATCTCGCTATTGCCGCCGCTCTGTTTGCAGGTCTTGACGGCATAAAGCGCGGTCTTGCCCCAAAGCACTCAGTTGATTCCAATATCTACTCTCTTTCTGAGGATGAGCGCAACGAGCTGGAGATCGAAAGCCTCCCCTCAAGCCTTATCGATGCAATAAGAGAACTTCGAGCTGACACATACATCAGAGAGTCCGTTGGCGAGCATGTTTACAAAAAATACTCCCACGCAAAGAGAAAGGAATGGAATTCCTACAACAAGCGTGTTTCTCAGTGGGAAATCGACGAATATCTCGGCAGATATTAATTTTAAGGAGGCTGACCAATCATGCGTTACTCTATGCATTCTTCTCTCAGCAGAATATCAGTGCGCACTTGGTCTGTCCTTTTATCAGAATAATTGTAAAGGAGCGTGTTTTTGCGCTCCTTTTCGATTTTGAATCAGGGTGATAATCATGACATTTGTTAAAATGCAGGGACTCGGAAATGACTATCTTTACTTTGACTGCACAAAGGAAATAATAGATAATCCCTCTGAACTTGCAATCAGACTCAGCAACCGTAATTTCGGCGCAGGCTCCGACGGAATAATTCTCATCTGCCCTTCCGAGGTCGCAGATTTCAGAATGGATATGTACAACGAAGATGGCTCTCAGGGTAAAATGTGCGGCAACGGCATCCGCTGTGTAGGTAAGTTTGTCCATGACAGAGGCCTTACAGACAAGACTACTGTTACTGTAGAGACTCTTTCAGGTATAAAGGTTCTCGACCTTACACTTGACGAAAACGGCATGGTTAAGAGTGTTCGGGTTGATATGGGTGAGCCTGAGCTTGAAAGTTCAAAGATCCCCACAACCTTTGAATCTGAACGTGCTGTTGCGGTCAACCTCAATGTTAACGGCACCGATAACACTGTCACCTGCGTGTCTATGGGTAATCCTCACTGCGTCATTTTCACCGATGAGGATATTGATAATATTGAACTTGAGAAGATCGGTCCCGATTTTGAAAATCATCCGGTATTTCCCGACAGAGTGAATACTGAATTTGTAAATCTCCTTTCCGACGGCGTTCTTAAAATGCGTGTCTGGGAGCGAGGCTCCGGTGAGACTCTCGCCTGCGGCACAGGCGCCTGCGCTGTATTCGTCGCTGCTGTTCTCAACAATGTTGTCAGCGAGCGTCAGGGCACTGTACGCCTTCGTGGCGGTGATCTGTTTATTGAATGGGGCGAGGATAATCATATTTATATGACCGGTCCTGCCGAGTTTGTCTATGAAGGTAAATTACTTTAATCCGAAAGCAGGTTTTAAATATGGCAAAGCTGCCCGAAAAAGCATATATTCCTGAAGGTTATCACTCTGAACTGGGTGTAAGAGAAACCGAAAAGGCTATAAAAGAGATAAAGGATTATTTCCAGGAATCACTGGCTCACAAGCTGAATCTCCAGCGTGTTTCCGCTCCTCTCTTTGTTGACAGAGAATCAGGTCTTAACGATAACCTTAACGGTATTGAAAGACCTGTCAGCTTTGATATAGGTGAAGACAGAAACGGACACACCTACGAAATCGTTCAGTCCCTTGCAAAGTGGAAGCGTCTTGCACTCAAGCGTTACGGCTTTGAGCATGGTGAAGGACTTTATACCGATATGAATGCTATCAGACGTGACGAGGAGACAGATAACATCCACTCCCTTTACGTTGACCAGTGGGACTGGGAAAAGGTCATTTCCAGAGAAGAAATAACTCTCGATCTTCTCATGAACACCGCTCGCAAGATCTATTCTGTCATGAAATCCACCGAGCACCATGTTCTCATGAAATATGGCTTTGAGGATCTTCTTCTCAACCCCGTTCTTTCCTATGTAACAACTCAGGAGCTTGAGGATATGTATCCCGATCTCACCTCCTCCCAGAGAGAAGACGCCTATGTACGTGAGCACGGCTCTGCCTTCATTATGAAGATAGGCGGCAAGCTCAGGTCCGGTGAGATTCACGACGGCAGAGCTCCCGACTACGATGACTGGGAATTAAACGGTGACCTTGTTGTTTACAATCCCATTCTTGATATCGCTTTCGAGCTTTCTTCCATGGGTATCCGTGTAGATGCTGAAACCATGAAGAAGCAGCTTGAAATCCGTGGCTGTGAGGACAGAGCTTCTTTGCCTTTCCACAGCATGGTTCTCAACGATGAACTCCCCCTTACCATGGGCGGCGGTATAGGTCAGTCAAGACTCTGCATGTTCTTCCTCAGAAAAGCTCACATCGGCGAAGTTCAGGCTTCTGTATGGACTGAGGATACCAAAAAGACCTGCGCTGATGCAGGCGTTGAATTACTGTAATCTATCAGCAAAGGAGATAATGCTGTGTTAAATAACGAAAAATTGCACGAAGAGTGCGGCCTGTTCGGTATTTATCTGAACGGCGAGAACCTCAATGCTGCACAATGCACTTATCATGCACTTACAGCTCTGCAGCACAGAGGTCAGGAAAGTGCAGGTATTGCAGTCAATGATCGTGGTGTGTTCAAATATCACCGTGATCTCGGTCTTGTCAGTGAGGTTTTTACGGGCTCCAGCCTTGATGATCTTGACGGTCAGATAGCTATGGGACACGTCCGTTATTCCCCTGCAAAATCCAATAACCCCGCCAATACTCAGCCCCTTGTCATGCGTTATGCAAAAGGTACCATTGCTCTTGCTCACAACGGCATGCTCACCAACACAAATGAAATTATCGAGGAACTCGCACACAGCGGTGCTATTTTCCAGACAACCTCCGATGCCGAGGCTGTTGCTTATCTCATCGCCAAGGAACGTCTTAAAGTCTCCCGTGTTGAGGATGCAGTTAAAAATGCAATGAAGCAGCTCCACGGCGCATATTCCATGCTTCTTATGAGCCCTCAGAAGCTCATTGCTTTCCGTGATCCTCACGGTTTCAGACCTCTCTGCATGGGTAAAATAGATAACGCAATCGTATTTGCAAGTGAGTCCTGTGCATTTGATGCCATCGGCGCAGAGCTTATCCGTGATGTTGAGCCCGGTGAAATCATCATCTGCGATAAAAACGGTGTCCATTCCGATACCGAGCTTTGCGGTCAGAAAACCAGCCGCTGCATCTTTGAGTACATTTACTTTGCTCGCAGTGACTCGGTCATCGATGGGGTTTCTGTTTATGAGTCTCGCCGTGCTGCAGGTCGTGAGCTTGCAAAGCAGATGCCCGTTGATGCCGATATAGTAATCGGTGTTCCCGAATCAGGCATTGATGCTGCTGTTGGATACTCCGAGGAATCCGGTATTCCCTATGCAAAGGGCATTATCAAGAACAGCTACATAGGAAGAACCTTTATCAGACCCGCTCAGTCAGAACGTGTAAGTGCAGTTCGTCTTAAACTCAACGCTCTCAAGAGTGTCATCGGCGGCAAGCGAGTTGTCATGCTGGACGACTCAATCGTACGCGGTACTACAATGAACCGCATTGTTACCATGCTCCGTGAGGCAGGCGCTACCGAGGTTCACGTCAGAATCAGCTCCCCTCTCTTCCTCTACCCCTGCTACTACGGTACCGATGTTCCCGATGCAAAGGACCTTATCGCAAACAACCACAGTGTTGAGGAAATTTGTGAGATAATCGGTGCTGATTCACTTGACTTCCTTAAACTCGAAAACGTCCGCTGCGCTCTCTGCGGCAAGGATCTTGATGTCTGCACCGCCTGCTTTGACGGCAACTTCCCCGACGGCATCATTGAATCCGTCAGCAAATACGAAAAGCATTTATAATATTGGACAAACTATATTTCAATAAATTAATAAGAGGTGTTTTTAATGGAGAAAATCGTAAGACCCGAAACCATGGAACGCATCACTACCCCCGAACTCGCTGCAAAGTTCATCGATGAGCAGGTTGCAGAGGTTCGTGCTCAGGTAGGCGACAAGAAGGTTCTTCTCGCTCTCTCCGGCGGTGTTGACTCTTCTGTTGTTGCAGCTCTTCTCATCAAAGCAATCGGCAAGCAGCTTGTCTGCGTTCACGTCAACCACGGTCTCATGCGCAAGGGCGAAAGTGAGCAGGTAATCGAGATCTTCGGCAAGGAACTTGACGCTAACCTTGTTTACATCGACGCTACCGAGCGTTATCTTGAGCTCCTCAAGGACGTAAGCGATCCCGAGCAGAAGCGTAAGATCATCGGCAATGAGTTCATCAACATTTTTGATGAAGAGGCTGCTAAGCTTGAAGGTATCTCCTTCCTCGCACAGGGCACCATCTATCCCGACATCATCGAGTCTGACGGCGTTAAGGCTCACCACAACGTCGGCGGTCTTCCCGAAGACATGAAGATGGAGCTCGTTGAGCCCATTAAGCTTCTCTATAAGGACGAAGTTCGTGTAGTCGGTGAGGCTCTCGGTCTTCCCCATGCTATGGTTTACCGTCAGCCGTTCCCCGGCCCCGGGCTCGGCGTTCGTTGCCTTGGCGCGATCACCCGTGACCGTCTTGAAGCTCTCCGTGAGGCTGATGCTATCCTCCGTGAGGAGTTTGACAACTGCGGTCTCGCCGAGAAGGTATGGCAGTACTTTATCGCTGTGCCCGATTTCAAGAGCGTCGGCGTGAGAGACGGAAAGCGCTATGAAGGCTGGCCTGCAATCATCCGCGCAGTCAACACTAAGGATGCTATGACCGCTACCATCGAGGAGATTCCCTACGCAGTTCTCCATAAGATCACCGCTCGCATCACTGCTGAGGTTGAGGGTATCAACAGAGTCGTATTCGACATCACTCCCAAACCTACAGGCACTATTGAGTGGGAATAAATCCCGTATCCCCCACCTCCCCATTTCAGCAAAAAGGGTAAATCAGTTTTATAATTCGAATGACCTTGAGAATCGCTCTCAGGGTCATTTTTGTTTACTCTTATTATCTCTTTCCATGCCAACATGACGGTCTATGCTCACCCATTAAAACGTCCTAACCATCGCATTTTTACGCCGTGCTCCATCTCCTCCGTCGCCTATCCTCATCTATAAACAACCTTTTCATTTCCGATTTTGTCCATATCGGAGGCGGCGGGTGTTTTTATATTTTTATTTGCCCCTTTTTGATGAGGGGGGTTATCTTTTACATAGAGAAATTTTCAAAACACGTTTTTGGGAAATAAAAATTGCGCAACCATGCGCCCTCCCAAATTTGCTTTATGTTTTTGGGGATTTTTCATGTTTTTTCAAGTCGTTTTTGGGAAATGAGAATTTGTGCTGCAAACGGCTTAACGGGGCGGGATTTCGGTGAATAACCTTGCAAACCAATCCCATTTTCGGGAGTTTTTCATATCTTTTCACTTCCGTTTTTGGGGAAATTTCATTCTATTTCATATTTGGAGGTTATTTATGCGAAAGCGCAACTACAAAGGACGATGCGAAAAGAGAGTTCTCAGCAAGTGTGATGGTGTATGCAAGACGTACAGCGTCCTGCAATATGCCTACGCTGACATTCTTGAAGCTCAGTCTGACATCAAGGAGATTCGATGTAATGTTCCACTTACAGGACTATCAACAGGTGATTATGTCTCAGATTTTGTTTGCATCAAAGAAGATGGTGAGATGATGGTAAGAGAGTGCGTCATGCGCACTGCCCTTACTAAGCCTCTGACAGTAAAGTTACTTGATACATCGAGAGTCTACTGGTTGAATCGTGGTATTTCCGATTGGGGGTTGGTTATTGATGCAGAAAAATGTGCTTTTACGCAAGGATGGCAATATAATACGTATTCTCGAAGTAGCAGACAATGATGTACTGTCAATCAGCTGCAACTCCGTTTCTGTCCCTAAGTGGTGTCCCATTGAAGCCCTTTCCGAATTTGAATCCTGTGATAACCTTGCCTTATTCCAATCAACGGGCTTTACCCCTGTTCCTATCAATGAACTTTCCGCAAAATGTCGAAAGACAGCATATGAGCGCTTTAATCTTGTCACCCATGTTATTCCATTTATAGGCGATAAAAAGCAGCGCACTGCCACAATTTTGAAGGTTTCAGAGGACAACAGCATCAGCCGCCAGACCGTCTCTTCCTACCTGTGGAAGTATCTTGTATATCAGGATGTTTCTGCTTTGACTCCTGTTGTAAGAAAAAAAGAGCGTGAGCTTACAGTTGATGAAAAGAACTTCCGTTGGGCTCTTAACAAGTATTACTACAAACCCAGCAAATATAGTCTGTACACTACTTATCTTTTCATGCTTCGAGACCGCTACTGTGACAGCGATGGCGTTTTACTCCCTGAGCATCCGTCTTTTAATCGATTCAGATACTTCTACCGCAAAACTTACAAAGTTCAGAACGACATCATCTCCCGCAAGGGCATCAAATACTATCAGCGCAACTGCCGTCCGCTGGTCGGAAACGGAGTTCAGGCTTTTGCTCCGTGTATAGGAACAGGTATGCTTGACTCCACAATATGCGACATTCATCTTGTTGATGACGGCGGCAATTTTATTGGCAGACCGATATTCACCGCCTGTGTGGATGCTTACAGCGGAATGTGCTGCGGCTACACTCTTTCACTTGAAGGCGGCGTTTACAGCCTGCGAAATCTTATGATGAATGTTATTGCCGACAAAGTTGCCTGGTGTAAATCTTTCGGTATTACCATTGAACTCGATGATTGGAACTGCAGTATGCTGCCTGCACATCTTGTTACTGACATGGGCAAGGAATACGTTTCCGAGAACTTTGACCAGATTACGGATTTGGGTGTAAAACTAACTTCTCTGCCTGCATATCGTCCTGAGCTCAAAGGTGTTGTAGAGAAGTTCTTTGACCTGATTCAGCAGTCATACAAACCTTATCTATACAGGAAAGGTGTCATTGAAGACGACTGTCAGGAGCGAGGTGTCCACGACTACAGGAAGGATGCTTGCTTAACTCTCTTTGAATTTGAGCAGGTAATTTTGAGATGTATTATCTACCATAACACTCAGCGCATATTTGAATCCTTTCCTTATTCTGACGATATGCTGGCACGAGATATACCTCCCCATGCTAATGCTATATGGAACAACGCCATTTCCAATGGTGTATATAATCTTATTCCTGTTTCTGCAAAAGAGCTGACTATGGTACTTCTGCCGCGAACCAAGGGGCATTTCAACAGACATGGTTTGTCTGCAAACAAGCTTCATTATTTTAACAGTGAATACAAGGAACAGTGTCTGAGAAAAGACTCAGGTATTGTAGCTTATAACCCTGACGATGTTTCTGTGGTATGGCTTATGGAAAACGGAGAATACATTCCTTTTGAGCTTATTGAGATTCAGTTTTCAGGCAAGACACTTGATGATGTCCGCAGGCATATGGCGATGAAAAAAGAGGCTATTGAAGATGCTCAGAGCGGCACTCTGCAGGCAAGGCTCGACCTCATAGCGCACATAGAGGCTATATCTTCTGTCGCCTCGAAATCAGGTGAAACGAAAATAAAAGGAGTTCGCAAAAACAGGACACGAGAGCGTGCACGGGTACGAAGCGGAGGTAATACAGGCAATGTGTAATGAAAACAAGCTGTTAAGCCTTATGCCCGATATGCTGTGTGACGATGAACTTATCTCTGCGCTATCCTGCACACCGCCTTACGACAAAGGCATCAGAAACGAAAGCAAAACTGTCAGACTTCTTGCATTGGAACAGCTCTCTGAGATTTATATACCTTCGTCCATGACCTTGGAAATCTACAGCAAGCTCTATCTTGCCACACGTCACTCACTGGCAAAGAAGCTCAGTAAAGCTTCTTACATTCAACGAACAGAAAACTTCAAAGCAATAATGCAACTTAACAACAGCAGTGTTCTCGGCGGCGCTGACAGTTTTACTATTATAGGTACATCAGGCGTAGGAAAAAGCACTGCTGTAAGCAAGGCAATCGAGCTCATTTCTCAGAATGGACTTATTGAGTTGGATGACCCTTATATGAAGGTTATCCCCTGTATGGTGGTTCAATGTCCTTTTGACTGCTCTGCCAAGGGACTGCTATTTGAGATACTGCGAAAGGCAGATGCGCTTCTCGGCACTGACTACTATTCTACTGCACTGCGCCGAAAGGCTACTATTGATGTTCTTATAGGAAGTGTAAGTCAGATTGCGTTAAACCACATTGGACTTCTTGTGGTAGACGAGATTCAGAATGTAGTCAACAACAAGTTCGGGAAAAATCTTGTGAGCATGTTGACTCAGCTCATCAACAACAGTGGAATCTCAATCTGTATGGTAGGCACCCCCGACGTGTCAGACTTTCTCGAACAGGCAGTTCAGCTGGCACGGCGTTCGCTTGGACTCAAATACTCCCGCATGAGCCTGAATGATGATTTTCTCAAGCTCTGCCATACCTTCTTTTCCTATCAGTATACCAAACACGAAACCGAGCTGACTCCTGCTATTGTTTCATGGCTATATGAACACAGCGCAGGCATTGCGGCACTTGTGGTTTCGCTCATCCGTGATGCGCAGGAAATTGCTATCCTTAACGGTACCGAGGAATTGAGCCTCGAAACACTGCGAGAGGCTTACAACAGACGGTGCAGCACGATGCATTATTATATCGAGACAACCAAACTTCAAACGCTTCCGGCAACCACACAGATTTGCAAAAAGGTGACGAGTATGGCGGTACAGACTGTAGAGCCATCCGACGGTGACATCAGCATAGAATATCTGGCGGGTGTTGCAAAATCTGCTCAGACCGATATTGTACCTCTTCTCAAAAAGCACTTTCCTGTCACGGAGGTGCGTATATGATAGGTTTCTTCCTTACGTTATACCCTGATGAGCTGCTTTACAGTTTATTGGCACGGTATTATGCATACTCGGGTTATACAGCCTACACCTATGCCGCTGATATACTCTTTGAAAACAAATCAGTAAAGCCAAGCATAGAGTTTATATCAAAGCTTTCTCCTGAAGTTACGGAACTTCTCTCTCGTCGTGCATCGCTTGCTGAAATAGTGGAAAAGCACACCCTCCTGCCATACTATGCTCGCTTCTACCCCAAGCAGCGCCTTCTCACTGCCTACAATGGTATGCTTGCAGAGGATAAAACATGGCATAACATCGTGAAACGTACTCCTCTGAAAAACGGAAGCTTTCATTATCTTCGATTCTGCCCTCTCTGTGCTGAGGATGATTTGCGCCTTTACGGAGAAACATATTGGCATCGCTCACACCAGCTGCCTCTTGTGGACGTCTGTCCTTTACACACCTGTCGATTGGTTGATAGCCCTGTTCCCATAACAAGCATTGACAGTCCATCTCTTGTTTCTGCTGACAGTGCAATTACTTCTGTTGAGCCTGTTTTTTCAGTGGGAGCTATGGAACTCAGACTATCGCAATATGTTCTTGAGGTATTCCATTCACCGCTCAACTTGAATCCACCAGCTGACATCGGTGCGTTTCTTCACTCGAAACTTGAACACACAAAGTATGTTTCAAAGCGCGGTGCTAAGCGTAATTTCTCTCTGTTGTTCAAGGATTTCATGAGCTTCTATAATGAAATGCCGAACCATCCTCTCTCCTTGGAATGGCAGCTGCAATGCCTGTTTCAGAATAAGCGCTACTCCACTTATGAAGTATGCATGCTTGCTATGTTTTTAGATATCCCACCATCAAGTCTTGTTGAAATGAATCTCCCCAAGCACAGTCAAAGCGAGCTGTTTGACGAAAGGGTATTTGAACTCCGTCGAAAAGGACACAGCTATCCTGAAATTGCCGCCATAATGAATGCTCCCTACGATACAGTAAAGCCCATCGGGGAAGGATTATATGAAAAGAACGACATCAGGCATTCTGGAAAGCCTGTAAAAACCCGCAAAGTCACTGAGTTATCTTCACTTGATGAAGTGCTTTTGCCGAAGGTCAAGGGGGTATTATTATCTTTGCTTCATGAGGACAGACCTGTAAAAATCACCGTCAATAAGGTTGCAAAGGCGCTGAACATCTCCATCTACAAATTACGTTCCGCCAATAAATGCTATGCTGAAATCAGCAAATACGCTGAGTCCCAGGAGGAATACTGGGCTCGGTATATTGTGTGGGCAGCAAAACAAATAACTGCTCAGGGTAAGAGCATTAACACATGGAGATTATCAGTGGAAACCAATATACGAATCAGAAATCTTCCTCGATGTATCCCCTATCTTGAATCAATGACCGATGATGAAGAATTGCTCAAAAGCATTCTCTCAGCTTTTGAAAAGAAAGGAAATGATATATGATATATGGCTACGCACGAGTATCCAGCAAGACACAGCAGAGGGACGGCAATAGTCTCGAAGAGCAGAGAAAACAACTTACTCAGCTGGGCGCTCAGGAGATTATCGAAGAATGCTACACTGGCACCACCGTACAGCGTCCGAAGTTCAATGAGCTTATCAAGAAGCTTGATTCAGGTGATACACTCGTTGTTACAAAATTTGACCGATTTGCCCGCACTGCTTCTGAAGGTGCTGCACTTATAAAGAGTCTCGTTGACAAGGGTATTACTGTGAATATCGTCAACATGGGTATTGCCCAGAATACCCCTACAGGGAAGCTCATGATTCAGATTTTGCTCGCATTTGCAGAGTATGAGCGTGATATGATTGTCGAGCGTACTCAGGCAGGGAAGGCTGTCGCAAAATGCGACCTGATTTCCGTGAAGGCAGACCTCGCAAATTCTCAAAGCAACAAATCGACCACGCCCTTTTCCTCCTCGGCACTCATTCTTATAAGCAGGTCTCTGAAATGACGGGAATAAGCGTTAGTACACTGGTCAGAGCAGTGAGGCGAAGCGTTGGGAGGATGTAGAACTATATATAATACCCCCGACTGTTATTCAGTCAGGAGTATTTGTAAACATTTAGATATAAGCAAGAGAAAAGCAAACAGCCCCGATGTAATGTCGAGGCTGTTGTTATTCTAAACTATTTCCTGTTCCAGGTTGCGGAACAAATCCACATTAAAAAAATCTATGATTGTGATACCCAATCCGTCGCACAGTTTTTTAACGGTCGATACCGTTGCGCTATTATTGCGACCACTGACGATGTTATTGACTGTTGATTGCGTAACACCACTGATGGTGCAAAGCTTATTTATTGAAATATTGTTTTCGTCACAGAGCTGTAAAATGCGTTCTTTTACTGCCTCGCCAACATTCATAATTACATCTTATCAATCAGCTGAAATACAACACTCTGCTGCTCCTCGGTCAATCTCGACCATCGTTCAAGCAGCTTCTTCTGCGAAGCAGTAAGCGACACTGGTGTATCGCCTTCTGCAAACAACTGCGACAGCGTAATCCCGAATGCAGCACAAATCTTTTCAAGCGAAGGCAGTGTCGGTACCATATTCTTACGATACCACGAGGAGATTGTAGACTGCGGAAGACCTGACCTTTCAGCCAATTGATATTCCGTCCATCCTCTCTCTTCTCTGTACATGGATATCGTCGCAAGAATATCCTTCATCACGTTCACCTCTTACTTGTGTTCTTCGTAAATTATAATTCGACAAATCGTTGCATTTTAATCGTTTGAATCGTATTATTTTAACGATATATGCAAGTAAGAGGTGTTGATATGAAAACCTGTTTCTTTATTGGACACCATGATGCTCCGTATGAAATAATGGCTGTCCTATGCGAAGCTATTGAAAGACACATAACAGAGTATGGTGTAACACATTTCGTTGTTGGACACTATGGTCGCTTTGATTCAATGGCAGCACAGGCACTATGCGAAGCAAAGCAGAGATATAACATATCCATTCACCTGCTTCTTCCCTATCACCCGTCAGAAATGCCTGTAAAGCCTCCTGACGGCTTTACAGGCACTCTTTATGTATTAGACTCCCCTGTACCCAAAAGGCTCGCTATCGTCAAATCTAACCGCATTATGATAGACAGGAGCAACTTTCTTATTGCGTATGTCAGTGGTTTTGGCAACTCCCGTAATCTTCTTGAGTATGCAGCGAAGCGTGCTGTTAAAGGATTGATTCAGATTGAAAACTTAACTTCTCCTAATTAGTCTTTCATTCTCTCCTGAATATTGCAATCACGTCATCATAATAATACACTGTTTCGTAGTACTCATTTAAGTAGTCATATACTGAATACTCATCTGTGTAGAACCTTAAATCCAAAACGATATATTCTGCCGTCTGATGAGTACTCTCAACCTCATACAGCACTTTTCTCTGTGACAAATTAGTTAGGATAAACGTCGATGAGGCAACACTTGCGTCATCGGGTATATATGTCAATGCATCGTTTATGATTTCTCTTTTCTCGGTGTTGTTTTTATAGGTATCATAAAAATCTATTTTGTTATAATAACCGCCCGAGAAAATGATAATTGAGGCAAGTGCTGAACACAAAAGAAGCTTTCCGTGTCTGCGTCCCATCTCCCCATAGTTGGCAACCGCAAGATAGAACAGAATACTGCCACTGCCGAATGTATACTGATATCCAATATGATGCTGGTATATGTAGCTTGTCATCAGATTTACAAGGATAAAGGGCATGAGCAGAATAAGCTTTGACGGTTTTCTTATTGCAAGAGGAAGAAAGCCGAGGGGTATCAGCATCTGGAGAATAAACAAAAGCTTTTCTTCTTTGAAGACTTGCTGTATGGCATAAATAGGATTCTGTATCACAGACTTTATCACCGTAAATAACCCGCCGTCATCATAGATATAATCTCCATATCTGCTGTCGGACATTATGCCCTCTCCGAAAACTGACATCAGCTTCGTCACGATAATAAAATATACTATCGAGAATGCAAGCACGCATAAATTACATTTGTAGTTTTTGCGGGTAAAAATAAAATACAGTGCTATCACTGCAACGTAAACTGCCGCATCCTCTTTAACGGCAAGAGTCAGCAAAGCAAAAATCGCTGTCGGCACAATCTTTTCTTTTTCCGAAAAATATATGTACCACAATATCAGCGGAGCGAGAAAGCAATTCTCATGCATATACCAGAAGCATCCGCCCAAAAATGAAGGATACAGCAGGTAACATACCGAAACCAGAATAGCTGATATGTCCGACAGCTTATAATGCTTGCATAAAAGCACCAGAGGAATTACTCCGCTTGCGACTATTACAGCCTGAGCAACAAGCAAAGTACATGGCGATGGAATCAGTACATATATGGGCAGCAGCACATAGTAAATCGGAGAAAAATGAACTGCGAAATGGCTTAGAAGAACGTCTCGTTCACAGGTTGTCAGACATTCACCAGTTTCTTTCATATAGTAAAACATCTGAGAAAATAGCCCGAAATCATAGCACGGTGTCTGATAGTCCTTGTAGAACAGGCAGCAAAGAATCCCCACAAACAAGGTAAAGGCTATCATCAGCAGGCTCACTATGCCCCATAGTATGTAGCTTTTCAATTTCGTTTTTGGAATGTTCAAATCCGCGAAAATCACAACAGCACAAAGCACCATACACAGACCAAAAGAGAAAAAGTAATCCCTTATTTCGTTTGCTGCGCTGACAAAATAGATTTCCAGTGCAACCACAAGTATTATAGATATAATTCTGTCGTTTTTGATTAGGCACAAAAAGGCAGACAGAATTACAGCAGAGACTATAAGCAATGGTAAATTGATATTGTAGTAGAATAAATGCTCGGTAAAAGGTGTCTCGGAGCGCAGGTATATTACTACCCATGCAAATGACAACGCAGTAAGTATGCGCAGTATGTACTGTCTGCTTCTGTACTGTTTTATTGAGTCAAACAGCCCTTGCAGGTATGGTTTTACTTGTATCGGCATAATTTTCTCCTTTAACTACTTTTGTAGTTTTTGATTTGTAAGCAAAGGCGGCTTGTGCCGCCTTTGACCTATTCCGTTGAATGTTCCGCAGTTGCAGTCGTAGTGGTTGTTGAACAATAACCCTCACCGCCTGCTGTTGTGGTTGTAGTGGGTACTGTTGTTGCCGTGGTCGTACATGTAGTAGTGTACACATTAGAACACGCTGTTGTTTCCTGCAAAGTAGTACAGGTTGTCACAGTTGTCGGTCCGGATTCCTCCTCGGGTTGCTCGCTTGGCTTTGCAGCAGCAGTTGGAACAGTTGTTGGCGTAATATCAGATGCACTTGTGTCTCCATATGCCGCCGTCGTTGTTGTGGTTGTTGTCGTACTTGTGACAACCTCAGCTTCATCTGTGCTGATTGTTGTATCCGTAGTAGCTTCAGTCACAACTGCTTCTGCTGTGGTTTCTTCGGTGGTTTCTTTTCTTGTTTTACTTGTGGTTTCGACTGTTTCTATAACGGATGTCTCTGTCGATGCAGAGGTTTCGGTGGTCTTTACCGTAGATATTTGGGGCGTTGCTCCCGTAGTTGTCCCGAAACTGCTGTCTTCGGCAGAATCCACCTCGTCAGGGCTGCTGTATGTAATAGCTATTACTGTGCCTGAGAATAAAACAGCAAATATCACAATCAGGCAAACAACCGCAAAGCTTTTCTTTCCGTCTGCCGCCAATATCATGCTTAGCCTATAGCCAATATAACTCTTTCGTCTGCAGAAATTGCTTGCGATTATCGGGGTTACAGCATGATTTCCGTTCTGTTCAGAAACTGCTTCAAGAACAGTCTGACAGTACAGCTTCTTATTAACCGCTGACTCTCCCCTCATTACGATTTCGTCGCAGGCCAGCTCACATTCTCGTTCAATGTGTCTGACAAACAACGGCATGAGCGGATTGAACCAATGCACGATTCTGCACACAAGCATAAATATCTTGTACGGCAAATCCCACCTTTTATAGTGAGACAACTCATGCTTTATTATCAGTTTCAGCTCGTCTTTTGAATATATTTTTTCGGGAAGCATTATAATCGGCATACGAAAGCCTGTCATCATAGGCGTTGTACACCCTGGCAAAGTTAATATCTTTACCCTGCTTATCCCCATCTGCATCGCTTCAGCTTGTACGATACTTTCAGTTATTTTTCCGCACGGCTTGGCAAAGCGATTGACGTATTTATTGAATTGGCACTGCTTAAACACATAATACGCAGTCAGCAGCACCATTCCGACAATCCAAATCACTGACAGGAAAAACCATACACCCATCTGAGCATTTTCGCCTTGAACAGATGATGAATTTACTGTCACTTCAATCTCATAAACAGGTTTTCCAACAGGTGGTTTGAACGGCGTTAAAAAGCCCACCAATACAAACAACCACAGATAATATCGGTATTTGGCAGACCATTTATTTTTAAGCAGCTGCGATAATGCAATGTAGAGCAAGGCTACAGCACTCATTACCGCAGAACATATTCCAATGCCTATTACAAGCTTTTCCATAGGCTTTTACCTATATGTTGTTGAGCCAATCCCTAAGCTCGTTTATTTCTTCCTCTGAGACCTTTTCTCCGTCATAAAGAGCTTTTACAAGTCCGCTGAAGGTACTGTTTGAAAATCTCTTTCTGAAGCTTTCCTGCTCAATCTTGATGTATTCCTGCTCCGAAACAACACTGTAATAATCACGCTCTTTATTGTGCTTTTCAGAACGAAGAAAGCCCTTCTTTTCAAGGCGTACAAGCATAGTAAGAACTGTCTGGGGCTTCCAGTCCTTGTCGGGCAGAGATTCCCTCAGCTGCTCTGTAAGCGCAGGCGAAGTTACGGGTTCTGTCGATTGCCAGATGGCTTTCATTATTTCAAATTCTGCGTCAGGAAGTTTTTTTACATTCATCCTAAGCACCTCTAACTACATTTGTATTTTACATCATCTTACTACAAATGTAGTTATTTGTCAATATCATTAACTTCTATGTATTTTGTTGTCATAGATATAGCCCTGACTGAAATATCAATCAGGGCTTAGTTATTATGCTTGCAGGTTGGTATGATTTTTCTGCCTGTTCCCTATGTTTCATCTGACGAGATTATCTCTGTCAGTGTCTTTGGTCCGTAATCCATGTTGGGCATCATACAGCCGACATTGTACATTCGCATTGGAATTTCCTGCTTCTCCCGAACTTCTTTCTGCCAGCTTTGGAGCATTGTATATTGCAGTGTATTATGGATGTGTGCGTAGAAATGCACTGTGTCCTGAAACTGTCCGTTCCAGAAGGGCATGGGATAGTGGCTGAGTATTACTTTTGTGCCGTTATCCTTTACTTCGAGATAGTCGCAGACTTTTGCAAACTGCTTTTTGACTGATGAACTCAGCTCATCGTGGTTTCCTCTGATAAGGATTTTGCTACCATTGAGTCGTTCCAATATTTCGATAGTCTTCTCGTCGCCATGCCAGCTCAGGTCGCCAAGAATATAGACCAAATCGCTGTTCGTTACTCGGTTGTTCCAGTTTGCAATTATTGCTTCGTCCATTTCTTCTGTGCTTGCAAACGGACGCTCATCGTACTTTATCACGTTTGCATGTCCGAAATGGGTATCGCCTATGTAAAATTTCTGTGCCATGATTTTGCACCTCTGTTATTGTTTTTCGCTTGCAGGGAAATGATATCTGTCTGCATCAATGATGCTCGTTGTAATACTTCTCCGCATCATAATAATCGAAGAAATCATAATAGTTATCATCATAGAAATCTTCAGCATTCCTGTAATCCGAGGCGTTATATGGGTCATCACTGTCATCTGCGAAGCTGTAATCCGGCACATAGTCCGATTCAGGGAACTCCCTCCAATCCCAGACTTCTGTTACCTTCCCGTCAACACATCTGGCTGTAAATATCCTTTCTCCGTCCTTATAGAAATCATACAGATTCGCAATATATGTTTCATTCCATGTAACTTCTGTATTGTGCCGCACATCACCTGACGGCTTTCCGAGCCCGGTATCTCCTATTCTGCTCTCTGACATTCCCACATACGGTACAGCAGGCACAGAGTAGTATTCACGGTCATTCTTATCCGATTGCTGCTCAGAATACTCTTCCTCAGGAACAAGGTTTTCTGTTTCACTTTGTCTTTTATCATCAGACGCGCACGACAACACCGAGATAACACTTGCAATCAAAACAACCGACGCTATTAGAATCAACAAAATGATTATATTTTTCTTTCTCTCAGGCATCTTCTTGAGTTCCTCTTCCGATGCATTTTCGAGATACTCTTTTCGGGCTATATCAACAAGCTTTATATCGTCAATGATATTCCGCCCAACAGCCATGATGACAATGCCGCCAAAATATATTGCAGCACCCAGGAATGCTAAAATCACAAGTCCGCCTGCGCATGAATTCATATTCTCTGCCGCTGCCTCAAAAATCGCACCTATTATTTTACACGCTAATATCAGCACCCCGAGCAAAATTAAAACACTGATTCCAATTTCACATATCTTTTCCCGTAAATACTTGTGATATTGGGATTTGTTTGTTATGACAAACGGATTACCAATTGAAGTTTTAACTGCATCGGGTTTCAAATTGTTTTTCTGCGGCTGCGCCGCTCTCACTGACGGTGAAGGATTCGCATAATTATGTGAGTACGAAATATCATCCTCATCAACATCACCGTCTTCGTTTTCTTCATTTTCAATATCTTCCAGGATTTTGAATGCCACCCACTGTTCATCCCATGTGGTGTTCCCGTCACCATTGAAGTCAAACATACCACCGAAAAAATCATCGTTCTTTGACATAGGAATCTCCTTTCCCAAGGTTCCGTAACATATAATTACCCACCTTTATTTTACATTTTGGGAGCACATGAGTCAATATTTGTATCCGTGTCAATCTAAAGACACTGCTGTTTTCACATTCCCTTATCAGACAGACTTCAGCACAGATTGGAACGTAATGTCCAGTCGAATATTCCCATTTGTGATGGGACATATTTCGAAATTGTCGGCATTTATTATCACCTGAGAGAATAATTTTATGTTCTTTATGGAGAAATCCGTCAGCTCCGCTGTGACTGTACTTACATTGAATTCATTGATAATCTCAATAAAAACACTACTCTCCTCCTCATTTCAGCAAAAATGGTAAATCAGTTTTATAATTTGAATGACCTTGAGAATTACTTCACAAGGTCATTCTGATTTTCTGAAATATTTATTCAGACAGTTTTTGATGTCATGCATTTCAAAAAAATATTATTTCAATAAAGTTTTTCTTATTTCTTCTGAATTCTTTTTAAGATAACAGTACTCTGTTTTATCCGCCAAATCCAGGTATTTTTCAAGCTCATTTGATTGAATGATATGCAGGACATGAAGCACCATTATTTTCTGGTATTCAATCTCATAATCACCCTTGTACTTATCTCTGTGCCAGAATCCAATCGCATACTTTTCGGCTTTGTCGGGATAGATATATGCCAATGATTTAAGTGCAAGCCGTTCGGTGTACTCATCATCGACATTCAGAAATTCAAATATGAGTTCGTACAGTCCATCTGAGCCATTATAATCTTTCAGCGTCTCTGCAAACTGCCATTTTGCATTTATATAATCGGTTTCTAATGATTTTCTGCAAAGTAATGAGTACCACTCAGGATATTTCAGCAGCTCGCACACAATACGGCTGCATTCATTGTCCCTTGCAATTCCAAATAACATATCGTCAATCATTTGGTCCGAAGCTTCCTCATACGAAATATTTTCTATTATTTCAAGTATAATGTTGCACATTTCATCAAATTCACTTAATCCGTATTCCCATTCCCCATTATCATGCATTTCATTCCATTGAGGGTGAATTTTATCAGCTCTTTTCTTAAATTTAATGACGCTTTTATGCAATCTTTTTTCGTAATTTATACGCATATTTCACTCCTTGATCATGTCAGCGAAAAAATCACGATACGTTCCCGTGGGTCTTCCCCGTCAAACAGATCATCACATTCTATTTCATCATAAAACATCAATTCGTCCACTGTCATAAGGTACGAAATATATTCGTCTGACGGATAGTAAAAAAGCAGATACATTTCCCTTGGGCCATCATAATAGGACTCTATGATTCTTGCCATTACTTTTCGAAGCAGCTCAACAGAAAATGGATTGAAAAAATAGCACCTGTTGACTTCTGTCGGCACGGTGTATTCTTCGGCTTTTACAGCTACAAACTCTATATTTTCGCCTGATGCGGCAGTTTTTTGGTTTTCCAGTGCGCACTGATAAATCCGCTCGTCACATTCGACTCCTATGGTTTTTACTCTGAGCTGATGAGATAGAAAAAAATCCACTCTTCCCTTTCCGCAGCCATAGTCCAATACTACGTCGTTTCTGCCTATAAAGCCGCTCTCTGCAAGCCGATTCAGAACAGTGTACGATGTAGGTTCATATGGATATCGGTACTGATCAGAATTTGAATCATCCCGCCCGATTGTATTTATTTTAAGACGCTTATCCCATGTATTTTCGTAATCTTTCATTTTCTGCCTCTATTAATAATATAAATTGGGATTTGTCACATTGGCAAGGTGAAGGATAGTATTTTATTCAATATCCATAATTTCGTCCTTGCGTATATCCTCCCAATTATTATTTAACATTTTTATTACAGCAGGATATTTAATCTCTTTGGGTACTATTTTATAATGAAATGGACTGTTTTTAGATAATGCATGGACAATTACCGTCTGTTTAGATGAAAAAAATGCAAGCCTATGTATATCTGTACATACTACTTCATTTTTTTGACTTGCCATAGCATCATTTATAGCTTGCATCAACTTAGCATCTCTTTGTGCCATTAACGCAAAATCAAATGTCATAATCATATTCTCATCTCACCTATAAATTCAAGTTTATCCTATAATTATTATATCAGCATATCCCACTTTTTTCAATCTGATGCCGGGATACTGTTTTCATTCCTGAATTATATGTTTTCCTATGGCATTATCACTGGTATTGATATGTAAAACACCATAAATAAGCAAAGAGCTGACCGGAAATCGGTCAGCTCTTTGCTTGTTTATCAGGCTTTATTCCATGCAGTCAATGACCATTTCGGAGCGGATGCCCGAAACACCTATAACACACTCACCCTCTGTGCAGAAAGGCTCATTACACACTGTGCCGTTTTTTCTGTAAACAACAGAACATTTTCTGCCGTTGTTCTCGATTTTATATGTGTTGGGATCGGATATATGTACTATTGAGTTTGCACAGAACTGATTTACATCAAGCTTTGTGCAGTTTCCTTCTATGGTAATATCATAGTCGGTTTTTGATGTAAGCTCTACACTTCCGATTACATCTCTGATACAAACATACTGTGCATCGCCGTCATATTCAAGTCGGTCAAGACGAAGGTTTTCGATATGCAACTCCTTTACTGAAGCATCTATCTCACAGTGATTTGTATAATCGGCAGGCAGAGATATCACAACATCCACAGAGGACTCAGCTTCATAACGGCTTATGCCCTTTCTGACGGTACAATCAACATCAATTCTGTTCCTTTTTTCGTCAAGCTTGATTTTATACAGTGAGCTTAAGTTTTCGAGGGTTTCTGACTGCAGCTTTATGTGTATCTTCTCATCACTGCCCGATGTTATAAGCACACTTCTTGCACTGCCCATACGGATATCAAAGTGCTTGTCGCCGTCGATATCATATACGGTTTCGCTTTCGTAGAATGTTTTCTTGCGTCTCTGGAACTGTGATTCCTGAAACACCAGTTCATCAAGGGTTACCTTGAATATTTCCGCAAGGATAACCATGTTTTCTATATCAGGCAAGCCTTTTTTGGTTTCCCATTTGGTTATTGCCTGACGTGACACTCCGATTTTCTCGGCAAGCTGTTCCTGAGAAAGACCCTGTGAGGTTCTTATCTGCTTTAATCTGTCTCCAAAATCCATTATATGTTCCTCCGTTTATTCCTTGATAAGTGAGTATGCGGATATTTTACGAATCGGCAGTGTCAGGCAGATACTGATGACGAAATTCATTGCAATCAGCACTGCGGCAAACAGCATGAGGAATGTAAATGATAGCTCCATATTGTTCTTGACCGCACCGACAGATGTGAAAATCATATCGTTGATATAAGGCATATAGATCATGCCGAGGGCAGATGACATAAGCACTGCAAAGATTGTGACCGGCAGAAAACTGCCTGCTGTCTGCAACATGAGCTGACCGCTTGTATATCCCATTGCCTTGTAAATGCCGAGCTCCTGCTTTCTTCTTACAAGAAGTGACTTTATGACGATATACAGAATGAACAGCACTATCAGCATTGTCAGAATGAATATAACTGCAATGATCACTGCACTGATGCTCATGTACATCTCCTGTGTTGTCTGAGTCATTTTCTGTGAGTCTATTGCTTTTGCAATAAGTTCTGTGCTGTCGTATCGGCTGATGACTTTTTCTGCTGACACACCCTCATTGAGGTAAACATACAGTGAAGGCATGGGATTTTCTCCGCAGAGAGATTCATAACCATCGGTTGTCAGCTCGCATACGCTGCCCTGATAGTTTACACTCTGGATAAAGCCTGTGATTTTATATGTGTTTATTTTCTCGCCGTTTTCAAGTGTAACAGTGTCACCTATATTATAATCCCCTTCAAAGGCACTGCCAAGAGCAATTTCATTCTTTTCACGGGGATTGTTGCCAAGATAACAAAGGTCGTTTGTCACACGGAAGAAATCCTCGCAGACAAATGTTGTTACGGCAGAGCTTCCGATATTTACATTTGCTGTCGAATATCCAAGTACATCACGCACATCTGAATTGAGCTTAAGGCTATCAGAAAGATGCTCCGTGTCGTTTTTGTCAGTTACGAAGATGATATCGGGTGTTTCTTCCGAAAGAGTTGACATGAAGTTTTCAGGCTTGATTACAACGTTATAGAACAGTGTACCTGAGAATGCAACCAGTACGGTCAGGACGAAAGAAACGAAGAACAGCAGTATATTCTGCTTTTTATTTGCACACATCTGTTTGAGGACAAGACGGACAGATGTACTGAATCTTGTTTTCTCAAGGGGAAATGGATTGGTTTTGCCGTTTCCTGCTTTGCCTGTGCCTCTGATTGCACTGATAGGCTGTATCTTTCTGATTCGCTTTGCTGCACTGACGGTGAACACAAATACTATGAGCATTGGGATAATAATTGCGATAGCAAGACCGCCAAAATCAAAGGCAAGGTCAAAAGAGAAGCCTGACTGCATGGTAAGGAAAGATGCGAGTGCGGGAAGTATGGCATATGAAAGCATCACACCAATAACAGCACTTATAACCGTTACAAGCATATAAGGAATCACAAGGCTTGCAATGATCATGTTACCTGTATAGCCCATGGCCTTCAGTACGCCCATACTGACCATTTCGTCTTCGATGGAATTACTGATTCGGAACTTGCTGAGGAACACACTGACAAGAAGTATGACCGCCGCAAACGCAATAAGAATGAGAATGAGCAGACTGCACACCATTGTTCTTGTGTCTTTGGTAGAATCACTGTCGTTTGAAGCAAGCATTGCAACGCCTCTGCATTCAAGAATATTACCTGTTTCGTTTTTAATTTTCTCAACAGAGGCTGACTCATCTGTTACAAGCGAGTATTCAACTATGGCATTATCTATATTGGCTGCGAGAAAACCTTCATAGGCACTATCGGAAAGATATGCTCCCATCATGCCCTTGCCGTAGTTGCCGTACTGCATTTCTTCTGCCGTTCCTGCAACGAAAAAAGTGTACTCTTTGCCGTTTACTTTGTAAACTATCTCATCTCCGACAGAAAACTCGCCGAAGTTAGCTACATAGAAAGGCAGGTATATTGCAGGCTCCGATATATTTTCGGATTCTTCCCTGATATCAAGTCGGTTCACACTTCGCTCGTCATCAATATTGTAAAACACGGTGTTCATATCGAAATCGGTGCCTCTGAAATCTTTTATTACTGCTTCGGTATAAATTGCCCTATGTGACTCGACTTTGCTGACACCTTCGATAGTATTAAACTCGTCGGTAAGTTCTGCAGTATTCTGTATTTCAGGTATATATACATTTATTGACGCTGTGTTCAGTTCATCGAATTTTGCATCATATGCCTTATCCGTCTGAAACGCAAGTACCATTGCAAGATTAAGCATAAATGCGGTGAACATGACAATGAGTCCGAATGAAATATATGAGCCTTTGTCCTTTTTCAGATTGTGGAGAATCTGTGTGTATATCTTTTTCATGTTACCACCCCATTTTTGCAAGGAAGTCATTGAGTTTTTCTTCTCTTTCGCTGTTTTCCGCATTGTATTTTCCAAGGTCGCATTCACCGAATATCTGTCCGTCACGGATATAAAGCACACGATTGCCTCGAAGTGCGGTGCGCTTGTCATGGGTTACCATTATAATGCTCTGCCCTTCTTCATAAAGCTTTGTGAATACATTCAGAACTGCTTCAGAGTTATTTGAATTAAGTGCGCCTGTAGGCTCATCGGCAAAGACTACCTCAGGGCTGTTGATAACCGCACGGACAATACCTGCACGCTGGGCTTCACCTCCTGAGACCTGAGAAGAAAACTTCTTCTGCGTTATTTCCGGAATATTTACAAGCTCGAAAAGCTCTTTTGCTCTTTTTACAAGGTCTTTTCTGCCTGACTTGCCAAGTGCTCCTGCTGTCAGCACATTATCCATCAGGCTCATTTTTTCAAGAAGATATATCTGCTGGAAAACAAATCCGCAGTGTTTTCTTCTGAAGACTGCAAGCTGGTCGTCAGAACATTCTGTTATCTCCCTTCCGGCGAAGTGAACGGTACCTGCGGTAGGTCTGTCCATGCCTGAGAGAGAATACATAAGAGTGGATTTGCCTGCTCCCGATGAACCCATAATCACTGTGAAGTCACCACGATAAATATCGAGATCGAGATTTTCAAATATTGTCTGGCTGCTGTCACCTGTGCCAAAGCTCTTCTTTAATCCTCTTGCTGAGATGATGATGTCTTTTTCTGTGTTCATATTTTACCTCCGAAATTCAGTCGGCTGACTGTGATGGCTTCATTCTATCCAAACACTTCCGTTGCCGCCACCAACAGTTGTTTGCAAACACGAAAAATGCATGCTACGTTCCGTAGCATGCATAAAAATCCGCTTAATTATGCCATTTTCGCACAATCACTCTATACTTTTTCATTTTGATTACATGCTGTTAATATAGGCCTTTACAATCATATTGATAAACAGAGTCGGAATTTTATAATATATATATCTCAGTTTTGAAGCCAGTATTTTTTCATCGTCTGCAGAAATTTCATTTTCTTTTACGATAGCATCAAGCTTTTCAAAAAATTCCGACTTTGAAACAGCATAAGAAAAAATACTTCTGCTGTAAATTCTCCCGTGAGCGATTTTAGGATCGACAAAGAACCATACCCACCCATGTGAACCTTCCTCCACCATTACTGCCGTCGGCAGGTCAGCTGCAAGAACTTTTACCGATGTTCCCATTTTAGTTTTTAATACCTTTCCTTTTATTCTGTCTTTTTTCATAATTATTTCCTCCTTAATATTCAAAAAGAGCTTTTGTCAGACCGACAAAAGCTCTTTTATGTCCTATCGGTCAAGCTTTAGCACCTTACCCTGCGGCAGGTTGCTGTGCGGTCACTGAGCTTGTCTCTCGCGCACTCTTAATAGGTCTGTTATTCAGTTTTATTCTGCAAGATATCGGACAACTATTTCCCTGTCGCCCTTGCGAAGGCTTTCCAAGCTGCCGTCTTCATTTAATCTGCAGGCGAAACATCTGCTGAATATTTCAATGTTTTCCTGCGGAATATATGCCATGGGTTTTGAATAATATCCGAATTCATCTGCATTTTTTCTGATTTTTTCAATTTTGGCTGCTTCCTGATACTTATTGTATACCAGTACACACTCTGAATCGGGAATTTTCACCACTGTGCGGTCAGGCTCATATTCCATTTCTATAATGCCCGGGTCAAGAATTCCCTGAAGAATATAATCAATACTATCTTCTTCAAGCTCGGTAAACACTCTGTTTCCGTAAAAACCCTGAATTATTACACCTATATTTTTTCTTTCCATTTCTGTATCTCTCCTTTTTGTTTATGACTCAATTTTAACAGTGAGATCAGAAAATGAATACTACCGACAGTAGCATTTTATTTTTCGGTGTAAAGAGGTGCAAGACCACGCCTTATCAGGTTTTCATTCACTTCATCAAGCTTTTCACTTTTTATCAGTCCAAACCAGATTATAACGTCACGTCTGTTTCTTACATACAGCGGTGCTTTGCCTGCATATTTAAGCAGGTACTGTGCTTCATCTTCGTTTGCGCCAAGTGCAAAACAGATACAGAGAAGTGCATCTCTTGAAGGGTTGTTCTTTTTCCCGTTTATTATATTGCCCACATAGCTTGGCGCAAGCATGGCTTCGACGGATGCAACAGATGCCTTCTTATCGTATTTGCACAGCAGTTCATCTATATAGCTGCCGATACGGCAATCCTCGTTTAAGAATTCAGCAGAAAAACGTTTTTCGAATTCTTCGAAGTTTTCGCAGGATTTAACCATCATTTCAAGTGTCAGCGACATTTTATTATTACAGTAAAATGTATCTCTCATCTGTAATTACTCCTTTATGACAAGTACACATATACACAGAAAAAAATTATAATGAATTCAGTTTTTTCTGTATTCTTTCAATATCATCATGGTCAAAGTCACTTGCACTGACACCGCAGGCATTGCAGCCTCGCACAAATTCATCATTGCCTATTGTATTTTCTGGCTGTGATGCAAGATACCGTGCAACACGGTTAATCTCTCCTTCTTTTGTGTCGGTATATCCGTATTCTTCCATCGCTGCAAGCATCCAAGGTTCGTATGACATTTATACCTCTCCTTACATGACATTCTGTTTTTATTATAGCAACCTTTTATTTGCACGTAAATATGACAATGTGTTTTTATGGGTCAGTGTCATAAAATATCGACTTTTGGACAAACAGATTTTTAGCAGAAATATTTCGCCATAAGCATATTGACATTTATCTATATATCGTTTATACTACGCATAGACAAACATCTATGTGAGGTGTTATGAATGGATGAAAGAAAAACTGCGCTTATCTTTAAAGCCTTCTGTGATGAAAATCGCATCCGTGTTCTGAATATTCTTAAAGACGGTGAAAAGTGTGCCTGCAGGCTGCTTGAAGCGCTTAATGTCACACAGCCTACGTTGTCCCATCACATGAAAATCCTCTGCGACTCCGGTATAGTCACTGGACGAAAAGAAGGCAAATGGATGTATTATTCGATTTCAGAAAATGGTCTGAATGAAGCTGTAAAATATATTGATTATCTTGAGAATAAAAAGGATGGTGTTAAATGTGAATAAAACAGAGAAAGCAGTTGAGCTTTTTTCTTCCGGATTTAACTGCGCTCAGGCTGTTCTGACCGCTTTTGCATCCGATTTTGGTCTTGACGAAAAAACCACGCTGATGCTTGGTGCATCCTTTGGCAGCGGTGCAAGAAAAGGCGAAATGTGCGGTGCAGTATCGGGAGCATTGATGGTTCTTGGTTTGAAGTACGGTCACTTTGATTCTTCTGACACAGACAGAAAAATGAAAGCACACACAATTACTGAAAAATATACTGACCTTTTTACTAAGGTCAACGGGTCAATTGTCTGCCGTGATCTCCTCGGCTATGATCTATCAAAGCCAGAGGAACTGGCGGTAATCCGTGAAAAGAAACTATTCTGTGAATTCTGCCCCCTTATGGTAAAGAGTGCTGTTGAAGTACTTGAAAGCATACTTTCTGAATATGAATAACCTGCCGTGTAGATACACGGCTTGCTTAAAACATAAAATATAGATAAATTTAAATATATTTATGGGAGGCATATTATGGAAGTAATAAAAACTGCGTGGAACTTCTTTCAGACAGAAGTCCTTGGTATGAGTTGGCTGAACCGACTCATAGAAACACTTCTTAACGCCTGCGGACTGGATACTGAAAGCCGTATTGGCAGCAGCATACAATTCTTTATTTACGATGTAATCAAGATTATGGTACTGCTCGGCGTTCTGATATTTGTTATCTCATATATCCAAAGCTATTTCCCACCCGAGAGAACAAAGAAGATTCTTGGCAGATTTCACGGTATAGGCGCAAATATCATTGCGGCCTTGCTCGGCACGGTAACACCGTTTTGCTCCTGCTCATCTATTCCATTGTTTATCGGCTTTACAAGCGCCGGTCTGCCGCTGGGAGTGACCTTCTCTTTCCTTATTTCCTCGCCGATGGTGGATCTCGGCAGCCTTGTTCTGCTGATGAGCATTTTCGGTTGGAAGGTTGCTGTGGTTTATGTGGTGCTTGGTCTGGTGATTGCCGTTGCCGGCGGCACGCTGATTGAGAAGCTACACCTTGAAAATCAAGTAGAGGAATACATCAGAAACGGCAAGACACTCGATCTGCCGCAAGAGAAATTAAACTTCAAAGATCGTATTAAATATGCGTGGGAGCAGGTGCTTTCCACCGCTAAAAAAGTCGTTCCCTATGTCCTTATCGGTGTTGGCATCGGTGCCATCATTCACAACTGGATACCCGAAGAGTTTATCGTCAGGATACTTGGTAATAACAACCCCTTTGGAGTTATCCTTGCCACTCTCGCAGGAGCACCGATGTATTCGGATATTTTTGCTACCATTCCAATTATCGAAGCGCTGCTTGGCAAGGGCGCATTGCTTGGCGTCGTGCTGTCCTTTATGATGGGTGTCATAACCTTGTCCTTGCCGTCTATGATAATGCTGCGTAAGGCGATAAAGCCAAAACTGCTCGGTATTTTCGTGACTATCTGTATGGTTGGCATTATCATCGTCGGATATTTCTTTAACCTTATTCAACCGTTAATTTTATAAAATATTTGGAGGTATCATTATGGCATTGTTCAACTTTGGAAAGAAGAAAGAGGAACGGCAGGTACCTGCGTGTGCTTGCGGCTGTGGCTGTCCCACAAGTGAGGCAGCAGAAACAAAAGCCGAGTGCTGCGGCACAGCAGTGGACGGCATCTGCTGCATTAAGGTGCTTGGTACGGGCTGCAAGGCCTGCCACGAGCAGTTTGAATATGCAAAGAAAGCAGTGAAGAACATGGGACTTTCTGTTGAGGTTGAGTATATTACCGATATGCAGAAAATAGTGGAATACGGTGTTATGAGCATGCCTGCCATTGTAGTAAATGAGAAGGTCGTTTCCATGGGAAAGGTTCTGAAGGCTGCAGATATAGAAAAACTGCTGCATAAGTCTGGCTGCTAATATGGAGAAAATGGCGTTTATCTGTGTTCAGAATCCCTGTCGCAATCAGATTGCCGAAGAAAATGTTGTATTTCATAACGTTGTAAATGGTCTCCGGAACGCATGTTTTCGCCCTCAACGGTCTGAAAACCATGAACAAAAATGAACCGGATGAAAATTCATCCGGTTCATTTTCTATTTATTTTTTCTTTGCCTTGGGCTTCTTGATTTTGTTGAGCTTTGCATTGAGCTTGAGGAGATCCTCCTTGGTCATCTCAATGCCTGCCATGCCCATCATACCGGAAAGGCGAAGCACAGTAAAGCTGCCCATCATCTGCATCATGGTGTCATTCATTTCGAAGTCGCCCATAATACTCTTGTTCTCTCCGCCCTTTTTCTTCTTGGGCATCAGCTTGGCAACAAGCTTAATAAATACCAGCTTGCCTTTTGTTGTCTTCATTATATCGCCGATCTTGTCGTTGATGGAGAAGCGTCCTTCAATTTCAGTAATATCAAACCAGTTGAGAATTGCATTCTTTTCCTTGAGTCTGTATTCCTCGTTGAACTCTTCAACCTTGCGGATAACAGATTCATCCTTGCAATCTCCTGCTACAGCAACAAGAGTGGTTTCACCTGCATTGGGAACGTCAAAATAGAAGAAATGATCCTCTGCAGTCTTCTTGCCAAGGCTTTCGCCGTTTGCAAAAAGCTCTACTTCAGGCTGGTTGGAGTATACTGTTACCTTGGTTACATCTTCAACACGATCGATATATCTCTTGCTGCAAAGATGTACGAAAGGCTCATCGGAAAGCCATGCCTTATATGCATAGAAGGAGTCCTTCTTGTACTTGCGGTCAAATGTTACAAGACCCTTGTGGTTCTGTCCGTTTTCGCCGCCTTCGTTTCGTGCATCAGCACCGAAATCAAACATATTCCATACATGGGTAGCCCACATATACTTTCTTGTGAAGAGCTGCTTGATGAGTTCTTCGTGGTAGTATGCCTGATATTCTTCGGTGTAGTCACCCTGAGTGGGTTTTGAGGTATGCCAGTTGAGTGCCTCACAGCCATACTCGGAACAGCCGATGGGAATATTGGGCCAGCGCTCGTGGAACTTGTCGAACCATGGTCCATTCATGGATGTTTCGCCGCCGTACCAGCCGAAGTAATGGTTATAGGATACTACATCGGGAATCTGGATATAGGGGCTTTCGATAGGACAGGGAGAAACAGCCGCAATAGTAGTAGGTCTGGTCTTATCCATCTCGTGACACATATCGTTAAGGATTCTGTGGTTTTCGAGAAGGTCGGGATCAGTATCACCGTTCATGGTAATCTCATTGGAAAGACCCCAGACAACGATTGACGGATGGTTATAGTTCTGAACAATAAGTTCCTTCATCTGAGAAATTGTATTCTCTCTGCCGGTTGCCATGTGGTTGGAAATATAGGGAATTTCCGCCCATACAACCATTCCTCGCTCGTCGCAGAGATCATAGAAGAACTGATCGTGCTGATAGTGCGCAAGGCGGATAGTTGTTGCTCCGACCTCGCAGATAAGATCCATGTCCTCAGTGTGATGCTCGGGAAGGAGTGCATTGCCTATTCCCCATCTGTCCTGATGACGGGATACGCCACGAAGAGGATATTCCTCACCATTGAGAATAAATCCGTTCTGAGGATCAATCTTGTACGTACGGCAGCCGAAACGTGCGGATACATCGTCAATTGCCTCACCGTTGACAATAAGCTCTGCATATGCGGTGTAAAGATAAGGATCCTTTCTGCCGTGCCAGAGGTGAACGTTCTTTATTTCAAGCTCTGCCTCGTTCTGTCCTTCTGCTTCTGCAACGACTGTTCCTTCTGCATCCTTTACTGTATATTTTACAGTATAGCCTTCAGCGGGATTGGTTATATAGGTTACAACTTTGATCTTTGCATCTTCACCAACAATTTCGGGAGTGACCTGAATGCCGGGACCTCCGAAATAGTCGAGATCAAAGTGAGATTCCTTTACACAGATGATGTTTACGTCACGGTAAAGTCCGCCGTAGAAAGTAAAGTCAGCAACCTGAGGATATACCTTCTGGTTTGCCGCATTGTCAACTGCAACGACAAGCAGATTGCTGTCTTCCAGTGACTCAGTGATATCTACTCTCCAGGTGGAATAACCGCCGTCATGATGTGCCAGATTCTTGCCGTTGAAATATACATCTGCAGAGGAATTTGCACCTCTGATCTCAAGATAGTAACGATCTGCTTCGGGCAATGCGGATTTTTCGATATTCTTTGCATAGTGACAGGTTCCACGGTGGTAATCGTTGCCGCCGTCCTGACCGTCAGTTGCATTCCATGAATGAGGAAGATTTACATTTTCCCAGTCTGTGGGAAGCTGAGCGGGGATCTGCTCTATACCTTTTGCAAATACCCACTCGGAATTGATATTAATTATTTTTCTCACAACAGTTCTCCTTTTGTTTTATATAGGGATCCCCGACAAATTTGCTTTGTCGGGGATCAAATCATTTAATCGTCAGATAATTCCTGAATTCCCGACTTATTCAGCAGGAGTCTCTTCAGCAGGTGCTTCTTCTGCAGGAGCTTCTTCTGCAGGAGCTTCTTCTGCAGGAGTCTCTTCTGCGGGAGTTTCTTCTGCGGGAGCTTCTTCAGCATGAGTCTCTTCTGCGGGAGTTTCTTCTGCGGGAGCTTCTTCAGCAGGAGTCTCTTCTGCGGGAGTTTCTTCTGCGGGAGCTTCTTCAGCAGGAGTCTCTTCTGCGGGAGTCTCTTCTGCGGGAACTTCTTCAGCAGGAGTTTCTTCAGCAGGAGCTTCTTCTGCGGGCGCTTCTTCTGCGGGAGCTTCTTCTGCGGGAGTTTCTTCTGCGGGAGTTTCTTCTGCAGGAGCATCTTCAGCAGGAGTTTCAACAACGGTTTCTTCAGAAATTGTTTCTGCAACCTCTGCTGCAGCAGCTGCTGCACCGATAGTTGCTGCGAATTCTACGATAGTATTGCCGTCTTCTGATACTGCGAGGGTTTCTGCAGCGATAAGATCCTCTTCTGCATTCTCAGTGGTAACATTTCGTGCAGCAAGCTCTTCCTGCATCTTAGCAAGCTTTTTCTTGCTGAGGTTATAGATAAGAGCAATACCGATGAACATAAGGAGTGCACTGAAAGTATAAAGTGCAGCAACAAGCCAGCACATATTTTTAGCAGTAGATTCGCTCTGACCGATGGTGCCAAGTTTGGAGTTGTAACCAAGGTAGCCCATAACAAGCAGGACTGCGGAGGGGCCTACGCCCTGTGCGAGCTTACGGAAGAAGGAGTGGAGAGAATAAACAGTACCCTCTTCTCTTCTGCCGGTCTTCCACTCGTTATAGTCGATAGCATCGCCCATAAGTGCCCATGAAACACAGGAGTAAATACCCATACCGAGACCAAATACTACGAGAGCGCCCATATAAATAATGAGAGCCAGATTCTTATCACCGATTGTGGGGAACAGGAACATAAGGCCTGCGCCGATCAGGGAAACGAAGGAGCCGACAACAGAAGCTTCCTTCTTGCCCCATTTATTGACGATCTTCTTAACAAAAGGCATGAAGATGAACATGGGAAGGAAACCAATAAGCATAACAACACCGGAAAGGTCAGCCTTGCCGAAGTAGGTAGCGAACATGATGGTGTTGGCGGTGGATGCAGACTGCATACCGAGGAACATACCCATAGCGGCGAGAGTTGCACCAACAGCAGGACGGTTCTTCAGGAAGTTGCCAAATGCCTTGAAAATATTGAACTTTTCGCCTTCATTTGTCTTGACTGAGTTTTCGTCAACACGGATGGTGGTATTCTTGATCATGAAAAGGAAAGCAATAAAACCAAGAACACCCATGATAAGGGCTGCATAGAACACATTCTCGCCACGCAGGATCTGCAGCTTATCGCCAGTGAGAGGATTCAGAACATTATCGCCGATTTCATAAGGTTGCTTGGTGAGAGGATTGATCATATAATCAGCCTCATTGAGAGTTTCAGGAATCTCAATTCCACCATTTCTAAAGAAACCGATAGGATCATCAGGATTAAAGGTAACGTTTTGCCAGATCAGCATGGGAAGGATGATCATAGGAACCATGTTGCCGACCATGGAGCCGACAGAACGCCATGTGGAGAGCTGTGCTCTCTCTGCGTTGTCCTCGGTGATGAGGGACAGCATGGAACCGTAAGGAACGTTAGCCACTGTGTAGCAGGCATCCCAGATTATATAACCGACTACAAACAGAACTGCCTTAACTATGGTATTAGCACCAGGGAAGGGAAGGAATACTGCGGCACCTGCAAACAGCAGACCGCAGGCACCAATCAGGATATATGTCTTGAATTTGCCTCGTTTATACTTTCTTGTATCCTTGTCGATCATGGAACCAATCATAGGATCGTTGACTGCGTCCCATATCTGCACAATAAGCAGAAGAATGGAGAGGAGACCTGTTTCCATCATCATGAAAACGAGCCAGAAAGTCTGAACTGTGCCCTTAAGCGCAAAACTCATGTTACAGCCGAAATCGCCGGCAGCATATGCGAGTTTATCGCGCATACCAAACTTGCGGTAGCCTTTAGCATCTAATTTTTTTGCCTTTTTCATGCTTTTTCCTCCTATTTTCTTTTTTCAGGTTGTCTTTTTTCCTGAAAAAACCAACCGATTTTCTGTTTTTTTATGCACTTTCGATTGATCCTGACTTAAGTATATATGATTCAGAAATATTTTGTGAGGAAAATTTTAATGTAAACTTGTATTTTTTTAATCTATTCAAACTTTTTCATGTTGTAATTGTACAAAAACCGTGCTACAATATCATGGGACATCGGAAATTTTTATTCCATTTTTTACTTTTCCCTAAGGAGGTGGGGTTTTGTCCTTTGATTCGGAGCTCTCTTTTCTCTGTGATATCCTGAAAAAAGCTTATTTAAAAACCAGCATTGCCTCACCCGGAGATACTCTTGAACGCATCCTTCCTTCAGGCTTTGATTCCCTTTTTCCCAGCATATATGCTGTGGATAAACCTCTCCACAATCTTATCGGAAAACCTGAAGAACACACAATGTATAAAGTTACCGATGCCTTGCATCTGTCGTATATTTATTTTCAGTTACCTGACAATGAAAAAATCTCCTACTTTTTTGTCGGTCCATATCTGCGAAATTCCATGGACACCCAGCAGATTATGGAAATTGCCGAAAACAACAATATCACTCCAAAAAACCAGCAATATCTCGATGAATACTACAGCAGTATTCCGGTAATATCTGATAACAGCTATCTGTTAATGATGCTTAACACATTCTGTGAGCGCATATGGAACACGCTGTCTTTCTCAGTTGTGGACATCAACAATGAGTGGCAGCTTCCGCCGTCACTTATAAATGAATCCAAAAGCAGCGACGGATTCGATGATGTCATTATGAACATGATAGCCATGGAAAAAAGATACAGCTTTGAAAATGAGCTTATGCAGGCTGTTTCTCTGGGTCAGGTACACAAGGACGCCTCTCTCCTTTCAAGCTTTTCCGATCAGGTTTTTGAGCGAAGATCTTCCGATCCTCTTCGCAATATGAAAAACTATGTGATCATTATGAACACCCTTCTTCGCAAAGCTGCGGAGAAAGGCGGAGTTCATCCAATGTATATAGACAGGCTGTCTTCTTCATTCGCTTTCAGACTCGAACAGATTTCTGCTTTGCCTGAAGTTGTTCCCCTTATGCATGAAATGTACAAATCATACTGCAGACTCGTCCGCAAGCATTCACTGCAAAGCTATTCTCCCATTGTTCAGAAGTCTATTATTCTTATTGACTCCGATCTTTCCGCCAATCTTTCGCTCCACACTCTTGCGGAAAGTCAGAATATCAGCCCGGGATATCTCTCCGCTGTTTTCCGGAAGGAAACCGGGAAAACAATTTCAGAATTTATCCGTGAGAAAAGGATGAAACACGCAGTTCACCTTCTGACAACCACTCACCTGCAGATACAAACCGTCGCTCTTCACTGCGGAATAATGGATGTGCAGTATTTTTCAAAGATTTTCAAAAAGCATACCGGTATGACTCCCAAGGAATACCGTGCTAATACAAAATAATCAATCATTACAGATTTGGAGGATAAAACAAAATGAACATGAAACTTTCTTTCCGCTGGTATGGCAGCGATGACCCCGTAAGTCTTGAATACATCTCCCAGATTCCCGGTATGCGTTCTATCGTTTCTGCTGTTTACGATGTCAAGCCCGGTGAAGTATGGCCTGAAGAAAGCCTCGAAAGCATGAAAAATGCCTGCGACGCTCACGGTCTTGTATTTGATGTTGTTGAATCAATCCCTGTTCACGAGGATATCAAGCTCGGCAGAGGTGATGTTGACTGGCTTCTGGACGTTTACTGCGAGAATATCCGCCGCTGTGCAAAATACGGTGTGAAATGCGTCACCTATAATTTCATGCCTGTTTTTGACTGGACAAGAACTCAGCTTGACAAAAAGGCTGCCGACGGTTCAACAAGCCTTGTCATGTACTGGGATCAGATGAGAGGACTTGATCCTCTCAAGGACGATATTCACCTTCCCGGCTGGGATTCAAGCTATACCCAGGATGAAGTCCGTGAGCTTATCACCGCTTACGGTGAAATCGGTGAAGAAGGTCTTTGGAAGAATCTTGAAAGATTCCTTAAGAAGGTAATTCCCGTTGCTGAGGAATGCGGAGTAAAAATGGCAATACATCCCGATGATCCTCCATACCCCATCTTCGGTCTGCCCAGAATCATCACCTGCGAGAAGAATCTTGACCGCTTCCTTTCCCTTGTCGACAGTCCCTCCAACTGTCTTTGCCTCTGCACCGGAAGCCTTGGCTGTGCTGAATCCAACGATATTCCCGCAATGGTCCGCAAATATGCAGCTATGAACCGCATCGCATTCATGCATATCCGCAATGTCAAGATCATGGAGGACGGTTCCTTTGAGGAGCGTGCTCATCTCTCTTCCTGCGGATCACTCGACATTTATGAAATCGTAAAGGCACTGTGCGAAAACGGATATGACGGATATGTCCGTCCCGATCACGGACGCATGATTTGGGGTGAAATTGGAAAGTTTGGTTATGGACTCTTTGACAGAGCTCTGGGTGCTGCTTATATCAACGGTCTGTTTGAGGCCTGTGAAAAAACAACCAAATAAATTACAAGGGGTTTTTATTTATGAATACCAACGTTATTAATACCGATCTCAGCGGCAAGGTTGCCGTAGTAACAGGCGCAGGCGGTGTGCTCTGCAGTTATTTTGCAATGGTTCTTGCCCGTGCAGGTGCACGTGTTGCTCTTCTTGACCTTAATCTTGAGTCCGCTCAGGCTTATGCTGATGAGATCACTGCAGAAGGCGGCATTGCAAAGGCTTACAGCTGCAATGTACTCAGCAAGGAAATCTGCATGGCTGTTGCAGAGGAAGTAAAAAAAGATCTCGGTCCCTGTGATATTCTCGTAAACGGCGCAGGCGGAAACAATCCCCGTGCAACTACCGACAAGGAATATTATGAGCCCGGTGATATTGATGCTGATACCAAGAGCTTCTTCGATCTTGATGCTGACGGTGTCGGATTTGTTTTCAACCTCAACTTCCTCGGCACCCTGATCCCCACTCAGGCATTTGCTGCTCATATGCTGGGAAGAAAAGGCTGCTCGATTCTCAATATCTCTTCCATGAACGCATACACTCCTCTTACAAAAATCCCTGCATATTCCGGCGCAAAGGCTGCTATCTCAAACTTCACTCAGTGGCTTGCTGTACATTTCTCCCGTGAAGGAATCCGTGTAAACGCCATCGCTCCCGGTTTCTTCTCCACCAAGCAGAACGCAAAGCTGCTCTGGAATGATGACGGAACTCCTACCGCTCGCACAGGCAAGATTCTTGCCGCAACTCCCATGGGTCGATTCGGCGAAACAGAGGAGCTTGAAGGCGGTCTGCTGTTCCTTGTAAATGAGGCTGCCGCAGGCTTTATCACCGGCGTTGTTCTTCCCGTTGACGGAGGTTTTTCCGCATATTCAGGTGTCTGATATCATTAAAATCTCAAAAAGGTTTGGGACATAAAGTCCCAAACCCTTTTTCTTTATCCGACCTTATTCATCTGTTCTTTATGATACTGCAGCATATACAGCTGATGATATCGGCCTTTTTTCTCAAGCAGCTCCTGATGGCTGCCCTGCTCGATTATCCTGCCCTTGGAAAGAAGAATTATATTGTCCGCATGCTGAATGGTTGACAGTCTATGTGCTACCATGAGCATAGTGCCGACATTCATCATCTTTTCAAGAGAATCCTGAATAAGCAGTTCGGTTTCTGTGTCGATGTTTGCTGTTGCTTCGTCGAGAATCATAACCGAGGGCTTATGGATAATTGTACGTGCAAAGGACAGAAGCTGACGCTGACCGGCGGAGAAGTTATTACCACGCTCACGCACCACTTCGTCAAGTCCGTTTTCAAGCTTGCTTATAAATGAATCTGCATTGACATAGCGGCAGGTTTCCCATATTTCCTCGTCGCTTATCCCCTCTTCACGAAGGACGATGTTGCTTCGGATAGTACCTGAGAAAAGGAAAACATCCTGAAGCATCTGCCCGAAATGTTTTCTGAGAGAAGAAATCTTTATCTTCTTTATGTCGATACCGTCAATGAGTATCTGCCCCTTCTGGATATCGTAATTACGGCAGATAAGGGAAAGAATTGTTGATTTGCCTGAGCCTGTGGAGCCGACAAATGCAACTGTATCGTTTGCATTGACTTTAAAGGAAACACCCTTCAATACCCATTCATCGGGAACATACGAGAACCACACATCCTTAAATTCGATGTCGCCTTTTATCTCGTCAAGCTCTATTGCATCCTCTTCGTCAACGATCTTTGGTTCGATATCCATAACAGTGAATATCTTTTCAGCGGACGCAAACGCAGACTGCATCCAGTTGAACTGCTCTGCAAGATTCTGGATTGGGTTGAAGAACTTGGAAATGTACATATAGAAAGTAACTATTGTACCGCTGGTGAGGGTCTGACCCATGAAGCTTGTGTTGTCGATATACCCCTTACCTCCGAGGTAAAGCAGACAGAGCACAGAGCTGATGTAAAGCATATATACGACAGGTCGGAATACGCCGAAAACGAATATCTGCTTCTGCTTTGCTGCACCAAGCTCATCGTTCTTTTTGTTGAAGTCACGCATTTTCTTGTCTTCGCAGTTAAATATCTGCGTGATTTTTATGCCGGAAAGATTTTCAGAAAGATAGGTGTTTATGTCTGTTGTGCCGTCCTTTACTCTGCGGTATGCCTTACGGGAGAATTTTCTGAAAATAACCGTAAACAGCACGATGAAGGGAACAAAGCACAGCACCATAAGCGTCAGCTCGTAATTTACGCAGAACATTGCAACAAGCACACCCACGATGATAAAGCAGTTCTTCAGAAGGTTTACAACAAGGTTTGTAAACATCATGGAGATTGCGTTTGTATCGTTTGTTACTCGTGTTACAAGCTTACCCACGGGAATCATATTGAGCTGCTCATGAGAAAGCCCTTCAATGTGAGTAAACAGGTCTTCTCTCATCGTCGAGAGAATCTTCTGTCCCGTTTTCTGGAGGATTATTGCCTGTACATAGGTGCATACAAGTGAAACTGCAAGTATGCTTGCATAGACTGCTACGGAAATGTACAGTGCACTGAGTTTGAAATCATTCTTTATCATTTCCTCTATCCGTCCGATAAGGAGAGGAGAAATAATATCATAGGAAATGGAAAACAGCATGATAAGGAACACAAGAAGAAATTCCTTTTTATAGGGCTTTGCATAATGGACAAGGCGGCGGATAAGCTCGCTGTCCTTCATGTTTCGATCAAAACCGAGGGCTTCTTTTTTGTTTTTCATCAGGGCAAAAGCCACTACGAAGCACAGAGCGAAAACGCCGACTACTGCGCCGACTACAATCAAAGGATAATACTCACGCATTGTTGTGTTCAGCCCCCTCGTCTTCAAGCTTCTGCAGGTCTACCATTCTGCGGTAATCAGGACAGATTTCACAAAGCTCATCATGTGAGCCCGCTGCTACTACCTTTCCGTCGTCGATATAAATTATCTTATCCATCTTTTCTACCGTCGAAATACGATGGGCAATAAGTATGGTTGTTCTTCCTGCACGGTTTTTCGCAAGGTTTTCCAGAATTATCTTCTCGGTCTTGGTATCAACTGCAGATACGGAATCATCAAGAATAAGAATGGGTGCGTCTTTCATAAGCGCACGGGCAATGGAGATTCTCTGCTTCTGACCGCCTGAAACGGTTACGCCTCTCTCACCCATTATTGTCTTGTACTGATCGGTAAATTCTGTAATATTGCCGTGGACATCGGCAAGCTTTGCGCTTTCGATTACCTTTTCTTCATCAACCTCATCATAGGCAAAGGCAATATTATTCTCGATTGTGTCACTGAACAGGAAGTTATCCTGAGGCACATAGGCAGATGCTGCACGCACAGAACGGATTGACACATCATTGACATCCTGTCCGTCAACGAAAATTGTTCCGTCAGGTACATTATATGTACGCAGGATAAGGTCTACAATAGTTGTTTTTCCTGAGCCTGTTTTTCCTACTATACCAACATTTTCTCCTGCGTTGATTCTGAAGGATACATTGGAAAGTGCGTCGTAATCACCGTCGGGATAACGGAATGTAAGATTTTTGAATTCTATTGAGCCCTTGGGATTGACAAGCTCTGTAACTCCCTCACGGTCAGACACGGTCTGCTTTGTATCGAGAAGCTCGCTGATTCTTTTGACTGATGCCTTGCCTCTTGAGGTCATGTCAATAAGCTGAGAAATTGCCATTACGGGCCATACGATGGAGGTGAAATATCCGATAAATTCAACCAGCTCACCTGCGTTGAAGCGTCCGTCATATACAAGATATCCGCCGTAACCGAGGATAACACAGATTATTGATTCGACAAAAAGGGTGACGGTGATATGCAGAAGGGTTGAAATCTTTGTAAACTCGACATTTGCATCTTCGTTCTTCATATTAAGCTTACGGAATGCCATAAGCTCCTTGAACTCCTTGACAAATGCCTTTATAACGGCAATTCCCGAAAAACTCTCCTGAGAAAAATCGGAAAGATCGGAAAATGCCTGCTGGCGAATTTCCCACTTCTTCATCATGTAGGTTCCAACTATTGAGCCTACAGCCAGAAGCAGTGCCATGGGGATAAGAGAAAGACCTGTGAGAAGATGGTCCATTCTCCACATTTTCACAATGGCAAGGATACCGAGGAACAATGCGTCAAAAAGCATGAGTATGCCTGAGCCGAAGCAATCCTGAACAGTTTCAAGGTCATTTGTGAAAAGGGACATGAGATTGCCAACTTTATTGACCTGATAGTATTCTCTTGAGAGCCCCTTGCAATGGTCAAACATCCTTCTTCGGATATCCGTTTCAAGCCTTATGGCTGAGCCGAAGAAGCATATTCTCCAAAGGAAACGTCCTACTACCATGGCAAGAATAATAACTATCATCGGCATGCATATTTCATCCAGCAGAAAATCCATGTCAAATGTTCTCTGCACTCCGTCAAGCTCCACAACACCGTTATTCATTCCGTTGATAACAAGTTTGTACAGCTCCGGTATTATAAGCTGAAAATAGTCTACCAGCACAAGCGCTGCCATACCGAGAATCAGTATGGGCAGGTATCTTATGTAGTAGCGATTTATATGCTTTCCGAATATCAAAACAACGCCCTCCCTGCACTATCTTTTTTAGCCGCACAGATATGTAAATTTTATCACTATGCATTATAAATGTCAAAGGAAAAAGCGATGCTCACAGAAGCATCGCTTTTTAATACTGTTATTTGTCTTTATTGTGCTGAATTTATCCTTACGGTCTGTATGCAAGGTATATCCAGTACACATATGGATATCCTTCGAACTCGCCCTCACTGCAGGCGATGTACATATGTGTTACCTCGGGATTGAGTAGATTTATATTGTGAATTTCAGAGTTTTTCCAGTCGTTTACTGTCTGCCCCGCAAAAATCTGTCCTCTTGCAAGGTTTTCGCAGGCAACAGTATATGTAAGACCGTTTTCACCGAATACAGAGATGTATCTCTGACCATTCGGGCGGGTATGAGAAAACTGTTCTTTTGCCTCTGCAAGGCGGATTTGTGCTATATTTTTAAGTCCCGCATCATCTGTCAGAAGTTCAGGAAGTCCATTCTGCACTCTGTACTCATTTACAAGCTCCATGGCTGTCTGAGCATTCATTTCTCCTTCTGATATATCAACGGTTTCTTCCGGTATGCTTTCTGCAGCAGTTTCTGTTGTCCTGGTTGTGCTTTCAGTTTTTGCTTCTTCCTGAGCTGTAGTTGATGGGGTTGTTACTTCCTGTACTGCTGCAGCTTCTTCCTGCACATTTCCGTCTGCAGCGCTGCAGCCGACAAGTCCGCAGAATACTGTACATATGCAGACCAGGATTATTGCAAGTACAAGTCCGCTTTTCCTCTTTGATGTATCAAGAATGTTCTTGAAACGCTTCATAATATCCTCCTTTTTATAAGTAAGTGCCGTGGCAAAAGGTATTCTTCTGCCGCTCATCATATCGAGTATTGTGTCGCAGTATACACGTCGTGCAGCTCTGTCGGCACCCATAAGTACCGCTTCGTCGCAAGCACTTTCCGCATCTTTTTCTGCTTCTTTTGCCATAAGCCAGACAAATGGATTGAACCAGTGCACTCCATTGGAAAGTGTAATGATAATTTTAAATAAGATATCCTGTCTTTTAAGATGAGTAAGTTCATGCAGCAGTGCTGTTTCAAGCTGATTATCGCTTATGCCTGCCGGGATAAAAAGCACAGGCTTTATTACACCCATAAGCATGGGAGATATCTTTCTTTCACAGCATAAAACCACGAATTTCCTATGTATCCCGATGTTTTCAGCTATCCGCTCGGCTTTTGCGCATATATTACTGTCTGCCTTTCTGCTCCAGCGCTTCATTCTTCTGCGCTCCGAAAAATAAATCACAAGCTGCCGCAGAATAAATAACACAGCTCCAGCAATCCATATGCAGAAGGCTGCACTGATAAAATCAACACTTTTTTCTTCATGTGTCTGCACAGTGTTTCCGATGGTATCTGTAAACTGCTGTATTTCAGAAACATCAGATGCACCTTCGCTTATCTGCCCTGCGAGGTTTTCAACGTTGAATAACGATATGGGCAGATTAAAAGGAATCAGCAGACGAAGTGCGAGCACAAGCCAGCATATGCACATCCATTTCGATGAAATACGCTTTCCTTTCCGGTTTGCGAATATGGAGCGCACGGCAATAAGCACACCTGCTGCAGTACCTGACACAACAGATATTCCCACCAGATTGAGAATGAGAGATTTAATCATTGCCTTCTCCCCTGTCCAATGTGTCAAGCAAGGCTCGAAGTTCATCAATATCTTCATCGGTTATTGACTTGCTGTTATACAAGCCTGCCACCAAACTGCTGACGGAGTTGCCGTAAAGCTTTCCCAGAAAGCTTCTGCTTTCAAAGGTTTTATATGTTTCGGCATCGATAAGCGGGGTGTAGTAATTAGTCCGTGTTGTGCGGTCGCAATGGACAAAACCTTTATCTGCAAGCCTCTGCAGAGATGCCATCAATGTAGACAATGCCCAGTTTCTCTTTCCTCTTATGCACTCGAGAATCTTTCCTGAAGTAACGGGCTCGGGCATTTCCCATAGAGCCATCATGATTTCAAGCTCAGCATCTCCCAATTTTTTCATTTCCTCTTTGCTGTTCATTCTCATCACCTCATTATACTTTTTTCAAATGTTTTACCTCGCAATATCATTATACAGATGTATAATGATATTGTCAATAGATTTATAAAAAAAAATAAAAACGCTGCATAAAATGCAGCGTTTTTCATTATCAGCCGAATCTGATATCGCTGATGCAGGTATCCTTGTACTTGGAGCCTTCATATACGGAATCAATTCTTATTGTAACATAAGTTGTTTCAACAGGCTCATCAAGGTACAGTCTCTGCCAATCCTTTTCGTCCTTGAGTGTAAAGGACTTCTGACCGCCTTCATACAAAACGGTAATATCTTTTACTCTTGAATTCTTATTGTAGAAAGAAGAATTCTGGGTTGTTTTCTGATATCCGTTTCTTATTTCCACATAAGATACAAGCTGAACGGAATATGCATTTGCGGTAAGAGTTTCACCTTCTCCGTAGCCTGAAACGCCATCCTGCCAGCAGGTATTGATGTTTTCGTCAAATGCATCATAGGTTATACTATAGTTGTTTTCATCCTTGTTGTAATTGGAGCTGACTTCATAGTAATCAAACTCAGGTGCACCAAATTCGACAGGTGCAGCTTCTGTAGGCTCTGTTGTTGAAGTATCTACTGAAGGCTCTGTCTTTGCAGGATATTCATTCTTGTAATATCTTGTAAAAAGAATATCTATGTACTCGTTTCCGCTTTCATCTCTTTCAATTGTGATGGTACTTGTAAGGAGTCCGAAGCTGTCTCCATCATATCTTAATTTAAATGAATTATTGCCTGTTTTATCCCATTTGCCGCTTCCGGAATCACCGGTAAATTTTCCGTTGCTCTTGAACTCATAGTAATCGCCCCAGGAATCGTACCATTTTCCGACAATGCCGTCTTTTCCGCATCCGCCAAGCATGGCAAGCATGCTTACGCAAATTGCCAGTATCATTACAACCGAAATTACTTTTTTCATAATATGATATTCCTTTCTCTATTCTCTGCATCCGGTTTCCCCACTGCAGTTTTCTACGTTTTATTCATCAAGAAAATCTTCCAGCGCCTCACGCATCTGACTTGCACTTCTGTATCGGGCGTTAGGCTTATGAGCGCACGCCTTATTGATAATACACATAAGCTTATCGCTGCAATTTATCGCTTTGGGAAATGGCTCACCGTTTATTCTTCTTATCTTGGATTCCTTCTGTGCTGCTGCAGTTGCTGCATACGGCGGAATCGGCATAAACGGAAGCGCTCCACGGTTGAGCAAAGTATACATGGTCATTCCCAATGCATAAATATCCACTGTATTATTGTAGCTTGTTTTCTCAGAGTTGCTTACTGCTGCCGCAAGAAGCTCAGGCGCCATGTAATCGGATGTTCCGATTACCGTCGCAAGCTCTCTGCCCTGAACTTCCTTTGAAATGCCAAAATCGCACAGTTTCCAGTTTTTCTCGCCTCGAAGAATATTTCCGGGTTTTACATCTCTGTGTGCCATTCCGCTGTCACGGTGAATTTCTTCCAATGCTCTGCACACATCACAGGCAAGTCTTGCAACTGTGCGTTCGTCATGCATTTCACATGGAACGGATTCGAGAAGCTCCATGCTCATCCATATGAATCTGGTGCCTCCTGCATTTACCTTTCCGTCATCAAAGGTTCTTACTATGTACTCGCTTCCGTAAAACTGGCTGGCATTGCTGCTCTCTCTCTTAGCTTTCCAGATTTTGTCCATGTCGTCACCGACATTTATCACCTTCAATGCATAATCCCTGCCGTCTGAAGCTGATGTCGCCTTATAGATAAATCCATATGCTCCGGCATTGATATATTCAAGTTTACTCCATTCAGAAGCAAAGCTGTCGCTCGACATAAGCATCCTTCGAACATCTTCCGCTGCCAATGCTCTTCGTTTTGCATTGCCCCAGCGGTCCATATACACCGCCAGCGCTTCCCTCAATGTTTCAAGGCTGATTATCCCTCCATTAATACCGCACAGTGATGAAATTGCCTTTATTTCTTCCTTTTCTCCCTGCTCGGTATACGGGCAAAGCCTGTCAAGCCCATATACTTTATACCGTCCATTCTGCTGTCTTACCGATGAAGCAAGATCGCAGTGTGCAGCACCTATGGTTTTAAGCACCATTGCCGCACAACAGGCAGCATATGCGCCGTAAATCGACTGAGGCTCCGTTTTTTCACCGACATCCGATGAAACAACAATAAGTTTGTCTCCGTTTTCAATTACTTTATCCACTCTGCAAAGGTAAGATGGCTCTCCCTTTGCAATCTCGGACAGTATTCTTTTTGTAAATTCATTGTTTTCTGCCAGTATCAGTGTCCCGGCATCTGCTCCTCCCGGATCAACTGCAGTACACTCCCGCTCTCCGAATTGAGCATAAATTATCATACCCAGCTTTTCAGCTGCCTGTGCAAGCACTAAAGGTCACTCCTCTGTTATCAGCTTCAGTGCGGAGATCATATACTCCGACAGCGCATCAGGCTCCCTGCCTCTGATAACATCCTTTTTTATAAGATGATAGGCATAAAGAACCACAAAATCCATTCTCCATCTCGGATATAACGGTGCCATGCCCATTGTACGGAGCAGAGCAGACAGCCCTCTGAAATAATCATCAAAGGATGGCATATCTGTAAGTTCTTCAGACTCATCAAGTGTATTTGAATCAGCATCGTAGCTCATTCCGCAATTCTGGGCAAGAACTGTCAGAAGAAGAATATTCCTGTCAGGCAACGCCTCTCCGTTTATTATCTCATCCAGTCTGTCTGACGCATGAAGTATTTCGCCGAGTGTATATTCTCTGAGAAGTTCTATGGTTTCTTCCGATATCACACCCGTATCATCAAATTCTTCCAGCTTATCAAGCAGCTCACAGGCGATGCTTTTCCTGACCGAACGGATTTTTGACCTCTTTCCGTCCTCGTCAACATCTCCCTGCATTCCCCTTGCAAGGATTTCGCTGCTTTCCTTCTCTGCTGCAGAATCTTCAAACTGGCTGAAAAGAAACTCGCAGTTTGCCTTTGCTGTTGCGTACAGCTCATGTTCATCAAGGCGGCTTTTTGACACAAAATCAAGAAGTTCCTTTTCTGTATGAATCCCCTCTATCATCATTGATGTATGCATTGTATACACATCATCTTCAGATTTTTCGCTGCAATCCATACTTTCCAGTTTCTTTACAAGCTCACAGGCATATTTCCAGTTTTCTGAATTATTTCTTCCCTGAGGATTTGCAAGACAGAAATAATAAACTGCCTCTTCAGGCTTTACCGTATACAACGGCGGCTGCTTGCATGCAAGAGTCAGGAAACGGTTTGCATCCTCAGCTTTTTCTTCTTCCGTAAGCATTCTTGTTGTGGGGTAAATCTTCATGTTGAAAGCAAAGCATAACTGAATATAAGTCAGGCGGTCAAGCTTTTTAACTTTACCCGAAAGCCAGCTTGTAAGACGGTGACGTATTGTGTCTGCGCTGTCACCGCTTATTTCTTCAAAAAACGTTATCAGCTTCTTTTTGCTTTCACACTGTTTGCAGAGATTTGATGTCTTGCACTTTTCTGCAACAAAATCATGCTGTGATGCTTCAGGATTTTCCTCTGCATACTGTTTCCAGATATTTTTCTTTGCTGCTGTCAGCGTTTCAGGTATTCCCCTTTCCTTTGGACAGGGAAACGCCGTAAGCACTGCTTCCCACAGAGCATCCTTGAACTCGAGCAAATCGAACTTTCCGCTTTTGAGCAATGCACGCACCTTTGACGGATCATCATATTCGCCCTGCTCAAGTGAATGCTTTATCTGCATGGTCAGGCCCAAATCATTTCACCTCCACTACGATAACGGTTGTATTGTCTACTCCACCGTTTTTCATAGCTTCGTCATAAAGAGCCTTTGCATTAAGTTTTGATTTGAGGATTGATGCTATTTTCTTATCTTCCACACATTCAGTAAGTCCGTCACTGCAGATGAGGAATATATCGCCTGATACTACATCAAACTTTTTTGCAGCCTCAAACTCAAGCATATCATCGGGCATTCCAAGGAATTTCAGAATTCTGTGACGCATGGGATGTGTACGGGCTTTCTTTGCGCTGATTATACCTGCATCAACAAAAGACTGAACCTCTGACTGGTCGTGTGAAAGCTGTTCAAGCTTACGCTTGCGCATGCGGTACACACGGCTGTCACCTACATTGATAACCGTTGCCTGATTTCCAGACACCGTAAGTATTGCCGCTGTGCTGCCTATACGCATTGCATCAAGACGTTTTGCTTCTTCTTCAAGAAGTTTATTGGCCTCTCTGAGAGACGCAAATACGGTTTCTTCATCTGTTGGAAGTTCAATTTTCGCAAGGGTGCTGGCGCCTAAAAATGAAGCATTTTCTCCTGCTGCCTCGCCACCCATTCCGTCACAGACTGCCGCAATCAATGAATCACTGCAGGTTGTATCGACAGTGAATATTTCTTCTTTGGTTTTTTCTGCAGTTTCTTTGTCCATAAATATACCGTTGACACAGAGATTATCTTCGTTATTAAGTCTTCTCAGTCCAACACCGCATACTGCTGAAATACGAAATTCAAACATTTCAATCACCTTTTACTATGAGAATTATTAATTACTTTTTCAAGTAAATATATGCTCAGGATAGAATCTGTTTCTTTTATTATATCACTCTTTTTGTATCAATTCAATCCTTTTTAATTCAAAGAGGATATGCTGCCGGCCTGTATCAGCGACCGGCAGCGCATCCATGGGAGAAAGAAAAAAGAAGCAATCAGATTTATTCGACTGTCCCCGGCTGTGTCTTTATGATACACCATAAAATCAGAGAGATTTTTTTCATCTACCAAAAAACAGACCACGTCAAAAATATGTCGTGGTCTGTTTTCTCTGATGTCATTTGCCTTTGCATGCTTTTATGGTATTTATCAGGATGTCTGCCTTTTCATCGGATATCTCGGACAAGTCAACAATGTACGCCTGATTCTTCGATATGAACAGATACAGATCATTATCACGTCTTCCGACCTTGCTTATCAGCGAGTATTTGACAGTTGACGTTTCCTGTGCATAATCATTTGAAGCAGATACTTTGAAGCAATCCTCCTCAAAGCAATAGTCGATGATCGTATTGAGATTTTTTGCCTTTTTCACAGTTATTCGAGGAAGTATAAGATACATAAACACATAGAGAATATCCATTGCAAGTACTATTGCTCCGTACATCAGCATCTCAATTGACAGTGCATCCACCGCCGCAGTGAAAGCAACACAGCCCGCACAAACTACGGTACATATAATCATGATCATCCAAAAAACCTTTTTGGATGATGCTACGAACTTGCTGTATCTGAGCATTCTTTCCTTTGTGTATACAGTCGTTACTTCAACAGGCATATGTTTACCCTCCAATATAAAAGATTGCTTAAATATACCATATGCACTGTATCTTGTCAAACTTTACTGTCAGCGCTTACGTCTGTGATTTTTCTCTATATTTACCTTCCAGCTTTCAGATATGGGCGCACTGGCTCTCATGCAGCAGACAACATCATTGAGGGTATTGAAGTTTTCCTCTATTCCCTCACTGTCATTGGTGAAAGTCACCGCTCTGTTCTCACCGATGCCGACTCGTGATGCAGTGGACACGGCATCTATATTGGCTCCGAGGAACAGAAATTCCCAGCCGTATTTCTCCTTCTGCCGCTCGATAAGCATTTTCACCTTATCGTAGTCGTAACGATGGCTTGCATTTTCCATTCCGTCTGTTGTGATTACGAACATGGTGTGTTCGGGAACATCTTCTTCCCTTGCATATTTATGCACGTTTCCGATGTGCTTTACCGCATCTCCGATTGCATCAAGCAGTGCGGTGCAGCCTCGCACCGTGTACTCCTTATCGGTAAGCGGGCTGATCTTTTCAAGAGATACTCTGTCGTGAATCACTTCGCTTACATTGTCAAAAATCACTGTGGATACATAGCACTCGCCCTGAAGCTTCTTCTGCTTTTCGATCATTGCATTGAAGCCTCCGATGGTATCACTCTCAAGTCCAGCCATGGAGCCGCTTCTGTCAAGGATGAATACAAATTCTGTAAGATTCTTTTTCATATTTTTTACCTCCGATTTGTTTTATGTCTGTATTATATCGGAAGTAATTATACTTTTGGTCGCCTGACAAGCGACATATTATGCACCGAGAAGACTCTGGTCGAATTTGAACAATGCTTCGTTTATTTCAAATATATCGTAGTTGCCGTTAATAATAAAGTACTCTATGATCAGATCAAAATAATTTGAATGTGACAGTGCAAAACCTGCTTTTTCAAGCATTTCCTTTGTGTCATCAAGACTGAGTTCCAGCGCTATGGCAAAAGCAACAACTGTAGGCTTGCTTGGTTTATAATGTATGTCGCTTCGTATTTTTGAAAACAGTTTCCGGCTTATATTTGCCTTTTTATAGCATTCGGAATCCTTCATTCCTTTTTCGTCTATCTTGCGAAGAAGCATCTGTGAGAAGCTTTCGTCAAGCTTTCCTACAAAATCGTTCAGATTCATCGGAGCTGACATGCACGAAAGCATCGGAGGCGGTGCACATTCCTTTGAAGCAATACGGTTGAAGAGACGTCTTTCCTCTATGAATCTGTCTGCATAATTATCGTCAATATATGCCTTTATATCAGAAAACAGTCTGCCGCTTATTTCAAATGCTGCCTTGTCAAAGACAACTATATAGACGAGCATTTCATGATTTAACAGAAATTCTGCGATGGTTTCTGTTGCCACCTTCAGTGCCTGCGCTTTAGGATAGCCGAAAATCCCTGATGAGATAAGAGGAAATGCTATACTTTCGCATTTTTTGCTGTATGCCTTCTCAAGTGAATTGCGGTAGCATGATCTGAGAAGTTTTTCTTCTCCATACTCTCCGCCCTGCCAAACGGGACCTACAGTATGTATTATATATCTGCAGGGCATATTGTATCCTTTTGTTATTTTAGCTTCACCTGTTTTGCAGCCGCCCAGCTTTCTGCATTCTTCATCCAGACCATGTCCTGCTGCACCGAAAATTGCTCCGCAGACACCGCCGCCTCTTTCGAGCCTTTCATTAGCCGCATTGACAACCGCATCAACATTGAGTTTTGTTATATCTGCACGTATTATCTGAACAGGCATTTTATCCCCTCCTATATCATTGTACAGTATTTTATCACATTCATATTAAAAAGTTAAGCCCTCTGCAATGCAGAGAGCCTAACCGGGTAATTATTTCTTTTTCCAGCCGCAATCAAAGCCGGGATTGAAGGCATAGAAATTCTTTTCGCCCAAAGAATCCTTTGCCCGTTCAAGTGCTTCGCCGAAACGCTGGAAGTGCACAATCTCACGCTGTCTGAGGAACCTGATAGGATCAAGCACATCGGGATCATCCACCAGACGAAGGATATTGTCATAAGTTGTGCGAGCCTTCTGCTCTGCTGCGAGGTCTTCGTGCAGGTCGGTTATTGCATCGCCCTTGCTCTGGATGGTTGCTGCCGTCCAGGGCATACCACTTGCAGCCTGGGGATATACTCCCGTTGTGTGATCAACAAAATAAGTGTCAAAACCCTGACGCTTGATCTCATCCACGGAAAGACCTTTTGTAAGCTGATACACGATTGCACTTACAATTTCGAGGTGTGCAAGCTCTTCTGTACCTATATCCGTCAGAAGTCCTGCCGCTTCTTTCCAGGGCATGGTATATCTCTGGCTGAGGTAGCGCATACTTGCGCCAAGCTCTCCGTCAGGGCCGCCGTACTGAGTGATAATAACCTTTGCAGCTGCTGCATTGGGAGTCTTTATTTTAACCGGATACTGAAGTCTTTTTTCGTAACTCCACATAGCTTATACCTCTCTTTCCCATGGCCAGGGCTGCTGCACCCAATTCCATGCGGTTGTTCCGCCTGCGTTATAGAAATTCACAGGTCCTATGCAGGCTTCGTACTTTTTGATTACTTCATCTCTTCTGCAGCGAAGCTCGTTATAGTTTTTAAGTGCTTCAAGGCAGTCGGGATGAGTATCAAGAAAAAGGCGCAGGTCATCAAGAGCAAAACTCAGCTGCGCAAGTTCTTTTTTTATCATTTTTCTATCTTCCACAGTTATACCCCCTGTATGCGCAGAAAGGCATATCGAGCGCTTTGAAGACTGTTCCTCGCTCGAGTGCTGTTTCGATGTTGTAAAGATGCTCGTAGCACTGAATGGGCACACTTGCAATAGCCAGCTGCATCTGTACTTTTTCGCAATTCTTTTCCATTTTGCTTCTCCTTTCTGATTCTGAGGTCTCCCTCTGTTTCATACTATGACGCAATGCCGCAATAAGTGAAAAACTTATTTTGCGTCAATCAGTATTATGTCGCATAATCAGAAAAAAACACAAAAATAAATATCCCCCGGTAAAACCGGGGGTTTTTCACATGCGGGCGAAGCCCTCTATTCCTCGCGGAACGCGTTAACGCGTAATTACGGTCTGCCAGCCGCGTAAGTTTACTTGCGTTTCTTAAATGTATCTACTCC
>JAZUNN010000047.1:0-43388 GCA_045604155.1 Acutalibacteraceae bacterium
GGATATTGGTGTAGACTATATCTCAAGCGGTGCGCTTACCCACTCTTCGCCTATTCTGGATCTTTCGCTGAAAAACCTCCACGCGATCTGATCCATGGCAAGTTCTCTGAAAGGGGTGAAAACATGAAAGCAGACGAAAGAAGAAAAGAAATCGCCAATTACCTTATGTCAGAGCAAAAGCCGGTATCCGGAGGTGTGCTTTCCGACAAATTCGGCGTATCCAGACAGATCATAGTGCAGGATATTTCTGTGCTTAAGGCGGCTGGCTTTGAAATTTTATCTACTCACAGCGGTTATGTTATTCAGAACACCCCTCTCGCAGAACGGGTATTCAAAATCAGGCACACCACCGAACAGACTGAGGATGAGCTCAACCTGATAGTTGATCTTGGCGGCACGGTTGTTGACGTGTTCGTGTGGCATAAGGTGTACGGTAAGGTCACGGCCGGTCTGAATATTTTTTCACGGCTTCATGTAAAGCAGTTCATCGAAGGCGTTCGGAGCGGCAAATCAACCGAGCTGATGAACATCACCGGCGGATATCACTATCATACCATTCGTGCCGATTCTGAGGAGGTTCTTGACCGCATCGAAAAAGCACTTGAGGAACGTAATTATATAGTTCCTGAGATCTGATACTGATTCAAAATATAACACCCGCAGTTTTTAAGGGAGCAATCCTTAAAACTGCGGGCTTTTCTTTTACCGTAAATCTGCTTGCGAAACTGTATTCCCTGATGGCTTTAATATCTTCAGGTTTTCAGATTTCCTTTTTCTATATTTTTCTGAATTATTCCGTCGATGACCTCAAACACTTGTTCCGAGCCCAGCTTTGCTTTTCTCTGCCTTTTGTATACCTGCTCAGCAGTTACTCCATGCTCCTTCCAGTCATGTCCGTTGTTGCTGTCATTGAGCATGAGCGGCTGGATATTATCCATTGCGTGAGCAAATTTGGACTCAGGGGTCTCATAAGCCTCAAACTCATCAAAGAGAGCGATCAGCTCCTTTGCCTGGTCTTCCGGCAGAATAGAGAATATCCGCTGTTTTGCAGCATCCTCTCTCTCCTTCTGAGTCTGAAGACCTTCCGTGTCATAGGCGTATGTATCTCCTGCGTCTATTTCGACAATATCATGAATAAGACACATCAGCATGACTCTGGCAATATCCACCTCTTCGTTTGCATACTCACGAAGAAGGTATGCCATAAGCGCCATATGCCATGAATGCTCCGCATCATTTTCTCTTCTGCCCATGCCTGACAGGTGCGTTTGTCTGAAAATATTCTTTACTTTATCAATTTCCAATGAAAACGCCAATTGTTTTTCTATTCTCTCGTCCATCAGAACACCTCACCGATTCAAGTTACTGCCAAAACAATATATCACAGGTAATACTCATTTTTCAATACGGATATTCAAAAGCCGCATTGTGCGTATTTCCGGACGTTTGTATGTATTTTCAAAAAGAGTGTACATCCAACAGAGCATAACACCACTTTATCGTTCAGCACACAAAATCATCTAATATACTATATTTCTTATAATCTATTGCAACATTAATACTGTTATGGTATACTGCGGTAAAGGAGTGAAGTGTATGTTTGATTTTTTGCATGAACTTTTAGCGGACAAAACAGGCGGAACGATTTTTAAATGCTTTGATATCTGGCACAGCTGCTTCATTGTTTTCTTTGTAGCAAGTGCTGTTTTTCTCTGCTTGTATCTGAAAAACAAGAACGAGGAAAAACGCAGGAAAACAATCAATCTTATGATTTGCATTGCATTTGGTATGTATATGGCAGAATTTTTCCTGATGCCCTTTGCCTACGGCGAGATCGACATTAACAAGCTGCCCTTTCATATCTGCACAACTATGTGCATAATGTGCTTTTTCAGCAGATACAATTCATTTTTTGGCAGATTCCGACTTCAGTTTGCCATGCTTGGATTTTTATCAAACCTGACATATCTTATCTACCCCGCCGGTATGATGTGGCTGAATCTCCATCCCATGTCCTATCGTGTAGTACAGACACTGATTTTCCACGGAATTATGATGATTTACGGTCTGCTGGTGCTGGTGTATGAACGTCAGGAATTTTCGTGGAAAAAGATATATAAGGACTTTGGCGTAGCATCCGCCATGACCGCCTGGGCCTTGTTAGGAAATACATTATACAGCACAAAGGATATACCTTATAATTGGTTCTATGTGAGTCAGGATCCCTTCGGTGCATTCCCGGAAGATATTGCACCCTTTATTATGCCATTTTTGAATACTGCGCTGTTTTTCGGTGTTGGACTTATAGTGTATTGGATTATCTATAAAGCAACCGCTATGGTAAAAAGCAAGAAATCTGCAATGGCATAAGGAATCATTAATGTGATTGAATCCTTACAGGAGCAGACAACTCAGAAATATTGAATAAGTCGGAGTTTTATCCGTAAGGGACTCGGTATTCTGATTAAATATCATTATACTGAGCACGGAATAACTCCGACTTTTTTCTTTACCGATTGTATGCTCTGCATTTACCCGATTTTCATTATTCTTCGACAGGTATTTTAATAGGTTTCTTCCTCCGGATCGTCTGCCTAATCCTCTAAGAGTGTGTGGTTCTCTATTATCATTTTTATTTTCTCCTTGCGTTCCTCCTCTGTCATCTTGTTTGGATTCTCGTGATACCTGCGTATCATCTCTTCCGTTTCTCTGTCGAGTTCTTCCGGTGTCATTTTCAGCCTTCTGTTGAAATTTTCTATTATTTTCTTCACTTCGTCCATTGTGCATTGCATCTCCTGACTCTATTTTTTTACTCGCCGTTATTGCACTGCGGTGTTTCGGAGAATATGATTCCTTTTATACCTAATCGTCTGAGTTCTTTTTCTGCTCTTTCCGACTTTTGGGAAAGTAATCCTCATACATTTCTATAGACCGTGGCAAATTCCTTGCTGATTTCTTTATCAATTCTAAGACCTCCGCTGCGAGCTCTTCGTCCGAAATCTCCTCCTGTTTCTCCGAAGACTTTATCATTTCTTCTGCCATTGATATCACCTCAATTCTGATTGTAGAGCCTTTCATTTTTATTGTCAAATTTACGTGGCGCAATATTCTGACACTTGGAAAAAGAAAGCAGCATTATATTGACATTTACAAAGCAATCTGCTATTTTTACCTTGAACCCTCCGATAAGCGGGTGCTCTGCACCTTCGGTCGACGATTGTTTCAATCTGAGGACCTTGCGGTGAGGATTCTCTTTTTTTGAAAAATCTTATTTTCTATATGCAAAAAGGAGCTGTATAAACAGCTCCTTTTCTTTATGTTGCGAATATCAGACCTTGTTCTTATTCTTTCTGGAAAGAACGATACTCTGAATGAGAAGGAAGATGCAGATCATTGCTGCAACGGTGATATTTGTCCACCATGCTTCATCCAATCCGAGAGAACGAACTATATCCTTGATGGTATTGAGCGAAAGAACGCCGAACAGAGTACCAAGTACATTTCCAACACCACCTGTAAGCATTGTACCGCCGATGATGGAGGATGCGATTGCATTCATTTCCTCGCCGCTTGCGTGGGAAGGAGAACCGGAGCCTACGTGCATGAAGTATACAAATCCGCCGATACCTGCAAGAACACTGCAGAGCATATGGGACATGAACTTTGTGCGCTTTACGTTGATACCGAGCATATTTGCACTGTGCTGATTGCCGCCTACTGCATAGAAGCTGCGTCCGAGCTTTGTCCAGCGAAGAACAAAGAACAGAACACCCACAAGCAGAAGTGCAACGAGAACGCCGATTTCAATATAAGCAGGTACATAGTTTCCGATCTTGTTGTATGAACCCATAAGAGGAACATTGATTCTTGTTTCCTTGAGTGCTTTGAAGCCCTCGTGAGCTACGTTGAACTGAGTAGCATTTACTATGGTTGTCATGCCCTTTGCAAAGAACATTCCTGCCAGAGTAACGATAAAGGGCTGTATTTCAAGATATGCTACGATGTAGCCCTGAACAAGACCAAAGAGAATACCGATGAGCAGAGCAATGAGGAATGCGCTGAAAACATTACCGCCATCGTAATCAAGATGTACTGCGCAGCTCATGCTGACCAGTGCAGTTACCTGACCGACAGAAATGTCGATACCGCCGGTAATCATGACTATACTCATTCCTGTTGCGAGGATGATGAGTGCTGCATTGTTATTGAGAATGTTGAAGAATGTCTGAGGCTTGAGAAAACCTTCTCCGAGAAATACTATTGCAGAGATATACATGATAAAGAAAACAGCAATAGTAATTGCAAGGAGGATATTTGTGTCGGACATGGACTTTACCTTTCCGACAAGAGGAGACAATGTGATTTTTTTCTTGTTTTCCATATTAGTTTGCCTCCTTTACTGCCTTCTGGGGAGCAATCTTCTTCCATGCTCCGGAAAGCTTCTCTCTTACAACAGGAGCACTGAGAACAACGAGGAGGATAACAACAACAGCCTTGTATGCAGGAAGTGCTGTGGAATCGACGTTGAACTTATAAAGTGTAGTGGTAAGGAACTGAATTACATATGCGCCGAGGATGGATGCGGCCATATTGAACTTACCGCCGGAAAGTGCGTTTCCGCCAAGTGCAACTGCAAGAATTGCGTCCATTTCAATATCCTTTGCAACTGCAGAGTAGTTGATCTGACCAAGACGGCTGACCTTGATAAATCCTGCGATTGCAACGCAAAGTCCAAGAATGACATATGTCATGAACTTGATGAATGCAGGGTCAATACCGTTAAGACGGGATGAGCTGGAGTTGATACCCACTGCCTGAGTGTAAAGTCCGAGATTTGTGAACTTCAGCACAAGGAAAATTATCACTACACAGACTATGGTTATCAGTGTAGGTGTGGGAATGGGAATTCCGGGAATGAAGTTGCCGTAGTATTTGAATGCAGGGTCAGATACATCGGGCAGTCTGTTATTGTTGATCCACTGTGCTATGGAGCGTCCTGCCGTAAAAAGAATCAGGGTTGCAACCATAGGCTGAATCTTGAAGTATGCTACCAGCATACCGTTGAATGCACCGAAGCACATTGCAACTACGCAAGCAAGAAGGAAAGCAAAAATAAGGGGATTTTCCATTACTTCAGCTTTTCCGTCTGTGCCGCAGACTACACGGAGAATAACAGAACCGGCAATAGCCATTGCAGAGCCGACACTGATATCCTGTCCGCCTGATGCAGCGGTTACGAGTGTCATACCTATTGCAAGTATTGCAAGCTCGGAGCCGTTGTCAAGAATACTGATAAGGTTTCCTGTGAAAACAGGATCACCTGCGCTGTTCTGTCCGAAGGTGACCTTGAAGAAGGACGGATCAGCCACAAGATTGAATATTACAAGAATCAACAATGCTGCGATAGGAATGAATATCTGCTGCTTTACTACCTTAAGCAGAAATTTTCCGATACATGCAAGCACATTCTTTACTTTTTCCATAGAAAATTTGTTTTCTGCAGCCATTATTGTTCTTCACCTCCTGCAATGGTAGCCATTATCTTGTTCTGGGTCAGGTCTTCACCCTTGAGCTCGCCGACAACCTTACGGTCACGCATGACGACGAGTCTGGAGCAGGTGCGGAGCATTTCATCAATTTCAGAGGAAATAAATGTGACACTCTTGCCTTCTGCCGCAAGCTTCAGAACAAGCTTCTGAATTTCTATCTTTGTACCTATATCAATGCCTCGTGTGGGTTCATCGAGTATAAGATATACAGGATTTGCAAGCAGCCAGCGGGCAAGAATTACCTTCTGCTGATTGCCGCCCGAAAGAGAGCTTATAGGTGTATCAGAGGATGCTGTCTTGATATCAAGAAGCTTGATATATTCATCGGCGAACTCCTCTGCCTGTGCACGTGTAAAGGGTCTGAAGAAGCCCTTCATTACCTGCAGTGCAAGAATGATGTTATCACGAACGGAAAGATCACCGACAATACCATCGCCTTTTCTGTCTTCGGGCAGATAGCTTATGCCGTTCTTCATTGCGTCAAGAGGCTTGTTGATCTTAACCTTCTTGCCGTTCATCATGACAGTGCCGCCTGTTACCCTGTCAGCACCGAATATTGCACGTACACATTCACTTCTGCCTGAGCCGAGAAGTCCCGTAAATCCGTTGACCTCTCCCTTATGTATTGAAAAATCAAAGGGTGCTACGCCTGCTGCACTTGCAAGTCTTTCAGCCTCAAATACAGGAACATCTCCCTCTTCTATTTCATATGTCTCGCTCTCACCCTTGATGTCTGCAAGATCATCAAGCTCCTTGCCCAGCATCTTTGAAACCAGCATGACTCTCGGCAGATCTTCAATAACATACTCACCTACAAGCATACCGTCACGAAGAACTGTGATTCTGTCGCAGACTTCATAAACCTGCTCAAGGAAGTGGGTTACAAAGATAATTCCGACTCCCTTTGACTTAAGGTCAAGCATGAGTTTGAACAGTTTTGCAACTTCCTGCTCATCAAGAGAGGATGTAGGCTCGTCAAGTATAAGAACTTTACACTCCATATCCACTGCACGGGCTATTGCTACCATCTGCTGAACAGCGATCGAGCAGTTACCCAGCTGTGTTGTTGCTGTTGTGGGAATTCCAAGAGAATCAAGAAGCTTCTGTGCATTCTCGTTGATTTCTTTCCAGTTTGTAAGAAAACCCTTGGTTCTTCCTATATACATATTCTCTGCAACAGTAAGATTCGGGCAGAGAGTGATTTCCTGATAAACGGTACTGATGCCATTTTTCTGGGCATCCTCCGGAGATTTCAATGTTATAGCCTTTTCACGGCCTTTAATGTATATCTGACCGCCGTCCTTATGATATACACCGGTCAGAACCTTTATCAATGTGGATTTGCCTGCTCCGTTTTCTCCCATAAGAGCATGAATTTCGCCTTCACGGAGTGTGAAGTCAACATTTTCAAGAGCACGGACGCCGGGGAAATATTTGCATATGCCACGCATTTCAAGTATTGCGCCATCCTGCATGAATTACCGCCTCCCTAAAGCAGATTTTGTGGATTCATTTTAAAAAGACACGCGCGGTGCGGATACAGGGATATACCATGTATACCGTACCGCGCGCTTTCACATTACCTTACTGTCAGGTAAATCAGTTCGCAAATCAATTAGATGCCGTACTTGTCAACATCTTCCTGGGTGATGGTGGAAGCGTCAAAGCCCTTCTCATCCATGATAACTACCTTCTGTGCAGGAGCTTCGCCCTTTTCAAGACCCTTGATGATGTCGTTGATGTAGGAAGCCTGGAAGGGGTTGCACTGACCGTCATAGTTCCAGTTGCCTGCGAGGAGCTCTTCGAGTGCCCACTTGTTGCAGTCGAAGCCCATGATGATAACGTCGCCGTTTACACCGTGGCTGATGTTAGCCTTATCGAGTGCTGCAACTGCGCCCTTAGCCATATCGTCGTTCTCAGCATAGATTACGTTGAAGTCTGCGCCGGAGTCGATAACGGACTGAACGATCTGCTGTGCGTTGTCAGCATTCCACTCAGCAGTCTGCTGCTTAACGATGCTCCAGTTGGACTCTGCAGCAACCTTAGCGTCGAGAGCGCCGGAACGGCCGATCTGTGCAGCGGAACCCATAACACCCTGGATGTGGATTACCTTGTACTCGGAGAGACCCTGGCCTGCAAGCCAATCAACAGCGGTCTGACCTTCCTTAGCCATGTCGGAAACGATGGATGCCTCATAAAGGCTCTCGTCAGCGTCGATGGTGCGGTCGAAAAGGATAACCTTGATACCTGCGTTCTTAGCATCGGTGAGAACGGAGTCCCAACCAGCGGTGCCAGCTGCAGAGATGAGGAGATAGTCAACTTCGTCCTGGATGAACTTCTGAGCAGCAGCGATCTGCTCGTCGTTCTTAAGGGAGTATGCGAAAGAAGCGTCGTAGCCGTTAGCCTTGGTGAAGGTGTCCTTCATGTCCTTATCGTTAGCAGTACGATAACCGGACTCGTTGGGGTCGTTGTTGATGATACCAACCTTGATAAGGTCGCCGTCGTCGGATCCGCCGCAAGCAGCGAATACTGTAACGAGCATAAGAGCTGCGAGAATGATTGCCAGTAACTTTTTCATGTTCATACCTCTTTTTCTAAGATTTCGATAGCGTTTCCGCTTCGTTGCCTTTATTTAATCACCCGTTGTCATATACGTCAACGGTTTCTCACAGCCGAAAATTAAAATGGGCAATGTGAATAAATACATATTTTCATACCATTTTTTATAGCCATACAGATTTCCTGTTGAACGTTTCAACCATCTTCAAATTACAAAAAATTTACCATTTTATGTTCGATATTTTACTATAGATTCTTTACAATTAATATTTTCATCCATCAAACATCCTATCATCCCGATTTTTTCCTTGATTTTTTGTCTTGAAAAAATAAAAATACAATAATTTTTCAAGTATTATTTTATTTTTTCATTTTTACAAACAACAAGAACAAACAAATCAGATTAAATTTTTCATTTTTTGAAGATGCCCTGAATGTTAAAATTATAATGTAATATGATTGAAGGCGGTATTTGCCATGGCAGCAAAATATATTGCTATTTCAAAGGAATTATCCATAGAACTTAAAACAATGCACCAGACAGGCAAGACAAGACTGCCCAGCGAGGCTGAGCTTTGCAGGCGATTTTCCTGCAGCCGTCAGACCATTCGCTCTGCCCTTGCTCTGCTTGAGCAGAATGGTGTAATCGTTAAAAGAAAAGGCAGCGGGTCCTATATTTCGGATTCTTCTGCCTACAGCCAGACTGTTGCAGTTATCTTCCAGGATAAAAACGAATATATATACCCCGATCTTATAAGAGATATAAAAAGTGTCTTCTCCGGAAAAGGCTTCACTGTAAAAGCATTTTCCACCAATGAATATCCGGACGGTGAGCTTTCTCTTCTCAACGAGCTTCTTGAGTCCCCTCCTGCGGGCATTATCATGGAAGCTCAGGACAACCTGCTTCCATGCAGCAGCAGTAAAGTCCTGCAGCAGCTTGCAGAAAAAGGTGTGCCTGTTGTCTATCTCAACTGTGCTTATTCCATCCCATCTTCAGCTCCATGCATTACTGACGATAATTATTCGGGTTCACAGATTCTGATACAGCATCTCGTTGAAAAAGGGCACAGAAGTATTTCAGGTATAATGAAATGCAATGATTTGCGAGGTGCAGAAAGATTTACAGCCTGCCAGCAGGCCTGCCATGATCATGGAGTACAGTTTTCCGCTGCAAACTGGTGCTGGTTTTCTTCCGTTGACAGACAGAAGATTCTTGATGGAAATGACAGTTTTCTGCAGCACTTCATTTCTAACTACCTCGGTTCCAGCACTGCGGTTGTCTGTTTCAATGATGAAATCGCATATCATCTTGTAAAGGCTCTGACCTTTGCAAGCATCAGTGTTCCTGATAAGATTGAAATTGTAAGTTTTGACAACAGCTATTATTCAATCGCAGGTGATGTTAAATTTTTATCCATCGGACACGACAATCACGCCGTCGGCACCGCCGCCGCAAAATCCCTGCTTTCACTCATTTCCGGAAAAAAGACAAAAAACATTGTATTACCATGGATGCCTCTGCATCAGAATAATTGATTATTTCTTCTCCTGAATAATTTAAACCCCACAGTTTTATTTACTGTGGGGTTTAAACTTTTCATCAGTATTCTCTGCTTCCGATAATTTCAGGTGTCAGCATATCAGCGGTAAAATAGGTTTCATCAACATAGGTATGCTTGGGAATTTCCTCGCCGCTGCGATACTGCCTGATTAGTGTGTCAAGTATTTCGCCGTGAAGAGGATTGCATTCAACACACAGATTGATTTTGCCTGACAAGCAATACTGAAGCGCTTCTCTTACGGCATCGAAGGAAATAATGATAACATCTCCGTCTTTTCCGTATGTAATTCCAGCTTCATCAAGAGCTCTCATTGCACCGAATGTCATATTGTCGTTTTCGCTGTAAATTACATCAATATTCTTATTTCGGGCAACATAATCTCTTACAACCTCATATCCCTTTGCCTCTGTGAATTCACCGTTGATCTGAGCCATTATATTCCAGTTGCTGTGCTTTGCAGCACCTTCTTCGATAGCTTGAGTTCTCATTATCTGTGCAGTTGACCCTTCTGCACCCTTTATATGAAGAATATTGACTTGTTCGCTTTTGTTTTTTCTGTCTGCAAGTTCTGCTTCAAGCCATTTTACAGCTACTCTACCCTCTTCGAGAAAATCCGATCCGACTCTGCTGAGGTAAAGGTTTTCATCATCAACGGCCACCTCACGATCTACAATTATAACAGGGATACCTGCGCTTTTTGCTTCGTGAAGAACATTATCCCATCCTGTTTCGGAAACAGGTGCAATTACTATCATATCAACGCCCTGAAGAATGAAATTGCGCACTGCCATAAACTGGTTTTCCTGATTCTGCTTTGCATTTTCAAACAGCAGTTCATACCCCTTTTCTTCACTCAGGGCTGCTTTGATTGATGCAGTATTTGCCGCTCGCCAGTCTGACTCCGAGCCAACCTGAGAAAAACCTACAACAATATATTCTTTTTCTTCTTTGCCGGACCCCGAAAAAGTACATCCGACTGCACACAGCAGAATAAGTGCCGCACACAAAATCACACTAACTATTCTTTTCATCTGTATCCTCCGTTTTGTACGGTATTGAAATGGTTATTGCTGTACCCACATTCGGCTCACTGTCTACAGAAAAGGCACAATCGTTTCCATATACAAGTCTGAGTCTTTTATATGCCGCAACAAGCGCAAAGCTCGATGGGTCATCATTTGCTATCTGATGTCTGAGCTTTTCAAGTGTATCCTTGTCCATTCCAACACCTGTATCCTCTACCCTGATTGTAACTCTGCCAAGTGAAAGGGTACCTCTGACATAAATCATACCCTTGCCTCGTTTGGGCTTAAGTCCGTGATATATGGAGTTTTCAACCATTGGCTGAAGGGTCATCTTGGGTATCAGACACTTATTGATGGATTCATCAATATCAATTTCATAATCGATTATATCCTTGTATCTGACCTGCTGTATTTCAAGATAGCTCTTTACGTGCTGTCTTTCTTCCGCAATGGTAACTATATCCTTACCGTTGCTTAAAAATGCTCTGAAATATGAGGAAAGGCTTGTAACCATTTCTTCCGCAGCCTCAGCTTTGTTGGTTTCAATGAGCCATACGATTGTATCAAGTGTATTATAAAGGAAATGAGGATTTATCTGAGCCTGAATAAGTGAAAGCTCAATACTTCTCAGTCTTATCTGCTCCTGCCTGTTCAGCTCAATCTGGGCATTCAGCTTGCCGACCATTTCTTCTATACCGCTGCCCAGTGACCTCAGTTTCTGATCATCCGCTTCTACCGGTATTTTTTCTTCCAGGTCACCCTTACCTATCTCATCTACACGGCTGCACAGCTCATCGATGGGTTCGATTATGCTTCGGCTGGTTTTAAGTGCATTTCTTCCCGAAATATAGAATACAACCATCATGACAAGCACTCCCGCCACAACCTCAGCAACAAGCCAGTATTTGAGGCTTCTCTGAAGTGCCGCCATCTCACCTGCTTCATAATAAAGATAGGTATAGATATATTCTTCTATAAGCTCGGTTATGACGTAGATATTGTTTTCAAGCTGCTCAATTCTTGTGTCATATCCATCGGTATTCTGAATTCTTGCAATATTCAGATTCAGACTATCGCAAAGATTGATAACACTGTTGAGAGTCTGCCGGCTGTCATTGTTGTTTGTGCTTTTCAACAGCTCCTGAGCAAGATTCTTAGCAGTCTTAACATCGTCCCAGGGAAGCTCATCACTGCTTCCGATAACAAAATAATACATCTTCAGGTCAACGTCATTTTTAAAATCCTGACTGAACTTTGATGCAGTTGTAATATTATTGCTTACCGATGAATACTGAAAATGATAGAAAACCAGCATTGACAGGACAAACAGTGCAAGAACAAGCATCGGCAGAAATACACTTATGCTCATTCTGACCAGTCGTCCGTTTATTGATTTTTTATCGTGTTGAAAAAACTTTGTCTTCATTCTGACTCTCCCGAACGGTAACTTCTGGGGGTACATCCCTGGGTTTTCTTGAATACGAAGGAGAAGTATCTGGGGTCTTTATATCCGACTTCATAGGCAATTTCACCTGAACGTTTTCCCGTCTGACGAAGAAGCTGCTTTGCTCTTGCCATTCTCTTCTGGGTCAGGTATTCTACAAAGGATTCTCCCATCTTCTGGCTGAACAGTGCACTGAGGTAGTTGGCACTTATATTTATTGCCTGAGCCACACCGTTAAGTGAAATATTCTCATCAGAATAATTTTTATCTATATATCTGATTGCGCTGTCAATTATATCACTGTTCTGCTTCTGTGTTTCAATATCTCTCATATCTATTGCTGTGCTGAGCACACCTATAAGATATTCCCTGAGATCATCTGCAGGCATATCAAGTTCCGGCTGTGGAATTTTCTGAATGAAATCCTCCTTTGTACATCCCAATTCCTGCAGCACAAGCTCGGAATTGATTCGTGCACTCATTATTATGTAGTGCTTGAAAAGTATGGATTTTTCTGCTCCGCAGAGGTTTGTCAGATATTCCTCCACAAATGCCTCGGTTTCTCCTGAAGTTCCGCTCTGAACAAAATTGCGTATTACCATGGGATCTATCTTTTCGGGATCGATTACGTCTAATGATCCTGAGTTTCCGCTGTTTCGCTCATTATGAAGCAGTTCGGAACGGAATATATGCTTTGCAGGCATTATATGTCTGTAGGCAAGGACATGGCTTGTATCAGAATAACACTGAGGAAGTCCGCTGAGTCGGTATGTGGGGTCACCTACAGCCACAAACCAGTTAAGAGGTGTATCCGAGCCTTCGCATCGTGTCCTTATTATCTCAACACTGCGTTCTGTAAGATCAAGAAGATTGTCTCTGTCGCCTTTTATCAGAACCGCATAAGACAGCAGATTGCAGCGGAAGAGAATGTAATCGGGATAGCGGAGAAAATAGTTAAGAAGTCCGTCAAGAACATTGGCTGCAGATTCGGAGTATGCCGTATCGTTCATTGACTGAACTGTAAAGATCACAAAGTTATAACCGTCAGCGTTCAGATTAAGATTGAGCTTATCTGCCTGTTCATATATCTGTTCAACACTGAGAGAGCCTTCAACCAGCTTTTCAAAGAATGCTCGACGGGTGTAATTCTCAAACTTCTTTACTTCCTGCTCGTATCGGCGCAGATAATCCTTCTGCTCCTGCTCTTCTTCAATTCTCTGACGTGTTGTTTCCAGCGCTTTTATCATTGCAGCTTTTGTAATAGGCTTTAAAAGATACTGATCAACATTAAGCTCGATTGCTTTTCTTGCATATTCAAAATCGCTGTAACCGCTGACAATTATGATCTTTGTATCAGGCAGCTCACGGTTTACAATGCTGCTCAGGGAAAGACCGTCCATAAAGGGCATTTTTATATCTGTGATAAGCACATCAGGTCTGAGCTTACGGATGAGAGGCAACGCCATTTCTCCGTCGGGTGCGTCACCCACAAATTCAAAGCCATGCTTTTCCCATGGAATTATATCTCTGAGTCCTTCACGTACAACACTTTCATCTTCGGTTATGAATACCTTGATAAGATCCATATTGCCAACCTCTTTCCGCTCTTATACATTATTAATATAACATAAAAGCAGCTTCTATTTCAATCAATGATCCGACTTCGTAAAATTTCCGAGTAAATTCAAAATATTTAATACTTTTATATCAGTTCATAAGTTCTTTCCGAATAAGATCAAGCATTATGGATGTGTTCAGATTCACGGCATCATCGGGATAAATGGCTCTGATATGGCCGCTGCAATAACGTTTTTTGAAATCATCGATAAGTTCATCTGTACTTTTTCCCGATCTTATTCCATCCATCATTATTTCTGCCGCATTTTCTGCTGCCGATTTCATATTTTCAAGGAAAAATGCTGTCTGTTCTTCGTTGAGTATCCCATAATGAGGTGCAAGGAGTTTTTTTATTTCAAGCTGTGACACACGCTCTATTGATTCAAGGGCCATTTTATAGCTGACAAGGTATGAGGGAGCTATGATTGTCCCTCCATCGTACACACCCAGTGTTTCTGTTGAGAGAAGCAGCTTTTCCTCCCGGCAGTAATAACCCACAGAGCACCTTGTATGTCCGGGCAGGTCAATGACTTCAAATATCATATTCCCTGCTCTGATAATATCCCCATTATCGACGGGAATGTCCACACGAAGCTCAGAGCCCAGAAATTCGTAATCTGTAATTCCGCATTTTGCGGCAAACTTTGCATCAAGCTCCCGCATTACACGCCTTGCACCATCTCTTTTGAATATTTCTGCCGCATAGCGTCCTGCAGCGACCTTTGCATCGGGATAACATCTCAGAATATACGCACTTCCCAGTGCATGGTCATAATGGGAGTGAGTGAGAAATATATAATCAAGCTTCCTCTCTCCCAGAATTGCCTTTATATTTTCAGCGACCTTAAAGCCGGTAAATCCAAATCCCGTATCGTATAAAATCGCCGTTTTTCCGTCATCTATAAGGAATGCGCTGTCCCCCATCTCACATCTCACATCGGTTATTTTTATTTCAGCCATACTGCACCTGCTTTACTGTTTCAATGCCAGATATTATATCACACACCCGTATAAATACAAGAAATGATAATTGGATTATTTTATATATTCCCTTGCTCATACACCTTTGGAAGTGATAAAATAGAGAAAAATCTGTTGCAAAGGAGCAGATATCATGAATTACAGACGACTCGGAAAAACCGAGCTGATGGTCAGCGAAATAGGTCTTGGTGCAGAATGGCTTGAGCGTCACAATGCTCAGGAGTGTGCTGAAATAATAGAAGCCTGCGAAAATGCAGGGATAAATACAGTTGATTGCTGGATGTCCGAGCCAAATGTGCGAAGCAATCTCGGTGCTGCTCTTAAAGGCAGGCGTGAAAAATGGTATATTCAAGGACATATCGGCTCTACATGGCAGGATGGACAGTATGTCCGAAGCAGAGATACTGATGCCTGCAGAATTGCTTTTCAGGACCTTCTCGACAGATTGGGCACTGACTATATCGACCTGGGAATGATTCACTATGTCGATCAGGAATCTGACTGGAACGAGATAATAAACGGTCCGTATATTGATTATGTCCGTGAACTTAAGGAAAAAGGAATCATCCGACATATCGGCATGAGCACCCATAATCCCGTTATTGCAAAAAAGGCCGTCGAAAGCGGAATCATTGAAATGATGATGTTCAGCATCAACCCTGCTTTTGATATTCTCCCCGCCACGGAGGATGTGGATGATTACTTTGCAGAAGAATTTGATGCTTCTCTCGGCGGAATAACACCGGAGAGAGCAGAGCTTTATAAGCTGTGCGAACAGCATGACATCGGAATCACCGTCATGAAGGGCTTTGCAGGCGGCAGACTTTTTGATCCGAAACGATCTCCCTTCGGTGCAGCTCTCACTCCCGTTCAGTGTCTGCATTACTGTCTGACACGTCCTGCTGTTGCCTGTGTTCTTGCAGGTGTGGAAAGCCCGGAGCAGGTAAATGCCTCTGTGGTTTATGAAACAGCTTCAGATACCGAAAAGGACTATGCCTCCGTTCTTGCCGGCGCACCCCGTCATGCATATCACGGTCAGTGTACATACTGCGGACACTGCAAACCCTGTCCTATGGATATAGATATTGCAATGGTAAACAAGCTTTACGATCTTGCAGTGATGCAGCCTCAGGTTCCTGCTTCCGTCCGTTCTCATTATGAAGCACTTCCCCACACTGCAGACCAGTGTGTCGGCTGCGGCAGCTGTGAATCACGATGCCCATTCGGAGTAAAAATCGCTGACAGAATGACACTGGCAGCCGATTTATTCAGGAAAAAATAACTTAAAAAGGATTGTTTTCATGCTTCGCCGTATTTCATCTCTTTTCTGTATAATTTCTTTGCTTTTCTGCCTGCTGCTTTCTTCCTGCTCTGCAGCGGAAAACAGCATCACTTATTCCGATGGAAAAATCTCTGATCCCGGTTTTGAATATGGTCTTGCATCCTACACTGTCAGTGCTTCAGGGAATTCTGCAATTGAAGATAAGTCCTGTGCTTTCGAGGGCAGTAACAGCCTGAAAATCGGCTCTGACGATCAGTATGACGCCACCGTTGTGCAATATATCAATGGACTTACTCCCGGCTATTACTATCTTGAAGCCCATACTCTGAACGAGGGAAATCAAGAATACTGCTATATTTACGGCAAAGGATCATCTCAGGCACAGTGCATGACCTCTGTCCCCCGCACAATAAAGGACGGTGTCTGGACAACCGTTACTGTCAGAGGAATATACGTCGGTGAGGACGGTATTCTTGAAATCGGTATCTGTTCAAAAGGTAATGGGCAGCATGTCAATGTGGATGCTCTTTCAATCGGTTACGAAAAGGATCAGGAAAACCAGTACGATTCCCTTTTCGGTGGTGCTGTAAGCTGGCTTGACTGGGTTGAGGACCTTGGCGGCAGATATTACCGTGCAGACGGCTCAGAGGCTGATGCAATTCAGATAATGGCTGAAAATGGCTGCAATTTCGTCCGTCTTGAGCTTTACAACAATCCCGGCGACTACATAAACGAAAACGGCGATATGTTTCCCGAAGGCTACAAGGATGCCGACGCAATATTTGATCTTGCAGTACGAGCCCATAACAAAGGAATGAAAATACAGCTTTCCTTTATGTATGCAGACTATTGGGGAAACAAAGCCATCCCCTCTGACTGGCTTGAAAAAATCAATGGAATAAGCGATTCCGATATGATTTCTGACACCCTGAGTCAATGCCTTTACAGCTACACAAAGGATTTTATGGACCGTCTGGCAGCAGAGGGAATCTATCCCGAGTATGTTTCTCTCGGCAATGAGATGCAGGGCGGAATTCTTGAACCCTACGGCAGTACATGGGAATCGGATGAATCTCTTGAAACCTTCTGTGAGCTTATGGATGCGGGCTATCGTGCCGTAAAGGAGATATCCCCTTCTTCTCAGATCGTTCTGCATATTGCCTGCAATGCTGACGATATGTTCTGGGAAAGCAGAAGCGGCACAGGAAGATGGTTCTTCGGTCTGTGCGAAGAAAACGGTGTAAAATATGATGTTATCGGTACTTCATTTTATCCTTACTGGGCTCAGACAGACAGCCGGTATGCGGTTAAAAATGCTCTTGACACGGGTGATCTCATCGAATGGTGCAATATGATGGTTGATCTGTTCGACAAGGATATTCTCATAATGGAAAGCGGCATAAACTGGGGCAAGCCCGGTCAGCTTTCGGACAACGGCGCCTACAAAGAAATATATCCCTGCACGCCCGAGGGTCAGCGTGATTTCATGTATGAACTCATCAATGCCATCAAGTCAGTAAAAGACGGTCGGTGCATCGGTGATCTTTACTGGGATCCTGTGCTTGTGCGTCAGGAGGGTATCGGCTGGGCAATCCGCAGTGCAACAAATACCCCAAGAGAAAACTGCGTGGAAACAACCACTTATTTTGATTATGACCACAAGGCGCTGCCGGTGCTGGATGCCTACAGATACAACACCATCGGAAGTGACAAGGCATTGCTTTTCGGCACTGTAAAGGATTCTGATAAAAATCCCGTTGAAAGCAGCACCTTTACCCTGTCTTTCTGTGGCCGTGAATATTCCCTGACCACTGACATATACGGCAATTACTGTATCCGGGTCGATTCAGGCAAGGGCTCCGTATTCATAAACAACGAAAGTTCTGATAATATATCACTTGTTGACGGCGAAACTCTCTGTATCGATTTTACTCTCAATTAATCAATGCAGATTTTCCAAATAATGTTCGGATTTTTCCTTTATTTACTTGATATGCAAAACCATATATTGTAAAATCAGATTATAAATTTCTGGGAGGACAAACAAATGACATCATTAAAAAACAAGTGGGTTCTTGTAACCGGTGCATCAAGAGGTCTTGGCAGACTTTGTTCCATTGAAATCGCAAAGCGTGGAGCTAATCTTATTCTTCACTCCCGTTCTAAGGCTGGCTGTGAAAGTGTTCTTGAAGAAGTAAAGGCTCTTGGCGTCGAGGCATTCTGTGTTGAAGCAGAGCTTTCAGATATGTCCGCAGTTTCAAAAATGATGGAGGAAATCGACAACAGCGGCATAGTGCTTGACGGAATTCTCAACAATGCAGGTCTGCAGATTGCTTACAGAAGCGGTGTCTACGATACACCCGTATCCGATTACGAGATCAGCTTTGCAGTAAATACCACTGCTCCCATGATGATCTGCTACCACTATCTGCCCAAGATGAAGGAACGTGGCTTCGGCAGAATCGTAAATGTTACAAGCGGCATCGACAAGGATCCCTATCAAGGCGGTTATTCTGCAAGCAAGGCAGCTCTTGACAAGGTTACAAAGGATATCGGAACTCTCTTTGAGGGCACTGATGTTATGATTAACCTGGCTGATCCCGGCTGGTGCAGCACCGACCTCGGTGGTCCCAATGCTCCCAACCTTCCCAAGACAGCCGTTACAGGTCTTATTCTCGGACTCTTTGCCGACGATAAGAAGTGCGGAAGAATTTTCCGTGCTCAGGAATATTCCACCCTCACCGTTGAGGATGCAGTAAAGCAGTTATGACAAAGCTTTATGTAGCTGTTCCCTGCTATAATGAGGAGGCAGTTCTTCCCATAACCGCACCTGCGCTTTCAGATAAGCTCAATGATCTTATAGCTGAAAATCGGATTTCCCCGGAAAGTCGGATTGTATTTATCGATGATGGCTCCCATGACAGAACATGGGAGCTTATTTCCGAATATACCGATAAAAATGCACTTATCTGCGGCATAAAGCTTTCGAGAAACTGCGGTCATCAGAATGCTCTCATGTGCGCACTGAACACATTGCGTGAATATGCAGATGCAATAATCTCAATAGATGCGGATATGCAGGATGATATGAATGCAATGGACGAGATGCTCAGCAGATTTGAAGAAGGCTGCGATATTGTTTTCGGTGTACGCACTGCAAGAAAAAAGGATTCCGTTTTCAAAAGAATGTCCGCTCAGTGCTATTACAGACTTCTCAGGTCCATGGGTGCGGATATCGTCTATAATCATGCCGATTACAGACTTATGAGCCGCCGTGCTCTGGATTCTCTTGCAGAATACGGGGAAGTAAATGTATTCCTCCGTGGAATTGTGCCTATGCTTGGCTATAAAACCGCCTGCGTTTCCTATGAGCGCAGCGCACGTGCCGCAGGCAAAACAAAGTATCCTCTCAGAAAAATGTTTGCTCTTGCATGGGAAGGAATAACCTCCTTCAGTACAAAACCCATACGTTTTGTCACAAGGCTGGGTATTCTGATGTTCCTTGCAAGCATTGCCATGCTTGTTTATTTCTTTATCAGGTATTTCACCGGTCACACTGTTGTCGGCTGGGCAAGCCTTGCTGTTTCTCTCTGGGCTATCGGCGGTCTGCTTATGCTGGCAATAGGAATTATCGGAGAATATATAGGAAAAATCTATCTTGAAACAAAGCACCGTCCAAAATATCACATTGATGAAAAAATAATCAGATAATGCTGGATTTTTTCAAATTATTATGTTAGAATTGTCAGGAAGTATTTTAACTTTGTTAGATTACTGAAAACTGACAGCTTCTGATATATCATTATCTGAATCAGGAAAGGGTATGAAAACAGATGTCTGAAGCAGAAAACAAGAAGAGCCATCTGGCTCTTAAGAGAACAATAGGTATAATCACATTCCTCATATTTATCGCCATAATGGTATGGGTAACCATAAAGATCGGAATTCCTCTTGTAAACCATTATTTCGGCGGAACTGATTCTACAACCGCTGACACAGGATATTTCAGCAGTCTTGTTGAAAACAATCCCATAAGCGGCAGACTTATTTTCCTCGGAATACAGATTCTTCAGGTATTTGTTGCATTCATTCCCGGCGAAGTTGTCGAAGTTGCCGCAGGTGCTGTTTTCGGACCCATTGAAGGCACAGGTCTTTCTCTCCTGGGTGTTACAATCGGCTCAACAATAATTTTTCTTCTTACAAAGTGGCTTGGAATCAAGTTTGTCAGCCTTTTCGTAAGCGAAGAAAAAATAAACAGCATGAAGTTTATAAAGAACGACCGAAGCCTCAATAACATTGTCTTTATTATCTTCTTCATTCCCGGCACTCCAAAAGATCTTCTTACATACTTTGTCGGTCTTACAAGAATGAAGCTTTTCACTTTCCTCGGTCTTTCTCTTATCGCAAGAATCCCCTCTATTCTCACCTCTACCCTTGCAGGTGACGCAATTAACAACAACGACTGGAAGCGTGCTGCCATCATTTTCGGAATTACTGCGGTAATCAGTATTATAGGTATCATTATCTATAACATCATCTCCAAAAAGAGAAGTAAAAAGGCTGAGTCAGCAGCAATAACAGAAACAATAGCCGAAGCAGAAGCTGAAGCAGATGCTGCACCTGCAGTCACAGAATAATCACACAGATTACATTCTGCCGACATTATAATGTGTAAAATATTGTTATCGGCAGAAAAATCCGAAATGAGTGAATCAGTTGGCTATAAAGAAAAACCCCGTCACTAATTTCAGACGAGTTGAAAAGAAATATCTTCTTTCTCAGAAACAGTATGATGGGATAATGGATGCCATAAAGGACAGGATACGACCCGATGAGTACGGCGAATCCACCATCTGCAACATCTATTATGACACTCCCGATTTTGAGCTTATCCGTGCATCTATCGAAAAACCCGTTTATAAGGAAAAGCTTAGACTGCGCAGCTACGGTGTACCTTCAATGGATTCCACCGTGTTTCTTGAAATAAAGAAGAAATACAAGAAGGTTGTCTATAAACGCCGCTCGGCAATGACACTCAGGCAGGCTGAAGAATATCTGTCAGGAGGAGAAGCTCCTCCCATGGAGAATATCAACACCCTTCATGAGTTTGATTTCTTCCTGAAAAGATATGATCTTCGCCCTGCACTTTTCCTCGCCTATGACAGACAGTCCTATTATTCCATAGAGGATGATACTCTGCGCATCACCTTTGACCGCAGAATAAGGAGCCGCACCACCGATATTTCCCTTGCAAAAGGTGATTACGGTGAGCTGCTTCTTCCCGACGACAATCATCTTATGGAAGTCAAGGTGTCGGGTGCTCTACCCCTATGGCTTGCAGGAGTAATGTCTGAGCTTCAGATATTCCCTGTTTCATTTTCAAAATACGGACGGGTATACGCCAAAATCATACTCGATTCACGGAGGTAAATACATATGACTGCTATTCAGGATTTTTTTGCTCTGACCGTTGGTGAACTCACCATAGCAAGAATTGCACTCAACATTCTCCTTGCGCTCATTCTCGGTTTTCTTATTTCAGGCTCTTATATGCTCAGCGGTAAGTATTCAAAGAACTTTGTTGTTTCTCTTGTAATTCTCCCCGCACTTGTTTCAACGGTTATAATGCTTGTCAGTGACAATATAGTTGCAAGTGTTTCTGTACTCGGCGTTTTCAATCTTGTACGTTTCCGTTCTTTCCCCGGCACTGCCAAGGAAATAACTGTTGTATTCTTTACTGTTGCCGCAGGTCTTGCCGTAGGTCTCGGATTCAATCTTGCAGCTGTTGCTGTGACACTTATTCTCTGCATCGCTCTCATCTTTCTCTGCCGCACAAAATACGGCGAGAAGAAATCCAGCATCTGCGCTCTGCGCATTACAATCCCCGAATCTCTCGATTACGACGGTATATTTGACGACGTTTTTGAGAAATATACTACCAACGTTTCCCTCGATCAGGTCAAGACTGTAAATCTCGGTACTATGTTTGAACTTCGCTATACAATAACCTTCAAAAAGGATATAAAGCAGAAGGACTTTATAGACGAGATCCGCTGCCGCAACGGCAATCTAACTGTTATCTGCAGCAAGCCTCAGATCTCCGAGGTCGAACTTTAACAGGAAGGTAATTGAATGAAAAAACACATCCGCTTGCTTTGCATTCTCTTTTCCGCATTCATGCTTATGACAGGCTGTTTTTCGGATACCGTGCAGGAATCCGAAGTCAGCACGGAACAAAGCCAGGAAGTCATATATTCCCCTGAACCGACCTTTGACAGCGCTGATCTTTTCGCTGCATCGGAGGAAGACGGCATCATTTGTTTTGACGGTGATGCTTCGGTTTCGGGCGAAGGACTTTCCTCAGATGGCTCTATTGTTACCGTAAGTCGGGAAGGAGTTTACAGAGCAGGCGGTTTTTCGTCTGACGGACAGATTATTGTCGACTGCTCAGACAGCGACGATGTCACTATTATATTCGATAATCTTACACTCTCAAACAACAAGGCACCTGCTCTGTGGTGTCTTGAGGCTGATACACTGACTGTAAGTCTGCCTGAAAATACATCCTCCTCCCTTTCTGACGGCTCGGAGCGTTCTTCTGCAGATATCCCCGATGCAGCAATATACAGCAAAGGCGATCTTTATTTCAACGGCAAGGGCACTCTTACAGTAAACGGCAATTCAAACAATGCCATTCAGTCAAAGGACAGCCTTACAATTCTTGAATGTTCTCTTGAAGTCGTTTCCTCTGACGATGGAATAGTCGGTAAGGACAGTGTTGAAATCGGTGAAGGTGCAGATATTTCAATAAAGTCAGGCGGTGATGGAATCCGATCAACCAACACCGAGGACGAAGGCAGAGGAAATATTTATATCGGAGAATGCAGCCTCAATATAAATTCCGGCGCAGACGGCATCCAGGCTGCGGCCGCACTGACTGTTGACAGCTCCGCTGTACTCAACATTATAACAGGCGGCGGCTCTGAAAACGGTGAAGTCCACAGTGACGGCTTCGGCGGATGGAATCGTGAAGAAAACACTGCAGCCGAGAACAACTCCAGCATGAAGGGACTCAAAGCTTCTTCTGCCATATTCATAAACGGCGGTAATCTAAATGCAGACTGTGCTGATGATACAGTTCACTGCAACGGCGATATTACCGTCAGCGGCGGTATTCTCAGCCTTGCATCAGGCGATGACGGAATTCACGCAGATTCCGCTCTTACCATTACAGACGGTGAAATCACTGTCAGCAAAAGCTACGAGGGACTTGAAGCCAATGTCATCACTGTGTCAAGCGGAAATATAGACGTCATCTCTTCTGACGACGGAATAAATGTTGCGGGCGGCAATGATTCATCCTCCAGTGGCGGCAAGTGGGGAAACGATATGTTTGCAAATGATGAAAGCTGTCTGCTTTCAGTTTCGGGTGGACGTATTTCAGTAAATGCCTCAGGCGACGGAGTGGATTCAAACGGCTCAATAAAGATGTCGGGCGGCGAAATGATTGTCAGCGGTCCTACAAACAGCGGCAACGGATTTCTTGATTATGCAGGAGATTTTGAAATAACAGGTGGTACACTTCTTGCAATCGGCACGAGCGGCATGGCTCAGACAACAAACGCAGGCACTCAGCCCTCTATTGTCGCATCTGTAAATGGTACAATTCCCGCTGATTCTGTTCTTACTCTGAAAACCTCCGACGGCACTGAGATTATATCTTACACTTCTCCCAAGAATTATAATTTCATTGTTGCAAGCTCTCCTCTCATGAAAGAGGGAGATGCTGTCAGTGTATATATTGACGGTGAGCCTCTCGGCTCGGTTGAGTCATCCGTCATTATCGGCACAGGAGGCATGGTCGGCGGACCGGGAGGACATGGCCACGGCGGCGGTCACGGTCCAGGCGGCAGAAGATAAAATATATGGACGACGGAAATTTAAGCCGCCGTCCTTTTCTTTTCAGATAACTATGTATTATTCTTTCTCTGTCTGTTGAAAAGCAGAAAAGTTATGATATAATCAATGCAATGATTTTTCCATCAGGAGGATACACAAATGAAAGCAGACGGACTGATTTTTGATATGGACGGTACTCTGTGGGATTCCACGCAGGCTATTGTCGAATCCTGGAACATTGTATTTGAAAAACTTGGACTTGACTACCGCACCACAGCATCCGACCTTGATGCTCAGATGGGCAAACCCATGCCTGAAATTTTTGCATCTCTTCTTCCCGACCAGTCTGAAGAAGTTCTGAAAAAAGTTGAAAAAGAATGCTGTTCTTTTGAAAATGAATACCTCTCAATCCACGGAGGCATACTCTATCCCGATCTTGAAAATGTTCTTGTCAGGCTTTCTGAGAATATCCCTCTTTTCATTGTCAGCAACTGTCAGGACGGATATATTGAAGCCTTCTTTGCTTCCCATAAGCTCGGTCATCTGTTCAAGGATTACGAATGCTGGGGACACACTCTCCTTTCAAAGGCTGAAAATATTAAGCTTGTTGTCGAACGAAACGGTCTTAAAAATCCCGTTTATGTCGGTGACACCGCTCTTGACGGAATTTCATCCCGTCAGGCAGGCGTTTCATTTGTTCATGCCGCCTACGGTTTTGGAACAACAGATGACTGTGATGCCTCCGTAAGTTCCTTCTCAGAGCTTTTAAGCCTGTTTGGTAACTAAAAATTTACTTTTATCACGTTGAATATGCCCTCCCGTTGTGATACAATTTTTGTATCCTGACCACGGAGGGCTTTATTATGCTTTTTGATAAACTGATTTGGAGCAGTGTTTCTCCTGTCCGCAGAGACTCCACTTACATAACTCTTGAATATGTTCTTAACGATCTCGGTGTTTTCTGCAAAGGCGAGCAGCGCACAGACGACATCGGCTATGCCATGTCACGCATCGGCTCTCCTCTTGGACTTACCGCTGTTGAAGGCTGTGACTATGCTGCAAAATCCCTTGGCAGAATTGTCATCCTCTGGCATAAGGTAACTGATGTTCAGGAGGATAACGAAAAGGGTGCTGTTATTGTGTGCGGCAACGCAAAGGATCGTATCATAATCCAGTGTGACCCTTCCAACAAGGCTGATCTTCTTTCAAGAATTGATTCCATGCGCCAGTTCTGTCCCTCAAGTGCCGATGCTGACGAAAAGGCTGCAGCATGGATGGCTTGGGCAAATGATAAAAATATACCCAATCCCTTTGCCCCTCTCGATGAGCTTATTGAAGCTGAACGTGCTCAGATTGAAAACAGAAGCTTTTCTCAGACTCAGCTTGAAAACACCATGCTTTATCCCGATTTTTCTGCTCCTGCACCTGAAGATGCTCCCGTATGTCAAAACTGCGGCGCACCTCTTAAAACGGGGGCAAAATTCTGTACCCAGTGCGGAACCAAGTTATAATCAATTTACAGGATGTTTCAAAACGGAACATCCTGTTTTTTTATTTCCGGTAATTTTCTCCAACCTTTTAGCGCTTTAACGTGTTTTATTATTGAGCAGCTCAATTAGAAAGATATGGAGGAAATGAAGATGAAAAAGAATTTATCCAAAATATTATCATTGATTCTGGCACTTGTAATCCTTATCGCAGCTCTGGCAGGCTGCGGATTAAAGCAGGAAAACTACGTATCTGACGGTGCATATATTGAAGCACCCGTAATGTATGAAGCCACCTCTGAAAGCTTCGTTGAATACGATTATTCCTATCCTCAGGTTGAGCACAACACTGAAGAATACAGCGCAATTACCGAAAACAGATATCTGTCTGCAGCCGTAAATCCCCTCTCCACCTTTTCTGCAGATGTTGATACCGCTTCCTATTCCAATGTACGCAGATATATAGATGACAGAAAGCTTCCTCCTGAAGATGCTGTACGCATTGAGGAACTTTTAAACTACTTTTCCTATGATTACCCCGAGCCCGAAAACGGTGAGCCATTCTCTGTAACCACCGAGATTTCCGCCTGCCCCTGGAATGAAGACAGCGAGCTTATGCTTATCGGTCTGCAGGCAGAAAAGCCCGATACAGACTCTCTTCCCTCTTCAAACCTTGTTTTCCTTATTGATGTATCAGGCTCCATGGATTCTCACGACAAGCTGCCTCTTGTAAAGGAAGCCTTCAATCTTCTTACCGAGCAGCTTTCCGAAAACGACAGAATTTCTATTGTCACCTACGCTTCAAGCGACAAGGTCGTCCTTGAGGGCGCAACAGGAAACGAAAAGCAGGCTATAACCGATGCAATAAACACCCTTGAAGCAGGCGGCTCTACCGCAGGCTCAAAGGGTATAACAACCGCCTATGAGATCGCTGAGCGTTACTTCATTGAAGGCGGCAACAACAGAATAATCCTCGCTACCGACGGCGACCTGAATGTGGGAACAACAAGCGAAGGCGAGCTTAAAAGACTTGTTGAAGAAAAGCGCGAAGACGGCGTATTTCTCTCGGTCATGGGCTTCGGCACAGGCAATATTAAGGATAACAAAATGGAGACTCTTGCCGATAACGGCAACGGCAGCTATTACTATATTGATTCAAAGGCCGAGGCACGGAAGGTGCTTATGGAAGAACTGGGCGGCACTCTCTTCACCGTCGCAAAGGACGTAAAGTTCCAGGTGGAATTTAATCCTTCCGTTGTAAAGGGGTATCGTCTTATCGGTTATGAAAACAGACTTCTCAATGACGAGGATTTCAATGACGACACCAAGGACGCAGGCGAAATCGGCGCAGGTCACAGAGTAACCGTACTCTATGAGATAGTTACAGTTGATTCTCCTATTGAGATATACTCCCCTGAGCTCACCTATCAGACATCCGAAAACAGTACAAGTGACGATTATCTCACAGTAAATATCCGTTATAAGGAGCCCGATGAAGACGAAAGCAAGCTTCTTTCCTATCCCGTCGGTCAGGATAAATATACCGATACTCCTTCTGATGATTTTGTGTTTGCATCTGCTGTTGCTCAGTACGGTATGCTTCTGAGAGATTCCGAATATATCGGCACTGCAAGCTATGAGGGTGTTCTTTCCCAGCTTGATTCAAGAAACAATCTCCTCTCCGATGACTACCGCACCGATTTTTACAGAATCGTTGAGGATACTATGCACATCGCAGAGCTTGAAAACTAAGTAAAGCACTTTTAGTCCAAAGAGCCTGTCCTGATACGGACAGGCTCTCGGATTGTCGAAGAAACTCCTTAATGACTCCCTCATCAGTTTAACCATGCCGTTTTGACTACCCCTCAGTCAGCTTCCCTGACAGCTCCCCTGACAAGAGGAGCCAAGGACACGGATTTATATAAATTTTTCTTTATCATGAGCAAAAACGCCTTTATAATGTGTTTTATGTATAAGAAAGATAAAAGGAGCGTTTTTCATGAAAAGAGTATTTGCTGTTATTATCGCCATTATGCTGTTTGCCCTTTGCGGCTGCTCCGGGCAGAAGACATACTCCCTCGAAGAAGTGCAGAAGACCGTTGATGATTTCTTCGGTATGGAATACACTGTTTCAGAGTTGAATGATTATGAAATTTATGGTGTCGACAGCGTTACGGAAATCTATATAAATGCGTATGACTACGATGTTAAGTTTGATATCATTTGTATAAATGTGTTTGATAAAGAAAAAGAAGCAAAAGCATATTTAGAGAAGTTCAAAAACAATGAATTTCGTCGCTTCCATACAACAAAAGAAGATTGCGGAGACAATTATTGCCTTGCATTGGACTACGGATACTGCGATGTAGGAGCTAAAATGTGTATATACCAAAAACACAATCTGACAATCAGTGTCTGGGCAGTTTACGGCGATAATGAAAGCGTTAAAAAGATCCTTAATAGCTTTTTAAATGACGATATCCCTAAGTTTTTTGATGCACTTGGGTGAAAGGAGAAATTAAAATGAAAAGAGTATTGGTTGTATTAATGTGCGTCATTATGTTCCTGCTTTCAGGCTGTGAGGGCGCAGGCGGAAAGCACTCTGTTGAAGATGTTGAAAAGGCAGTTTCTGATTTCATCGGATTAAAATACAGCGTAGAAAGACTTGACGGCAATAATTATCTTGAAGCGGATAACTGTACAGGAATTTTCATGACCACCTTCAATGTAAATAAAGAATACAAATTCGGTACTTTTACTGCACTTGTTTTTGACAGTCAGTCAGATGCAAATTCATATTTTGAGAAAATTATGAATAATGAGCTTGACTTCATGTACTTGCAAGAACACGGCAGTAACTATTGCTACTGCAATGATCAGGTAATATGCGACGCATTCATCAAATACCATTTTTATATTAAGGATAATGTGGTTTTTGTTACCGATTATTCCACATCGGAAAAGCACAAATCGTTCCGTGATTTTTGCGATAATGATCTCCCGAAGTTTGCAGATTCTCTTGATTGAAAGGAGAATCAGATATGAAAAAGATAATTGCTATAATTTTAGCAGCCATGCTTCTTCTGCTCTGCGGATGTTCAGATAATCAGAAATACTCAGCAGAAGATGTTGAAAAGGCAGTTTATGATTCCATCGGTTTTGAATACATTGTAATTAGACTTGACGGCAATAATTATCTCGAAGCAGATAACTGTACAGAGATTTACATGGATACTTATAAAAACAATAGTTCCAAATTCAGTTCTTTTGCTGCACTTGTTTTTGACCGTCGGTCAGATGCAAAATCATTTTTTAATAAAATCAGAAATGATGAGCTTTACATCATGTACTCATACGAACACGGCAGTAACTATTGCTACTGCAATGATCAGGTAATATGCGATGCATTCATCACATACCATTTTTATCTGAAGGATAATGTGGTTTTTGTTACCAGTTACTCTGAATCGAAAAAAACTGAGTCATTCCGTGATTTTTGCGATAACGATGTTCCGAAAATCGCAGACTCCCTTGATTGAAAGGAGAAATAACATATGAAAAGGATAATTGCAATAATTTTAGCAGCCATGCTTCTTCTGCTCTGCGGATGTTCAGATAATCAGAAATACTCGGCAGCAGATGTTGAGAAAGCCGCCGACAATTTCTTCGATATAGAACACACTGTTTCGAAAGAAAAAGTCAGAGATTTTGAAGATATAACCGAAATTCATATAAACGGTTATAATTATGATGTCAGTTTTGAAGATGTATTCATTTATGTATTCGATAGCAAAAAGGATGCTGTAACCTTCCTGGAAAAACATAAAAACGAAGAATACTCAGGGATTGATTCTTTGGATAACGGAGATAACTATTGCCATGCATTTGATCACAATGCTGTCACCGATATAATGTGCGAAATTCACCTGTATCAGGATAACAATGTGGTATTTTGCGCCAGTGAATTTTTCGGCACCAGTTTTTCAAAAGCTGAGGAAGAAGCCAGAGAGAAGAACTTCTACAGCTTCATTGAAAATGATATTCCCAAGTTTTTTGATACTCTTGATTGAAAGGTGCATCAGATATGAAAAAAATATTTGTAATTATTCTTTGTGTGCTGATGCTCATGCTTGCAGGCTGCTCAAATGGGAAATATTCCCTTTCTGATGTAAAAAATGCATTATCTGCATATTCGGGCGTGACAAATGAATCACCGTCAGAAAATCTGATAAATTGGTATAATGCAGACGGTGCTGCGGATATTATCCATGCCGCCTCAAAGGATGACCCCGATTTTCACAATATGACTGTCTTTGTTTTCAAATCTTCCGGCAAGGCTGAAAATTTCTTCAACAGCTACAAAAACGAGGAAAGACAGTACATCTATCTTAATGACAGCGGAGAAAATTTCTGCTATCTTGACGACTACAACTACTGCGATGCCTATGGCGAAATCTATCTTTACATTGAAGATAACGTAGTTTTCATGTGCGAAGAGGTGTACGGCTGCTGGTACTCCTCCGAGGATGAAGCTCAGCAGCTGAATAATTCAAACGCAAAGCGCCGTGAGACTTACCTTGATTTCTGCAAAAACGACCTTCCAAAGATTGCCGATTCTATTGACTGAGAGGAATTATAAATATGAAAAAAATATTAGCTATATTAATTTGTATTCTTATGCTCACAATCTGTGGTTGTTCAGAGGGTAAAAATTATTCACTTTCCGATGTAGAAAAAACACTCAGCGATACCTTTGGCTATGAATGCAATGTAATCGAAATCGAATGTCCAACAGACAACTCCTGGGGTATTGATGACTGCCATATTGTTCAAGTATACAGCAATGACGATAATAATACACCCTATGATTATCTGGATGTATATGTCTTTGATATTCAGAAGGACGCAAAAGCATTTTTCAATAAGTTAGTAAACGAAGAATATGATGGAATCTATGTTAATGACAGCGGCAAGAATTTCTGTCATTTTGATGATTTCTATAATTTCTGCGACGCCTACGGCGAAAATTATATTTACATAAAGGATAATGTAATTTTTAAGTGCGAAGAAATGAATGGCTCAAAAGGCAAGCGCCGTGAGGCTTACCTTGATTTCTGCCATAACACCCTTCCCGAGCTTGCAGATGCACTTGGCTGATAAAACCAAAAGCCTTCCCATTGAGCAGGCGATGAATAAATTGAAATACTAATGTTTTGGATTATCTCTCCCTCGTCAGAGAGAGGCAATAAAGCCGATATTTTTTCATGATAACGAAAAATATCGGCTTTTATAATTGTGTTATAAGTGAAAGGGGGCTCTTTCATTTGAATTCATACGGTACCGATGAACATATCTCCCGAATCGTAACTGAATACTCAAAAATGCTTTTCAGAATAGCATTTACTGTTCTGCATAACGGTGCAGATGCGGAAGATGCCGTGCAGGATGTTTTTATCAGACTCATCGACAGACAGCCTGTTTTCAGGGACAGCGAACATGAAAAGGCCTGGCTCATAAGAGTAACTGTCAACACCTCACGGAATATCCGAAAAAAGAACGCAAGGAGCGAATCAGAAAGAGAAATCGGCGTTCAGATTGCAAGGTCAGATGCCGAAAGTCTGCTTTCTGCCGTCCTTGAGCTGCCCGAAAAATACAGCACGGTTTTGCACCTGTATTATTACGAAGACTTGCCTATAAGGGATATTGCGTCCATTCTCAGGCTGCCTGCGGCAACTGTGGGCACACGTCTTGCAAGAGGAAGAGCAGTATTGAAAGAAAAGCTTAAGGGAGATGGGTATTTTGATTAGAAGTCAGTACAGAAACGAATTTGACGGTCTTTCGCCTCGCAGGGACTTTGAAGAAGATACCATAAGGCTTCTGCGGGTGCATCAGGCAGAAAGGAACAGTATGAAAAACAAAAAACTTATAACAGTGCTCGTATCGGTCATTCTTGCAGTTGTTCTTCTGGCAGGCACTGTCTATGCGGCAGTTAAACTGCTGACTCCCTCTCAGGTGGCGGAGAACATCGGTGACCCGCAGCTTGCCGCAGCTTTTGAGTCCGATGATGCTTTTATCATCAACGATACAAAGCAGGCAGGCGATTATAATGTCACTCTGATGGGCATTGTCAGCGGCAAAAATATAAGCGGCATGGACAGCATAGACACCGACTACAGCTATGTATGCGTGGCAATAGAGCGCATCGACGGCACTCCTCTTGATGTTCTCGACGGTATTCCCATCAACATCACCCCTCTTGTTTCAGGCTATCAGCCCTGGTGCGTCAATCTGTTCTCACTGAGCAACGGCGCACACGGTCATGTCAATGACGGCATTTACTATATGCTCTACGGCTTTGAAACTCTTGAAATGTTTGCAGATCATGAGGTTGCTCTTTATGCCTATTCAGGCAGGATAGCACCGGGTTCAGACATCTTTAGCTTTGACGAGGAAAGCGGTGCCATTGACTATCAGAGCGATTATACAGGTGTCCGTGCCAAGTTCGACCTGCCTCTCGATGCATCAAAGGCAGACCCTGAGGCAGCCCGTCAGCACCTTGAAGCATCAGGCTTCGTGCTTGATGAAAACGGCAGACTCATACTCGAATAATCACGAAAAATCAGCCCTTACCTCGGCCAGATAGTAATTATCCATGGTTGCAGGTGCATTGAACAGCGCAGAGATCATATAGGCTTTTATGTCTCTGATCCTTGCGCTGTTCTTTTTCATGCACTCAAGGACATATTCGATATGTTCACAGCGAAGGCTCATCATGCGCTTGTGCACAAGACTTCTTGGCTGATCTTTTCCGCCGATTCTGATTATCGGCTCACGGCAGCACATGATTTCAGTTACTATGCTGATAATCTCCTTAAGAATATCTCTGTCGACTCGCTCTGACAGTATGTCGTATTCCATACTCAGCTTTACCTGCTCTTCGATTTCGTCAGCATCGATCTCCATGATAGATGATTCAGTATAACTCTTTTCAGTCTGATTATATTCAGTATAATTTACCACTGAATTATCGTGCTCCGAAGCCTGATTTTTTCGTGGTTTGGAACAGGATTTCTTCCCATTCTGAAACCCGATTTCCTCAGGGGTTCTAAGGTAGATTTTATAAGCCTTGCATAATCCCTGACGCTTTCTCTCTATAAGATCAGCATCTTCTATCTCTTTGAAAAGCTTTCTGATTTTATCTTCGCAGAAACCAAGGAGATCCGACGCCTGGCTGACAGGATAATAAATATATATTCTCCCCTTCTCGTCATACCATCCGTTCGTATCAGACAGACACATTCTGTCAAGCAGAATTGAATATAGAATTTTTGCGTCCGTTGATATCCCCCCGAATCTTTTGTTTGTGAAAAACGCTCTTGGCAAACGATAGAATGAATTGAACATACCTTCCATATGCTCACCGTCAATTTGGATATTAATGGCACTTTACCTCTTTTCTTTTGTTTTTTGCGATAGAGAGAGCGGTTTCTATCACAAAACAAATATACATTATCGAACATATGTTTGTAAATAGGTTTTGTCAAAAGTTTACTTTTATTTTACATTCAGCATGATCAGACATATAAAAACGCAGTTCTCCACGGTTTGGAAAACTGCGTTTTTCTTTTAATGTCTTACTTTTTCCGCTGCTGCAATGAATCTCTCAAGGCTTTCCTTTGCAGGTTCTGAGGGGAATATCTCAAAAAGCTTTCTGCTTGAAGTATACTGGTAATTGCTTTCAACAATCTGCCAGTCCCAGCCGTTTTCCTCCCAAAATTCATAAAGAAGATCCTGAAGCTCAAAATTCTTGTACAACACCTTTATAGTAGTATTAATTCCGTAGGTGTACTGGTTTTTGGTCTTAAGATATACCCTTGCTCTCTGATGCTCGTCCTTCGGGTCAGATGAAGTTGCGGCGATTATTTCATAATCTCCCTCTTCGGAGAGCCACATATCATAATCGGGATCAAAAGAAGCAAAATTACGCTGAGTAAGGGTGAAATCTATTCTTCGGCTTTCGCCTGCTTTTAATTTCACTTTTTTAAAGAATTTAAGCTCCTTGATTGGCTTCGGCAGAGTTGAAACGGGATCGGAAATATATATCTGCACAACCTCAGCGCCTTCTCTGTCACCTGTGTTTTTAACCGTCACCTGACCTTTGATCTCATGCTCAAATTCGTCAGAATCAAGGGTCAGGTCATAAAGTTCAAAGGTTGTATAGCCAAGTCCGAAGCCGAAGGGATACGCAGGTCTTATCTTCTTTTTATCATAATAACGATAACCAATATAAATGCCTTCGCCGTAATTTACTTCATTTCCTTCACCGGGGAAATTCAGGAATGTGGGTGTATCCTCATAATGCTTCGGGAAGCTGAGCGGTAGTTTTCCTGAGGGGTATATCTTTCCCGTCATGATGTCCCCCAGTGCGTGAGCACCCTCCATGCCGGGCAGAAAACACACAAACAATGCATCCAGCTGGTCTTCATATGCGGAGATATCCACAGGTCCGCAGATATTCAGCACAAGTGTCAGAGTAAAATCATGGGTATCTTTCAGCTCACAAAGTCTTTCAAGATTCACCATATCCTGAGCTGAAAGGAGCATATCGGGTCGGTCATTGCCTTCCATACCGCTGACAACAGCCACATATATTACATTTTCGCCCTTATCAAGGGATTTTTCATCTATAAAGCATTCCGCCTTTATAGATGAATCTGAAAGTACAGACTTAAGAGTATCGGCAAGAGAAGATGTTCTGTCAGTGGTTATTCCCGCACTGCCCGTTCCGCACTGCATAAGTTCTTCCCATCCGCTGCCTGATATAATTATATTTTTACCGTTTTTCAATGGATACAGTCCATTTTTATTTTTGAGCATGACTATACCTGCAGCGGCTGCATCATAAGCTGCTTTGGTAGTTTCCTCATGCAATGTGTTAAGGTTTTCTGCTTTATATGCATTCTCATTATTTGTGCAGAAATCAATTATTTCAAGCATTCTGCGTACTGCCATATCCAACGTTTCTATTGAAAGCTCGCCTTTTTCAACTGCTTCTGCTATGGGTTTTCCCGATATTGGTCCCGGCATCGCAAGGTCATTTCCTGCTGCCAGCGCAGGGACAGGATGATATACAGCACCCCAGTCAGAAACCACCATACCCTCAAAGCCCCATTCATCTCTGAGAGTGTCTGTAAGCAGCCATCTGTTCTCGCTGCAGGGTACTCCTTTTATCCGGTTATATGCGCTCATGAAGGTTTATGCTCTGCCCTCCTCAGCGCAGGCTCTGAAGCCGGGCAGATATATTTCCTGCAGTGCTCTCTTTGAAATGGCTTCATTTATCCCCACACGGTTCGTTTCCTGATTGTTTGCTGCAAAATGTTTTACATTTGCCGCAACACCCATCTCCTGCACGCCTTTTACAAGCTCAGGCGCAAGACCTGAAATAAGACATGGATCCTCGGAATAGCCTTCAAAAATTCGCCCGTTGAGAGGATCTCTGTGGATATTTATATTGGGTGTTCCAAGTAAAATATGTATTCCGAAAAGCCGTGCTTCCTTTCCCAGGGCATTTCCCATGGAATGAACCACTTCGGGATCAAAGGTTGCTCCAAGAAGAATTCCTGCGGGGAAACAGGCAGGTGAATATGCTTCACCTGTTATAGCTGTCAGCCGTTTTTCTATCCAGCTTCTAAGCTCCATTTCCTCTTCATTCAGATGCTCAGGCTCATAATAATGTTCAATTACTCTTGCAAGTGAGCTTTTGCCCATCATTCCGTTTGTGCTTTCAGCTGATATTTCTTCTTTGGAAAGAAAATCACCGAAAAGCTGTTCAAAGTTTATGCCCGTACCGCCGTCAAGAAGCATCAGCTCAGGGATGCTGAGCCTTTCAATGCCGCCGGTACCGAAAAAAGTAGCACCGTTTACAAGTGAAGCTTTTTCCTCAAGAGTCATTTCAGAAATTATTTTTTCAATATCGTATGTCATTTTTACACATCCTGATTAATATTGCTTCAATTATAACATATTTCCCCTTAATTTCAATAATCTCTCAGGCAAAGGCAATTCTGTCTTTTTCCTGTTTTTTCTCCGTAAAAAGGCCGCTTACAAGGAGTGCAAGAGCTGCGAGCGGTATCCACAGGGCAATATACTGAGGACATATCTGACCACAGATATTAAAGGGCATTTCAGAGTAATCCCAGATGCTCCAGTGCAGAAGTTTATTCACTATACACCCCACTGCAAATTCAATCCCCGTAATCAGTGCCGTGCTTTCAAGCGTCTTTACCGCAAATCCCTGCTTTGAGCGGCTGTTTATAAGATGTATTCCCAATGCACACAGTCCGCCTGTTGCAGCCATTGACCAATGTGTCCAGCCTCGCCAGATTATCTCGGCACAGCTGTATCCTGCAGCTCCGATGGCAAACAATGTTATATTTTTAGTTTTGTTAAACAACGTAATCCGTCCTTATGCACAATTATTTTTATATTTTTTCGCTATTTTTTCAGCAATCAGTTTTATTTTGCCTGTTTTATGCGATAAAATGCATTGTAAATATTTATTTGAAATAATGTCTTAAAACTTATTGTCATTTCTAATATTATCTGTTATAATGTCAGCGTACACTTTACAATTACAATAAAGGTGGTATGTAATTTGAAATTCACAAACGGTTTCTGGGTCGTAAAGGACGAGTTCAATCCTATCTATGCTGTTGAGTATTTTGATCACAAGGTCATAAACGAAAACGGCAGAACTGTACTCGAAGTTTACGCCCCCTCGAGACATTTCTTCGGTCATGCTGCTGCAATTAGCATGCCTGTCCTCACCTACCGCTTCACCGCTCCCAGAGAGGGTGCAATCCGTGCTGAGCTCATCCACTTCAAGGGCAGAGCTGAGAAGGGTCCTTACTATGAAGTAAACAACGATAAGGACTGTGCAGTTGTTGAGGATACCGATACTCATGTTATCTTCCGCAGCGGCACTCTCGTTGCAAAGATCAGCAAGAAGCCTGAGACATGGGATCTTGGATACTATCATGTAAATGAGGACGGCTCTGAAACTGAGCTGACCAACTCCGGCTGGAGAAACGCCTGCTGCATGCAGCGCAACGACGGCGTAAACTTCATGCATGAGCAGCTTCAGCTTGGCGTTGGCGAATATGTCTACGGTCTTGGCGAGCGCTTTACTCCCTTCCTCAAGAACGGTCAGACTGTTGAAATGTGGAACGAGGACGGCGGCACCGCTACCGAAATCGCTTACAAGAACATACCTTTCTATATTTCCAACAAGGGTTACGGCGTATTTGTCGATACTCCTCAGGATGTTTCCTTTGAGATCGGCAGCGAAAAGGTCGAGCGTGTTTCCTTCTCCGTTGAGGGCGACAAGGTAAGCTATGTTGTATTTGACGGTCCCACACCCAAGAAGGTTCTTGACCGCTACACCGCTTACACAGGCAGACCTGCTCTGCCCCCCGAGTGGAGCTTCGGCCTCTGGCTCTCCACCTCCTTTACCACCAGCTACGACGAGAATACCGTTACCTCCTTTATCGAGGGTATGGAGCAGCGCAATCTGCCCCTTTCCGTATTCCATTATGACTGCTGCTGGATGAAGGACTTCCACTGGACCGACTTTGTATGGGATCCCGTTGCATTCCCCAACCCCAAGGCTATGATCGACAAGTGGCACAAGAAGGGTCTCAAGGTCTGCTGCTGGATTAACTCCTACATCTCCCAGATGAGCCGCCTCTTCGACGAGGGTATGGAAAACGGCTATCTCGTCAAGAAGACTGACGGTTCTGTATGGCAGACTGATATGTGGCAGTGCGGAATGGGTCTTGTTGACTTCACCAATCCCGCAGCCTGCGAGTGGTTCAAGAAGAGACTTGGCGAGATTCTCGACTGCGGTGTTGACGCAATCAAGACCGACTTCGGTGAGAGAATCCCCGTTCGTGACATTGCTTACTTTGACGGCTCCGATGCCCTCAAGATGCACAACTATTACACTCAGCTTTATAACAAGTGCGTATTCGAGCTGCTCGAGGAGCGTTACGGCAAGGGCGAGGCTGTCCTGTTTGCTCGTTCCGCAACAGCAGGCGGTCAGCAGTTCCCCGTACACTGGGGCGGCGACTGCACAGCTACCTTCCTCTCCATGGCTGAGAGCCTTCGTGCAGGTCTTTCCCTGTCCCTGTGCGGCTTCGGATTCTGGAGCCACGACATCGGTGGCTTCGAGAACACCGCTACTGCTGACGTTTACAAGAGATGGGTCGCATTCGGTATGCTCTCCAGCCACAGCCGTCTCCACGGCTCCACCAGCTACAGAGTGCCCTGGGTCTATGACGATGAGGCTTGCGATGTTCTCCGTCACTTCACAAACTTCAAGCTTCGCTACATGCCCTACATCTGGAGCAAGGCAAATGAGGCTCATGAGTGCGGTACTCCCTGCATGAGAGCTATGATGCTCGAGTTCCCCGAGGACAGACTCTGCGACACCCTCGACAGACAGTATATGCTTGGCGATAACATGCTTGTTTCTCCCGTTCTCAACGAGGCAGGCATCGGCGAGTATTATCTCCCCGCAGGCAAGTGGACAAACCTCCTCACCGGCGAAGTTCGCGAGGGCGGCAAGTTCTACTCTGAGAAGCATGACTACTTCTCCCTCCCCCTCTATGCTCGTCCCAACAGTGTTCTCATCAGCGGCGCTTGCGAAACCAAGCCCGACTATGACTACACCGACGGCTTCTGCGTAGAGCTTTACGAGATCGAGGATGGTGCTGAGATCGAAAGCAAGATCTACGACAGCAAGGGCAAGCTGGCTTCCACCGTTACTGTCAAGCGTGCAGGCAGCAAGATCACCGTCACCGCTGACGGCAAGGTCAAGAACTGGTCTGCAAAGCTGGGCGTAAAGGGCGAGAAGATCGCAGCAGACAAGAAGGGCGTAGAAATTACTCTTTAAGCTTTGATATGTAATCCCCTGCAACTTTTGGTGCAGGGGATTGTTTTGTTGAACATAAACAGGGTTCCGATTTTTCGCCGTAGGGACAGCCCTCTGCGGCTGTCCGTGTCAGATTTAACGAAATGTTTTAGCTTTTGCGGGAGGGCGCAGAGGCCCTCTCCTACGGTGGGTTTTGTTTGTCGTAGGGTACGAGCATTGGGCAAAGTATGTTGCGGCGCATTGTTTAGGATCAGTCTTAATGTTCCTTCAGGCAGTATTGATTATCACAGGCGATTAATAATCACCCTTATGTCACCTCACAATTCCATTATTTTGCATAAATTTTCATACGATTTTGCGTTTTAAAGGTGCAAAACTTTAAAACACCAGAAATCGAGAGCATTCACGAGTATTTCAAAGCATTTTAAAGCATTTCGGAGATAGTTTAATATCTGTTGCGGTTTTTCCACGAAATTTTGCGAAAAATCAAGGCAAATTCATATTTTTTTGATCGAAATTTGTGTAATTCACTTGACAATTCAGAACATTATTTATATATTTAACTTGATGTGACTTTGTTCCCAAACGTCATTTCTTTTTTTGTATATTTATTCCCGTTTTTCATCGAAATCTGATGAACTCGGTACAAGGAGGAAGGCAAGTTGTCTGATACTATAATCAGTTTAAAAAATGTATCGGTGTCATTTGATGGTGAGAGTGTTCTCAAGGATCTCAATCTTGATATTGACAATGGAGCTTTTGTCACGCTTCTCGGTCCCTCCGGCTGCGGCAAGACTACTACACTTCGTATCATCGGCGGTTTTATTGATCCTGATGAAGGCGACGTTTATTTCGGCGGCGAGCGCATAAACGATCTGCCCCCTCACAAGCGTAAGCTGAACACTGTTTTCCAGCGCTACGCTCTTTTCCCCCATATGAATGTCTTTGAAAATATCGCATTCGGCATGAAGATTCAGAAAAAGCCGAAGGATGTTATAAAGCAGAGAGTCAAGGAGCTTTTAAAGCTTGTTTCTCTCGAAGGTTATGAGAAGAGAACTGTTGATACTCTTTCAGGCGGTCAGCAGCAGAGAATCGCTATTGCCCGTGCTCTTGCAAACGATCCGAAGGTTCTCCTTCTTGACGAGCCTCTGGGTGCTCTCGATCTTAAGCTCAGAAAGGATATGCAGGTTGAGCTGAAGAAAATTCAGCAGCAGCTCGGCATCACCTTCATCTATGTTACCCACGATCAGGAAGAGGCTCTTTCCATGTCTGACGTCATCGTTGTCATGAACCACGGTGTCATTCAGCAGATAGGCACTCCCGAGGATATCTACAACGAGCCTGAAAACGGCTTTGTTGCTGACTTTATCGGCGAAAGCAACATTGTTGACGGCATTATGCACGCAGACTACGATGTTGAATTCTGCGGTGCAAGAATGGAATGTGTTGACAAGGGCTTTGCTCCCGGCGAAGAGGTTGACGTTGTTGTCAGACCCGAGGACGTTCTTGTTGTCCCCGAGTATACTTCGAAATTCTCCGGCACTGTTCTCTCCACCACCTTCAAGGGTGTTCACTACGAAATGATAGTAAATATTCCCGATCAGGATGAAGACTGGCTCATCCAGTCCACAATTCCTCAGAAGGAAGGCGATGTCATCGGCATGACCGTCGCTCCCGAAAACATTCACATCATGAAGAAGTACACAGGCGACTACGCAAGTGACATCGATTTTGCGGAGGGCGAGAAATGAAGCAGAAAAGAAAGCTTGCCTGGCTGTCAGCACCCTACGGACTGTGGATGATCATTTTCACAGTCGTTCCGCTGGCAATAGTCGTTTATTACGCATTCACCGACCGTACCGGTGCATTTACTCTTGATAACATCAGCGAGATCGAGAGATATATTGATGTATTCGTTTCTTCTCTCGTCTTCGGACTTGCTGCTACATTACTATGCCTTCTTCTTGGCTATCCCATTGCTTACAGCATTTCCCGTGCCAAGGGCTCAAGACAGAAGATCATGGTAATGCTTATCATGATTCCCCAGTGGATGAACTTCCTTATCCGCACCTATGCATGGATGACCCTTCTTGAGGATACAGGTCTTATAAACACTGTTCTCGGTTTCTTCGGAATCGAGCCTCTGCACATGATAAACACCGAAGGTGCTATCCTGCTCGGTCTTGTCTACACCTTCCTGCCCTATATGATTCTTCCTCTTTACTCTGTCATGACAAAGATAGACAACAGAGTCATCGAGGCTGCTCAGGATCTTGGCGCAAACGGTGTTCATGTATTTTCCCGTGTTATTCTTCCCTTAAGCGTTCCCGGAATCATTTCGGGAATTACAATGGTATTTGTTCCCTCCCTCAGCGCATTCTTTATCTCTGAGCTTCTCGGCGGCGGCAAGACCATGCTTATCGGTAATATCATCGAGGGTAAATTCCTCGGTCAGAGCATCAACTATAACGTCGGCTCCATGCTGTCCCTGGTACTCATGGTTCTGGTGCTCATCTGTATGTTCCTGATGAACAAATTCGGCGATGAAGAAGGATCGGGGGCGTTGGTTGCATGAAAACATTCTACCGTATTTACAATACAATCATTTTCATTTTCCTTTATGCACCTATTGCGGTTCTTATCGCCTATTCATTCAACGAATCGAAGAACAGAGGTGTCTTCTCGGGCTTCACTTTCAAATGGTATGCAGATCTTTTTCAGGATGAGGCTATCATCAATGCCCTTGTTCTTTCTCTCGTGATTGCGGTTATTTCCGCTCTCGTATCCACCGTAATCGGTACAGCAACGGCAGTAGGTCTGCAGCACGCAAACAAAAAGCTCAAGACCGTTATGCTGACCCTTAACAATGTGCCTATGGTAAACCCTGAGATAGTCACCGGTATCTCCTTTATGCTTCTTTGCGTTGCCATCATGAAGATGACAGGCGGAATGCTGGCTCCCGGTCTTTACTCGGTTATCATTGCTCACATTTCTTTCTGTATTCCTTATGTTGTTCTCTCTGTCATGCCCAAACTCAGACAGATGAATCCTCATATTCAGGAAGCAGCTCAGGATCTTGGATGCACTCCCTTCAAGTCTTTCTTCAAGGTTGTACTTCCCGAGATCATGCCCGGTGTCATGACCGGTCTTATGATGTCCTTTACCCTTTCCCTTGATGACTTTGTCATAAGCTACTTTGCAGGCGGAAGCAGCACCGAAACTCTTCCGATCCTGATCTTCTCTCAGGCACGAAAAGGTGTCAGTCCGAAAATTTATGCATTGACATCTATTCTTTTTGTCACTATACTCATTATGCTTCTGCTGATCAATTACATTCAGTCCAGCCAGAACGCAAAGAATGAGCGTATGCAGCGCAAAGCAGGTAAAAAAGCCTGATTTGATATACAATTCTTAGGAGGAATGGTAAGTTGAAAAAAAGAATCCTTTCAGTACTCATCGCTATTTCCGTCATGGTTGCAGCTTTTGCATCTCTTGCAGGCTGTTCTGACTCCAATGCCCTTTATGTTTATAACTGGGGCGAGTACCTTTCTGTCGGCGAAGACGACATGATCGATGTTAACGAAGAGTTCTATGAGGAAACGGGTATAAAGGTTGTATATACCACCTATCCCGATAACGAAAGTATGTATGCCAAGGTCGCAAGCGGCAGCGCCAGTTACGACATCGTAATCCCCTCTGACTATATGATCTCCAAGATGATCAACGAGGATTTACTGGCAGAGCTTAATTTCGATAATATTCCCAACTTCCAGTATATTGACAAGGATTTTGTAAATCCCGAGTACGATCCCGAAAACAAGTATTCCGTGCCTTATATGTGGGGTACTGTAGGTATCTTCTACAACACCAAAATGGTTGACAAGGCTGATATCGAGGAGCTTGGCTGGGATATCCTCTGGTCTGAAAAATACGCAGGCAAGATCCTTATGTTCAACAACCCCAGAGATGCTTTCGGCATTGCACAGCTCAAGCTCGGTTATTCCCTCAACACCACCGATGAGAAGGAAATCCGTGCAGCAGCAGATGCTCTTCTTGAGCAGAAGCCTCTTGTTCAGGCTTACGTCATGGATCAGATCTTCAGCAAGATGTCCAGCGGCGAGGCTGCAATCGCTCCTTACTATGCAGGCGACGGCGTACGTATGATGGAAGACAACCCCGATGTTGCTTACTATGTACCCGACAGCGGCACAAACAAGTTTGTAGATGCAATGTGCGTTCTCAAGACCTCCAAGCATAAGGACTGGGCTGAGCAGTATATCAACTTCCTCTGTGAGAAGGATATCGCTCTTGCAAACGTTGAATACGTCGGCTACTCCACTCCCCTCACCACCGTCTACGACGAGCTTGACGAGGAGACAAAGAACAATCCCCAGTACTATCCCAGCGATGCACTTCTTGCAAACAGTGAGTTCTTCGTAGATCTTCCCGAAGAGACCAACGAGCTTATGAACCAGCTCTGGGAAGATGTAAAGATGAGCTGAGATTTTTAACCCCAGAAATTCTTAAAATAATAAATCCAGAGAAGAGATTTAATCTTCTCTGGATTTTTGTTTATTGTTTTTCTTTTCCAAAATGCACATACGATAATATGCCTATAGGAATGAAGTAGACACACCAGAACAGAAGAGCGATATTTCCGCCGATGCCCTGAGAGTCAGAGGAATTGGAGAATATACCTGTCATTGGCATAAAGAAGCACCCGAGGAAGAAGATGCCGTGTATTATCATAAGATATCTGAGCCATTTGTCAGACTTATTTTCAGGCTTCATTGAAAGTCCTATAAAGAGTGTGGAAAGGGACATCATTCCATAAACGAGGAGATCATAGCTGAACATCAGACTCCCCGGAACGAAGGAAAGCACACTTTCTGCAGATTCGGTCAAAGTTCCGAGTCGTACATAGGTATTCTGTGAAAAGTAAACCAACAGCACAAGCATCGCATACACTGCTGCCATAATCATTCCGATATTTGCGGGAACACGCCTGTCAGCATCGCTCTCATGCTGAAAACCCGCAGACATCATTATGTA
>JAZUNN010000048.1:0-61301 GCA_045604155.1 Acutalibacteraceae bacterium
GGCCGATTCAAAAGCAAAAACAATGAAAATAGTTCTTTCTCTCCTTGCAGTTGTTTCTGTAGTTCTTATCCTTATATTTGCAATAGGCGGCGGAGAAAAGAATAAAAAAACAGATGACACAAACTATTCTGATAGCTACGAAGATATTGATGATAATGGCGATGACCCTATGGAGGACTATGTATTCCCTGAGGACGACCTGTATGAAGATGAATACGAGTCCGATAGCGATGTCAGCGGCAGCGACTTTGAATAATCAGATATCATAAATAATATTGAAATATCCGACGGATTATGTCCGTCGGATATTTTTTATAATTATTTAAAAAAATGTATTGACAAAGTGAAATACAGATGCTATATTGGTATTGTTCTTAAAACAGTAGTGAAAACGAGGCAGTAATCCACTACAAAAAATATTGGGAGGGAATCAAATTGACGATTCAGTTCAAAAAAGGAGTTCTTGAGCTGTGCATCCTTTCAATGCTCAGCCGTAATGATCATTACGGCTATGACGTAGCATTCAAGCTGTCACAGTCCATAGATCTCGCAGATGGCTCTGTTTATCCTATACTTCGCAGACTCAAGCAGGACGGATGCGTTACATCCTATCTTGAGGAGGCATCAGGCGGTCCGCCAAGAAAGTACTATGCAATAACCCAGATGGGCGAAGAAATGCTCAACGAGCTTACCGGAGAGTGGAATATTCTTGTAGGTAAGGTTAACGGTATTATAGAAAACGGAGGGGTAGAGTAATGAACAAGAATGAGTTTTTGGATCAGCTCCGAGAGGCTCTTCTCAGACTGAGCAAGTCTGACAGAGATGATATTCTGCTTGATTACGAGGAGCATTTCCGTGCAGGAGAGGAAAAAGGAATGAGCGAGGAAGAGGTTGCCGAAAGTCTTGGAGCACCTGCTTCAATCGCAGCACAGTATCTTGAAAATCTTCCCGAAGATGCAAAGGGAGCACCCGCTGCTGTTGAGGAAGAAGTAACAGCTCTGGCACTTCCCGAGCTTACAGACGGCAGTACAGACACAGAAGAAGCTGTTCCTGTCATAGAGATTGAAGCAGATAATGCAGAGGATGCTGAAAAGCCCGCACAGCATATCAGCGGCGGAAGAAGATTCGGCGCCGTAGCATTCACCATCGGAGCAATAGTAACAGTCATAGCTCTTATTTACTGCTGGATCGGTATGCTTTGTGCAGTTATCGGCTGTTTTGCCGCAGCAGCTGCACTGGGTTGCGTTTCTTTTATCTTTATATCAAATTATTTCCTTGCATTCTTAGGTCTGCTGCTTATTGCACTGGGATTTGTTTTCTTTGCAATCATACTCATCTATGCACTTAAGTATTCAATGCGTGGTCTGAAGAAGCTTATCAGACTGTTCAAGAATGTCAGAAACAAGATATTGGGGAGGGCTTAATAATGAAAAAGAGTAAAAAGGGCCTGATTATAACACTGGTAGTTCTTTTCACAGCAATGATCGGATGCTTTGTCGGCGGTGCACTGTGCGTGGCAGCAGGCGGTATCCAGGCAGTTAAGGATTTCGATCTGCCCAAAATACTCGGTGATTTCGAAGCAGAGGATATGGGTTCATTTTTCTCCGCTTGCGGAGTGGATGTTGATTCCATAAGATATACCGAAGATTTCGACATTTCAAAGAGCTTTGACGTATCCGGATTTGATACAATAGTAGTGGAGGATGCACCTCACGATATTCAGATTTCCGTTGGTACCGGCGAGGCAAATTACAAAGGCAAGGGTCCTTCTGACGTTGCAGAGGATGAATATCTCAAAGTAGAAGAAGACGGAACAACCCTCAGAATCAGAATTGTCAATAATGACATGGATTCTTTTGCAAGCGGAATAGTTAACTTCAACACAGGAGATCTTAAAATCTCTGTTCCTGTGGAGTTTGAAGGTGAGTTTGTTATTTCCGATTGCATAGGCGATATCGATATTGACGGTGTTTATGCAGGCAAGCTGACCTTAAAGTCAACAGTCGGAGAAGTAAGCGGCAAAAATATTGATGCAGCAGAACTTACTGTAAAGTCTGTTGTAGGCGATATTGAGCTTGGCGGTCACTTTACTTCCTTTGATATCGGTGACTGTGTAGGCGATATTGAGATTTCCACCGATGCTGCAATAGAGAACGCAAGTAAAATTGACAATTGCATGGGCAATATTGACGTAACTATAGGTCGTGATTCAAAGATTGACGTTAAGAAGGACAGCAATCTTGCGGGCATTGATATCGACATCCCTGAAACTGAGGGTGGAGTAGAAATCAAAATTGACAACTGCATGGGCGAAGTAAATATCGATTGTGATTGATTATAATTCCTTTCTGTGTTATCATAATATGGTAACACAGAAAGGAGATCGGTAAAATGTTCAATGAGATTTCAGTATACGATCTGAAGGATAATACCTTTGAGGCAATAAACAAGCAGTGGATGCTTATCACCGCAGGCAGCGAAAGGGTCAATACCATGACTGCAAGCTGGGGCGGACTGGGAATTATGTGGAACAAAGAGGTTGCCACATGCTATATCAGACCTCAGAGATATACCTTTGAGTTTGTAGAAAATGAAGAGTATTTTTCACTCTGCTTCTTTGGTGACGGTCAGCGTGATGCACTTAAGCTTTGCGGAACAGTCAGCGGAAGAGATAGAGACAAGATATCTGAAGCAGGATTGACTGTTGTAAATGACGATAAGGCACCTTATTTTGCAGAAGCAGAAACTGTTCTTATCTGCCGAAAGATATATAAGGACAGAATAAAGCCTGAAGGCTTTATCGATCCGTCCATAGAGAAAAACTACTCAAATGGTGATTACCACTATATTTACATGGGCGAGATTGTCAGGTGTTTGAAAAGAGTTTAATAAGAAAGATGAGGCGCATTGAATTCAATGCGCCTCTGTGATTATACAGACAAAGTGGTGTTACGATGAAAAAAGAAAATATCAAAGCGATAATAATCGCTGCACTTACAGCAGCTATGTACATATCAGGGCTACCGTGTGCACCATTTATCAATATCACATTGTATGATGTTGACAGTGTGTGCATAAAGCTTCTTTGCAATATTATATTTGCAATGTCAGCAGGAATAATTCTTGCAAGAACACTGATACCAAATTTCAGAATAGGATTTGGAAAAGCCAATTTTTTTACCGGTCTGAAAAAGTATGGCGTTTCAGCAGTAATTGCGTTTACAATACCTTGTTTCGCTTTCTGTATAGGACTTATGCCTTTTGATTATACTCCGTCAGTATGGAAAATCATCATTGAAGGAATAATTTACTACATCGGAGTAGGAATAATTGAGGAATTCTTCTGCCGGGGTTTGTTGCAAAATTCTCTCGAGCGGATTCTGGCAGGCAGAAAGAATCCCCAGCTGGCTGCAGTAATTATAACAGCGGTAATATTTGGAATGGGACATATAGTCGGTGTGATTGGCATGACGCCGATGATTGCAGTATGCAATATTGTGTGGGCAGTGGGATTAGGTCTGTATCTTGGCGCTGTCTATGCAAAAACACGAAATCTGTGGCTCGTTTCGCTGTTCCATTTTGTTGTTGACCTGTGTGGCCTGCCATTCTGTTTTACTGCACAGCGAGAGTATCCCATAATATCTGCTGTAGTGATACTGTGCACATTTCTCTCCGTAGGTGTTTACGGGATAAAGCTCCTGAAGGCAGGAAAAAAACAAAATTAACTCTCTGTTTACAATCACAATGCATTATCGGGTTATAATTTTCAGGCTGAGGAGTGTGAAAAAATGGCTGCAACATTATTTGCCGATATAAACGACAGAATAAATCAAAATAAAAAAGGCGCACTGACAGACGAAGAACTCTGGGATGTAATAGATTCCGTGCGTGACAGCTATTTCCTCGGCAATGAGTATGGCGAAACCATCGATGAATGCATGACGGATTTCTATGACGATATGACTCCGGAGTGGATAGCATTTCAGACAAAAGACAGAACTTGCTATGTAAACTGCACCGGCATGAGCTTTATAGATGGTGAAGATGTAGAAGTGTCATTGCAGTTCATGATGAGTGATGATCTTCGCTCCTTTGCACTGGTTGCAATGACAGTTGACGAAGTCCCGCAGACCGATGAGTTCATAGAAGAATTTCAGGCTGCATTTTCAAAATAGAAAAGGGTGTTCAGATGAACAGGATGAGACTGGCAATTCCCGATGATGCGGAAGAAATACTGAAGATATATTCGTTCTATGTGGAAAATACCTGCGCATCATTCGAAACCAAAACCCCGAGCAAAGAGGTGTTTTCACAGAGAATACGTGATATTTCCGAAGTGTATCCGTATGTTGTGTACGAGGTGGACGGAAAGATAGTCGGTTATGCATATGCACACCGATATGCCGAACGTGCGGCATACTGCTATGGTGTAGAAGTATCGGTATATGTGCATGAAAGCTACCATTCAAAAGGCGTAGCCCAAAAGCTTTACGATGCTCTGTTTGAGATAATGGCAGAGCAGGGACTTTATAATGCATATTCAGGAATAACAGTACCAAATGAAAAAAGCCACAGATTCCATGAGAAATATGGTTTTGAATATGTCGGAGCTATTCCTCATGCAGGCTACAAGCATGGGAAATGGCTTGATGTTGAGTGGATGGCAAAGAAAATAAGACCTCTCGACCCTGCCCCAGGTCCTATAAAAGCTATAACAGAGCTTGATCCATCCCTGGTGGAAGATATACTTGTAAAATGCTGCAAAGCAGAATGAATAAAAAAAGACAGCTTTTTGTAAGCTGTCTTTTTTATTTGAACAGGTCTTTTTCAGAAAAAGAACAATATAAATTACAATAAAGGAGGGAGAAAATGAAAAGATTAATTGCAAGGCTTCTGGCCTTTATCCTTATGTTGATAATGCTTTTTTCGGTCATAATAACGGTATCATCAAACTTTCCGGCTGTGTATAGGATTATTCATTTAAGAGGAGAAAAAGAACCCGATGGTGACTATATTGTGCTGGCAGAAAACAGGGAAGAGGAACTTCTGCGCCTGCCGAAAGCAGGTGGAATAATTGAAAATATATCCCGACCGCTGGGATTTGCAGTAACTTTGACTATGTTTTTATTACTGCTGTGGTCAGGCAGAAAAAGAACACAGCAGAGAAGCTTTTCCTCTGCTGTGTATGAAGATTATTGCTGTGAATCGGTTGACGACGATGTGTCGGTTTTTGAAACATCGGAAGGAGAAGAAACATCAGTTGAAGAAGTAATATCACTGTCAGAAGTGATGTAGTTGATGTTCTCGTCTTCTTCCATATTTTCATAAAGTACAACGATTCTTTCAAGCGCAGCCTGAACCTGAGGATCCTCAGCATCGGTAAGATGGAATCGGTTTTCGTGCTGGTAATCAGTGAGCTTGACCTCGTAAACAGGAACGATATGCCCGTCAACAACGATAGAATTGCTGGGGGTTTTCCAACCTGCAGTGGTGAGCTTTACTGCACCGCCGGATGAAAGAGGGAAGACTTCCTGAACGGTAAGCAGACCGGCTGTATTGACGCCGATGACTTCGCCTCGGCTGTAGTCAGAAATTGCACTTGCAAACATCTCGGCAGCACCGCTGGTGTTTTCGTTGATGAGAACAGCTATTGCAATCTGGTTTTCTGCAGACTTGTCAGACTCATAGTAAACCGTAGACTGACCTTCGGAATCAACAAGCATCATTATGTTGCCGCCACCAAGGAGAGTGTCAAGAATTTTGCAGGCATTGTCATATGATCCGCCGGGATTATCACGGATATCAATAATCAGACCTGTGATTTTCTGATCCTTAAGACTGCTGAGTGCTGAAGCAAACTGTGAAGGAGTATTGTCGATGAATTCAGTGATTCTGATGCATCCCACTTCCTCGGAAACCATTCTGTATTCAACAGATGAAACAGTATAATAGTCCTTGGTTACAGAGAACTGATAGCTGCTTCCGCTTCGGTCAACGACGAACTTGGCAGTTGAACTGCTGTTTGAAGAAAGTTTTTCAACTGCGGCATTATATCCGATCTCAAGAACCTTTTCGCCGGAAACACTGGTAATGACATCACCCTTCTGAACACCCTTGTCGTCAGCCGGTGAGTCGCTGTGTACACGGTTTACGATGATGTTTCCGTCAGCATTCTGAGAAATATCAATGCCGATGCCATAATCAGTTCCTTCTGCGTGGGAGGAATATTTACTGTATTCTTCCTGAGTAAGGTATTCAGCGTGTTCATCACCGAGACCCATGACATAGCCCTGCATGATAGATTCGTTAAGCATGGCTTCGTCAATCTCTTCAAGATAACTCAAACGAGCCTGAGCATCAAGTTCACTCAGTTCCTTGTAAAGATCCTGACGTTCTATAACAGCAGACATTCTGCTGTTGAAGGTATTCATAGCGAATGTGTAGGTGGCAGAAACAGCTATGGCAGCAATTATCATAGCTATTGACAATGCCAGACCCAAAGAAATTTTCTTATTCATAGAAACCTACCTGTATACATAGTGTGCAGAGAGAAAGCTCTCTCTGTCAATATATTTTACATCAAAGGCCGGCAGAGGTCAAGTCCTCCGCCGGCCATCGGGTTATAGTGACATTATCAGACGTACTTCTTGGGGTTGACAGCAGTACCGTTAACACGGATCTCAAAATGGAGGTGAGGTCCTGTGGAGTGACCGGTAGAGCCGCACAGACCGATAGTCTGACCCTTTGCAACGTACTGACCGACGCTTACAAGTCTCTTGGAGAGATGAGCATAAACGGTCATATATCCGCCGCCATGGTTGATGATAACATAGTTGCCATAACTTGAGTTGTAAGCACTGGTAGTTATCTTGCCCTGGTTGGATGCAACGATCTTAGCACCCATGGGAGAACCGATATCAATACCCTTATGAAGTTTACCCCAGCGCATACCATAGGGAGAAGTGATGTGTCCGTAACCGGGAGCAGGCCACTTGAAGCCGCCGCCGACATAGGAAGAACCAACGTCCTTCTTTGTCTCTGCGGCGATGAGTGCATCCAGCTGAGCCTTAGCAACGGTCATCTTTTCATCGATCTTCTTCTGCTCTTCTTCAAGAGCCTTCTGGTCTGCTTCGATCTCCTTCAGAAGCTTTTCTGCAGCAGCCTTTTCTTCGTCAAGTTCGGTTTTCTTTGCATTGAGAGTAACTCTCTGCTCATCAAGAGCAGAACGCTTTGCCTCAACTGTAACCATCTTGTCTTCGAAGGTAGCCTTGTCGACAGTAATTGCATCGATAATAGCCTGATCGTGTTCGGACATCTTCTCTATGTAGTACATACGTGTGAGAAGATCATCATAGCTTTCAGTGCTGAGGAGAACCTCAAGACCGCCGGTGAGATCACCGGACATATACATGGCACGAAGTCTTGCCTTGAAGTTATCGTAATTTTCGTCAATCTGCTGTTCACGTTCAGCGATTTCTGCCTCAAGAGCAGCGATTTCTGCCTCGGTAGCCTCGATGCTTGCGTTAAGAGTATCGACCTGAGCCTGAAGATTTTCAATCAGACCGTTGATGGTGTCGAGTTCTTCCTGAGCAGATGCAGCACGTTCACGTATTGTGGAAAGACGGCTCTTTATATCAGCCTGCTGTTTTTCGAGATCCTTCTGCTTCTTTTCAAGCTCAGCCTGAGTTGCAGCCTTTACGGAAACAGTGCCTGCGGGGTTTTCTTCAGGTGCAAGGAAGATGCAGAAAGACATGAGTGAGAGTATAACAATAAGACCGGCCATTATTTTTTTAGTCATTGTTCAATCCTCCGTCTCTTTTAAGGTATTTTCTGATAGAGATAAGGCTTCCGCCTGCGCCGGCAAGAATACCTGCGCCGACAAATGCGAGAAGAACGACCCACCAAAGATCACCAAAGCTGAGAATTCCCATTGTGGAGAAGGATGCCTTGATTGCCTTTGCGGCAGTCTGATATACATACCAGATAAGACCGAAGGAAACAAGACCGGAGATAATACCGATTATCATACCTTCAACAAGGAATGGCAGTCGTATGAACCAGTCAGTTGCACCGACAGATTTCATAATACTGATCTCAAGCTTTCTGACATACATTGTGAGCTTGATTGTGTTGGTGATAATAAAGAGGGAAACAACAAAGAGAAGACCGACAATCCAGAAACCGACAACGGAAACTACTTTGTTTATGTTGTTCAGTCGGGTGACAAACTCACGCTTGTCACTTACGTGCTGGACATGATCACTCTGCTTTATAAGCTCAATAGTGGTGTCGAACTGGGAAATATCATTGAATGTGACCTTGAAAGCATGGGGGAGAAATTCAGAAGTTTCACCCAGAACATCAGTATCAAGAATTTCCTGAGTATCGCTCATACCCTGCATGATGCTAAGAAATGCATCGTCGCTGGAAATGAACTCAAGGTCCTTGATGTTATCAATGTTTTCAAGCTCAGCCCTTGCATACTGAATATCTGTTTCGGAGATATCGTCGTCAAGGAAGACCATAACAGCATTCTTGTCCGTAAGGTACCCCATGAGATTAGAAATATTAACGGAAACAAGAGCTGCACAGCCCATAAGAAGAAGGCAGCATATGAGAACGCCCATGGAAGCGACACTCATCAGGCGGTTAGTCCAAAGATTGCGGAATCCTTCTTTAACAAGATATTTGAAACTGCTAAGCATAGAATTCCACCTCCGGACCGCTGTCTGCGACTAATTCGCCTTCCTGGATCTCGATTATTCTTCGATGGAATCTTTTTACCAGGGAGTGCTCATGAGTAACCATGAGAATTGTAGTTCCTCGGCGGTTGATTTCGTTGAGCATATCAACGATCTCAAAGCTCATACGGGGGTCAACGTTTCCTGTAGGCTCGTCCGCAATAATAAGAGCGGGGTTGTTGATGAGAGCACGTGCAAGACCGACACGCTGCTGCTCACCGCCGGAAAGCTCCTTGGGATAGCATCTTGCCTTGTCACTCAGACCTACAAGGCCGAGAACATAAGGCACTTTTTTACGTACAGCCTTGGTGCTCATGCCGGTAACACGCATTGCAAATGCGACATTGTCAAAAACGGTCATGTTGGGGATAAGGCGGAAATCCTGGAAAACAATGCCCATTGTTCGTCTGTAATAGGGAAGATCCTTATGACGGAGAGTGGACAGCTTATGACCTGCAACGATTATTTCACCGGAAGAAGGAAGCTCCTCACGCATTACGAGCTTAAGAAGAGTGGATTTACCGGAACCGGAAGAACCGACGATAAATACAAACTCACCCTCGTTTACATAAAGATTGAAATCCTTAAGAGCTTTTGTTCCGTTGTCGTAGGTCTTGTAGACGTTACGAAATTCTATCATTAAAGGTTAACACTCCTTTTTTCCTTTAACAGTGCGTGTTTCGACAAAATGTATTTTGCTGAAATACTGCCGCAATCTAAGTTTATTATACTACATAATACTTTACCATTTGTTACATAATTGTTACGAAAATGTCCATGAAATATGGAAAAATAAGGGGATAAAATGGGAAAAAATAACACATTGAAACCTTGTGTGAAAACTGGGTGAAAATTCTTGCTGATTATCAATAAAAGTTTGCCGAATATGCAAAAAAAAGACCTTTTACAAGAATAAAGAGCGGTGTTTTTTTACCGCTCTTTGAAAATTGTAAATTTTTTATTTCTTGTATCTTCTGCCTGAAGAAGCTTTTTTGTTCTGAGAGAGGAAAACGGTAACAAGAACAGCAGCAATGAGCAAACCAATTATACCCAGGCTTATGTAAGTTCTCAGTTTATGAGTAGAAGCGATTTTATCGGCACGGGAAACAGAAACGGAATCTTCCTCAAAATCGGTATCTTCCTCCACGTCATAGCCTGAGAAAAGGGTGATTTTATCGCCATAAAGATCAGTGAAATAAGGGGTTGCAGCTTCAAGGTCAGAGTTTCCGACACTGACTTCGACCACGTTCATACGTACATCAATAGAAGCAAAATTAACAAGGAAAGGATAATTCCCCTGGTCAACATTAAGAGTGATTTCGTTGACTATATCGTTGAGTTCATTGTAACTGTATTTAACGGAAACAAACTCAAGTGCATCAGAATTTCCGGAATCAGCAATAACCTTATTTCTGTTTGATTCTGTGTCATTGCAAAGAGCCACAACCAGCTTGCCGTTTTCACCTATATATGTTGCAAAAACATAATCAGGATACATATCATATCCTGCAGCAGCCCAGGCAGCAGAAAGAGTGCTGTCAGCGGTATAGGCATCATCGTCAAATATCTCGTCACTGGGTTCATCATCAAACAATTCATCGGGTTCAATTACATCCTGAGCATTATCATCTTCCGCTTCATAATCTTCAGTTTCCGTATTGCTGCCTGAAAGAGTGTTTACAGAAACATAATCACCGTAAAGGGAGAAGAAATAATCAGAAGCAGTTTCATAATCATTGTCACTGACAAACACTTCAATTATTTCAGCATCCTCATTGAATTCTGCAGATTCCACGGAAAAATCGTAACCGGAATTGTTTGTGTTATATATAATTTCTTCATAGACACTGCCCAGATCAATCTGCTCGTTTTCTTCAGCATAAGCCGAAAACGGAACAGAAAGGATCATAAGAATCACCATCAGAGCGGCGAATAATTTTTTCATTTATATTCCTCCGAGTAAATTGGTTCGTTTAGTACAAATTCAATTTTACCACATCCTTGAGGCTTCTTTCAATAAGTTCAGAAAGAATTCACAATCAATTTCAAAATCTGTTTAACTGTTTTTCTTGATTGATACATCGGTAAAATGTATAATGAAAGAAAAAGGGAAAACAGGAGGTTTAAAATGCAGTATACAAGATTTGGTAAAAGCGGAGCGATGGTATCGAAACTTGGCTTCGGATGCATGAGATACCCGGTGCTTGACGCAGAAAACAAAGTTTACGATGAGGAAGCCACAATAAATATGATACGCCGTGCAGTTGAGCTTGGTGTAAACTATTTTGACAGTGCACCTTACTATTGTGATCAGCAGAGCGAGCCTATAATGGGTAAAGCGCTTAAGCCTTACAGGGATAAGGTGTATATTTCAACAAAATATCCTCTGGGAAATACAGGAGATGATCTTGAACAGTGGGTGGAAAAGCAGCTTAAGTTCCTTGATACAGACTATATTGATTTCTATCATTTCTGGAGTATGTATAAAAAGGATTGGGATGAAAAGATAAATATTCCCGATGGACCGTGGGAACGTGCGCTGAAGCTTCGTGATCAGGGTGTTCTTCGCAATATCTCATTCTCCTGCCACGATACTCCTGAGAATATGATGGAGATAATCAGACAGGGTGAGGGTAATTTCGCATCCCTTCTCTGTCAGTACAACCTTCTTGACAGAGCAAATGAAGAGGCAATTGCCTTTGCCCATGAGCAGGATATGGGCGTTGTCATAATGGGACCTGTCGGCGGAGGAAGACTTGGTGCACCTTCAGAAGCAATTTCATCTCTTCTTCCGGGTAAAGTAAAATCATCTCCCGAAATCGCTTTGCGATTTGTAATGTCAAACCCCAATGTCAATGTTGCTCTTTCAGGTATGGGCAACATTCAGATGGTTGAAGAAAACTGTGCAACTGCATCGAATTCTGAAAGGCTCAGTGTCAAAGAGCTTTTGCAGATTTCTGAATCACTTGAGGAAAACAAGCGACTCATGGAACTTTACTGCACAGGCTGCAATTATTGTATGCCGTGCCCTGTGGGAGTCAAGATTCCTCATATTTTCAGACTTATGAACTATGCACGTGTATATAATCTTGATGAGTATGCACAGAATGAGTATGCACGCATAGGAAAGGAAAGCTGGGATAAAGATAATAAGGATGCATCAGCATGTATCGAATGTGGTATCTGCGAAACCAAATGTCCTCAGAAACTTTCAATACGTGAGCAGCTGAAGGAATCTCACGCAAAATTGTCGAAATAATCAGTAAAAAGAAGAGAATAGAAGCAAATCGAAGAGAATATAGTGATAAATTGAAGTGAATGGCTGAGAGTTCCTGAGAATACGCTTGATGGTCACATGAACTTCTGATATAATCACAACATCACAAAGCAAGTTCCACTTACTTTGAAACGAGGTGAGTTGATGCCTGAAAACAGAATCATAAATTTTGCAGAACTTCGCCCTGCATTTGCTGCAACAGGAGGATTGCTCCTTTCTCAGGTCTGTGATATAACCGGCGTGGAAAGCTCCACCATACAGAATTGGGTAAAGCGTGGCTGGGTACCTTCACCTAAAGACAAGCGCTACGGCGAAATTCAGGTTGCAAGAATACTGATAATTGATACTCTTCGACCTATAATGACACTGGACAAAATCGTAGCTCTTATGAGTTATGTAAACGGAAAGGTGGAAGACAGATCAGATGATATTATTCCCGACAGCCGACTTTACACTCTCATACAAAAAGGCGTCGCACAGCTTGACGAAAGAGGAAATCTTCTTTCTGAAGACAATGTAAAGTCTATTGTTGAGGATGTCATAGGCGACTACAAAGGCCCTCAGAGCGATTCAAGGGAAAAACTTGTAAGAGCTTTAAGAGTAATGCTTTACGGCTATCTTTCGTCAAAGCTAAAAACACGGGCAGAGAAAGAGTACAGCAAGCTTTTTGATTAAATCTTACCGACACGGCAGAATGAAAAAATAATTGCAGATAAGCAAGTGTTTGAAAAGAGTATAACGGAAAAATTCGTCTGCCGTGTCGGTGATTTAATAATAAATGCTGTGGTTTTGTTAACATAATATTTTGAAAAGGAGGATAAGCATATGTGTGCATGGTTCGTTTCAGATCCCCTGTATGCAATTCTGTGGATTCTTGCAATACCTTCATCGGTAATCCTGATACTGCAGACCATACTCCTGCTCTTTGGTATAGGAGCAGAGGCAGACGGAGATCTTGATACCGATACCACAGGACTTGGCGATGGGGATGCTCCGGATATACCTGACGAAGGAGACGGTGACATCGACGGTGTAATGGAGGATTCAGGCCTCAGGCTGTTTACAGTCAGAGGTATGGTTGCATTCTTTGCAGTTGGTTCATGGTCAGGAATCACCGCTCTTTCACTTGGTGCACATCCTCTGCTGGCAATACTCATAGCCCTTGTAATGGGCAGCCTTGCACTGGTGTTTGTTGCATGGTTCATCAAGTGGACATTAAAGCTCCAGCATGACGGAACAATGAAACCCAACGAAGCGATAGGCAAAGAGTGCGAAGTCTATCTCACTGTTGGAGCAAACAGAAGCTCCAGAGGAAAGGTAAATATAATTTTAGGGCAGCAGCTTGTGGAGCTTGACGCAGTCACCGATAGTGATACATCTCTGAAATACGGTGAGCGTGTAACAGTAACACAGGTTTTAGATGACAACACATTGGTTGTCAGACCAAACAGATAAAAGGAGAGAAAGAAAAATGTTTGAAAATCCTTTGACAATTACACTGGTTATAATTGCAGTGCTTGTCTTCAGTATGATTCTTGTTGTACTGTCCCGTTACAGAAAGTGTCCTTCCGATAAGATCATGGTTATTTACGGTAAGGTCGGAAGCAATAAGGACGGATCGAGTGCATCTTCCAAGTGCATCCACGGCGGTGCTGCATTTATCTGGCCTGTTGTGCAGGACTTCCAGTATCTTGATCTTACACCTATTTCCATTAACGTGGACCTTACAAATGCACTTTCCCGTCAGAATATCCGTATAGACGTTCCTTCAAGATTTACAGTAGGTATCTCTACCGAGCCCGGTGTCATGCAGAATGCAGCAGAAAGACTTCTCGGTCTTCGCATGGCAGAAATTCAGGAGCTTGCAAAGGATATAATCTTCGGTCAGCTCCGTCTGGTTATCGCAACAATGGAAATCGAGGAAATCAACACCGACCGTGATAAGTTCCTCGAAGCAGTATCCCACAACGTTGAAAGTGAACTTAAGAAGATCGGTCTCCGTCTTATCAACGTTAACGTAACCGACATCACCGACGAGTCCGGCTACATCGAGGCTCTCGGTAAGGAAGCAGCTGCAAGAGCAATCAACGACGCAAAGAAAAGCGTTGCAGAGCAGAACAGAGACGGTTCTATCGGTGCAGCAAACGCACAGAGAGACGAGAGAGTCAACGTTTCCGCAGCAAATGCATCTGCTGTTGACGGTGAAAACGAAGCAAAGGCAAAGATCGCACAGTCTGATGCAACCCGCCGTGAGCGTGAAGCAGAGGCTCAGAGAAGAGCAACTGCTGCAGAAAACGTAGCACGTGCAAAGGCTCTTGAAGAATCCTACATTGCAGAGCAACAGGCTGAAGATTCCCGTGCTGCAAGAGAAGCTGCAACACAGAGAGCAGATATCATCGTCAAGGCGGAGATTGAAAAGCAGAGAATTGAGATCGAAGCAGAGGCTGAGGCAGAGAGAATCCGCCGTCAGGCACAGGGTGAAGCTGATGCTATCTATGCAAAGATGCAGGCACAGGCAAGAGGTATGGAAGAGATCCTTACCAAGCAGGCATCAGGTCTTGCAGAGATTGTAAAGGCAGCAGGCGGAAATCCCGAGGATGCTGTACAGCTCATTATCGCAGATAAGATCGAGGAGCTTGTAAAGACCCAGGTTGAGGCTATCAAGAACGTCAAGATCGATAAGGTCACCGTATGGGACAGCGGTAAGGGTGAAAACGGCAAGACTTCCACAGCAAATTTCCTTTCCGGTCTTATGGGCGCAGTACCTCCTCTCAGTGAAACCTTTAAAATGACAGGCATGAAGATTCCTTCTCTCCTGGGAACAGAAATAGAAAATGAAAAACCTCAGGACGGTACAGCTGAGTAATACTTTTAAGAGAGAAGTTCATTGAACTTCTCTCTTTTGCATACATGGCTATATAAAAGGTTGCATAATGTATTTCCCGGTGATAAAATATAATTGCATCATGGAAGTAAGGAGAAAATAATGCTATGAATATAATTATTGCAGGTGCCGGAAAAGCAGGCTATGCCATAGTTAAGCAGCTTGCTGAGGGCGACCACAATGTTACAATGATAGATAAGGATACCTCGGTCCTTGCAAAAGCATCGGATATGTACGATGTCATGACAGTAAACGGCAACTGCGTTACTGCAGACTCTCTGCAGGAGGCGGGGGTTGAACAGGCGGATCTGCTTATCGCATTTACAGGCTCCGATGAAACGAATCTTCTTTGCTGTCTTCTTGCAAAACGACTCAACGGAAGAATTCATACCATACCCAGAATAAGAAATCCCGAATTCAATGATTTTGCAATAAAAATGCGTCAGGATATGGGTATATCAATGGTGGTAAACCCGGACAGAGATGCGGCAAGAGAAATTTATCTTCAGCTTCAGTTTCCCGCATTTTTAAAGAGAGATACCTTTGCCAAAGGCAGAGTTGAAATTGTTCAGATAAAAATAAAGGACGATTCGAAGATAAAGGATATTCCCATAAACTCCCTTGCAACAAAGATAGGCTGCAAGGTACTTGTCTGTGCGGTAGTCAGAAATGGTGAGGCATTCATACCTAAAGGTGATTATGTCATCAGAAGCGGTGACAGGGTATATGTAACAGCACCCAATGATGTTTTGTCTGTACTTGTACGCAAGCTGAAGCTTACCACAAAAAAGATCAAGCATATTATGATTGTCGGCGGTGACAGAATAAGTGCTTATCTTGCAAAGCTTCTGCTGGAATCAGGTGTACATATCAAGATAATAGAAAGTGATCCGCAGAGATGTGCCCAGCTTTCCATGATGATGCCCACAGCTACAATAATCTGCGGTGACGGTTCATCACAGGATGTTCTTGACCGTGAGGGATGCAGTACAATGGATGCGCTTATTACACTTACAGGTCTTGACGAGGTCAATATGGTAGTATCCATGTATGCCTCATCAATAGGTGTTGATCAGGTAATAACAAAGATCAACAGAATTGAATCTACCGCACTTCTCGAAAGCCTGAATATAGGCAGTGTCATAAGTTCTACCCATATCAGTGGTGAAAATATAGCTCGCTACGTCAGAGCCATGACAAATAAATCAGGCGCTGCACTGACAGTACACCCCATAGCAGGCGGACAGGCAGAGGCTATGGAATTTGTCATTGATGAGGGTTCAAAATACCTTGATACACCGCTTAAGGAAGTACCCATAAGAAAAAACGTAATTCTGTCGTGTATTATGCATAAAGGAAAATCCATAATTCCTGACGGCAGCACATCATACAGCATAGGCGACTATGTAATTGTCACAGCGAGTGCCGAAGAATCAATACTGCAATTCAATGACATTTTCAGTGAATGATAGTATAAGAGGTAGTTGTTATGAATTATAAGCTTGTAAGCCGGATTATCAGTTATGTACTGGTAATAGAGGCGTTTTTCATGCTTGTGCCGCTGTTTATTGCCATAGGAGAAAAGAACAGCAGTGTGGTTCTGAGTTTTCTGTATACAATAGCGGCAATAGGTGTACTGAGTGGCGGAGTAATGTTCCTGACGAGAAAAAGAACATCAGATTTCTATGCCCAGGAAGGTTTTCTTGCTACAGGTCTTTCATGGATATTCATGTCACTTTTCGGTTGTCTGCCCTTTTTCATAAGCGGATATATACCGAATATAATCGATGCATTTTTTGAGACTGTGTCGGGCTTTACCACCACAGGCTCGAGCATACTTACAGATGTGGAAGCACTGCCGAGAGCGCTGCTTTACTGGCGCAGCTTTACCCACTGGCTGGGCGGAATGGGTGTACTGGTATTCCTCATGGCGGTAATACCTGCAGTGAACAAGGGGAAAGGGTCCGATATGCATCTGCTGAGAGCAGAAAGTCCGGGACCTGATGTAGGCAAACTGACACCGCATATGAAATCCACTGCGGCCATTCTGTATCTTATCTATATCGGAATGACTGTGCTTTGCGTTATTTTCCTTCTGATAGGAAAGATGCCCTTTTTCGACAGCATCTGTATAGCCTTCGGCACAGCAGGCACGGGCGGCTTCGGCGTCAGAAATGACAGTCTGGCATCATATACACCCTTTGCCCAGAATGTAACGACCATATTCATGTTCCTTTTCGGAGTGAATTTCAATATCTATTATTTGATGCTGCTGAGGAAATTCAGATCCGTGATAAAGAGTCAGGAGCTGAGGGTATATATTCTTTATTATGTTCTTGCTGTTGGATTTATATTTGCAAACATAATGAATATGTACGACACATGGAACGAAGCACTGCGTCACTCCGCATTTCAGGCGAGCAGCATTATGACCACCACAGGTTACGCCACAACGGATTTTGAATTGTGGCCTTCTCTTGCAAAAGGCATACTGATGGCGCTCATGTGCATCGGAGCCTGTGCAGGCAGTACAGGCGGCGGAATTAAGGTGTCCCGAACTATTATTCTTGCGAAAACACTGCGCAGAAATGTGCGTCATGCAATACATCCTGACCGCACAGTTGTAATTCAGATGGATAACCGCAGGCTAAACGAGCAGACAATAACCAATGTAAGCTCGTATCTTGTTGCATATGTTGCGATAATTGCACTGAGCTTTCTGCTTATCTCCGTAGATAACCAGACTATGATGACAAATTTCTCGGCAGTAATAGCCTGCTTTAATAATATCGGACCGGGTTTTGAAACGGTTGGCGCTACAGGTAATTTCTCAACATTCAGCGGCTTTTCAAAAATAGTGTTATGCGCTGATATGCTCCTTGGAAGACTTGAGATATTCCCGCTTCTTGCAATGCTCAGCCGTACAACATGGAACAGAAATCTGTAAAAAATAAAGCCTCCCTCTGATGAGGGAGGTGAGTGAGCAAAGCGAACTCGGAGGGAGAGAAACTATACAACCGTACAGCTTTAATACCCATCAGACGGCTTTGCTGACAGTTTCTGCGGAAAGGGATTCGTGGACAGACTTTCTGATACACTCAAAGAACAGTGCGAAAGCACTGTTCTTTTTTAGCTTTTATCTCTCGGCTTTGAAACAAGAGCAGCGATATAACCGAACACAACCGCAGCAGTTATTCCGCCTGCAGCGGCAGTGACACCGCCGGTAATAATTCCGAGAAAACCGTCTTTGTCAACAGCTTTTTTAACTCCCGAAGCCAGTGTGTATCCAAAGCCCGTAAGAGGTACAGCAGCACCGGCTCCGGCCCATTTTATCAAAGGTTCATAGATCCCGATGGCGGTAAGAGCGACACCTGCCACAACAAAAGCGGTCAGTATCCTGCCTGGAGTCAGTTTTGTTTTGTCTATCAATATCTGACCGATAAGGCAGATTCCCCCACCGACCAGAAATGCCTTGAGACAATCTGTAATAAGAGAAACAGCGGACATGTCAGTCACCCTTCATAATTGTTTATGTAGGTATTTTTGACATGTCCGCTTTGATTATTCTTTTTAATTTACAGAAGTCTTGCGAAGGACAGAATTGCAGAGAATATAAGCTTTGTCTTTAATGATGACAATTTTCTTTGCATCAACAGCAATTTCCTTTTCCTCAAGGAATTTTCCGCCGATTGTATAGGATGCGGTGAATCCCTGAGAAAGAACACTTACATATTCAGAAGAAATAGCTACGTCTGTAACGGCGCAGGTAATTGTCTCAGTGAATCTTTCCTTGCCGTTGGTGTCAAGAGCTGCAAGGGAAATAATATGGCTGCCCTCAATGGGGGATGTGCAGTAAACAACGCCGCTGCTGTAATCATAGTCGTAGGCGATTACTCTTTCATTCAGATTTACCGATTCGAATTTCTTTCCGTTCTCAGAAACAGTAATAATGCTGTTGTCGCCAACAATTACAGCTTTTCCGCTTTTAAGATATCTGACGTCAAGGAGAAGTGTATCTGTAAAAAATTCTCTTGAAATTTCCTTGCTGTCAAATACATCGAAAGTAATTGCAGTTGACTTCATCAGACCGTTTTCAGCATTGAAACCGCATACCAGAAGATTTTCACCGTTGCTGTTGAGTGCTGCGGAGGTTATGTAGTAATCTGCGCTTTTCCATCCGAAAACTTTTTTGCCAGACCTGTCATAGACAAGCACAGCAGAATGACGCTCATCATCGGTGCATACAAGTGCAAAATAACCGCTTCTTGAGGAGCAGGCAGACAGAATAGTGGATTCAGCTTCTCCTGTGCAGAGGGTCTCAGAGGCAGTTTCAAGACGCCAGCGGTCACCGCCGATATCATACACAACCGCATAGTTGCTTTCTGCGGCAAGACCGGGATTGGCCATATAATGAGCCTGAGTCCGTGCGGTGTTGCCTTTTTTGCTGTAAATTGAAAGTGAGGTGTCTGTAAGGACAGCAATGCCGCTGCCGATTTTTTCCTGCTTTATGGAATGGCTGCCGCTGAGAGTTACAGGAAAACCGTCGCCGCTGCCGCTAAGGGCACTCCAATCTTTTACGGACTGACATCCGTGCCCAAGCAGATCATTCAAAGTCCAGCCTGATACACCGGTCCATATGGTAACAATCAGAATAAGTACAACAAGTACACAGACCAGCTTGAGCAGGAATCGGGCGGTAGCAGGAAGATTCTGAAGAATTTTCGGTGTGTTCTTTTTCTTTGAACTCTTTTTCTTTGTGTTTCTTCGTACAGTGGGTGCCTTTGTTGAGTTCGATGTGCGCTTTCGTCCTGCGGAGGTGGAGCGATTGCTGAGCTCATCGGTGACAGGTCTGTAACCTGATGAAGCCTTTCTGGACACCACTTTTTTGGCATTTCCGCTGCCGGAAGATACACTGCGGGAGCTTACTCTTTCTTTTTCTTTATCCATTTCTTTCCCTCATTAAATCACAAATCATAAAAAACCTCATGGAGATAAAGTCCCTGAGGAGGAGCGGTAATACCTGCACGGCTGCGATCACGGGACTCAATAATGCCGGGGATTTCTTCAGGCATTATTTTCCCTTCCGCAACAGACAGGAGGGTGCCGACCATAATCCGCACCATGTTATAGAGAAATCCGTCTGCACTTACAGAAAAAATGATCATATCGCCATCTCTTCTGACACTCGCATCAAAGACGGTGCGGACGGTATCTTCAACTGATGATCCGCTTGAACAGAACGCAGCGAAGTCATGGGTTCCGATATATTTTTTGCAGGCGGAATCGAGGAGTTTTTCGTCTAAGGGTCTTGTATAGTGGAGAGCAAGATCCTCGAAAAAAGGATCTCGCAGAGGAGTGTTCAGAATCTTATAAACATAACGTTTGCCACGGGCATTATAACGTGCATGAAAATCTTCTGGGACTTCAATGCAGGACATTACAGCAATGTCCCTGGGGAGATTTACATTCAGAGCGATTGGTACACGATCACAGGGTATACGGCAATCAGTTTTGAAGCTTACACAGAAACAAGATGCGTGAACACCGGTGTCAGTGCGTGAGCAGCCTTTTATTTCAGGCAAAGCACCAAGCACAGCCTTCAGTGCATCCTGAAGCTTTTCCTGAACAGTCACGGCATTTTCCTGAATCTGCCATCCATGGTAGGCAGTGCCGACAAAACGAATGGTAATCAGCAGATTTCTCATCAGTTCTGCTCACCATCCCTGAAAGAGGGATCATTGACTGCAAAGCAGGCAGAGCCGGCAAGACCGAGAACTGCCCATACAACGGGGGACTGAAGGGGAAGCTGATAACCGAAAAATGCATGGACCATGTAAGCAAAGATAACAACAGCCATAACACCTGCACAGGGACTTTCCTTTGAACGCTTTACGGCACGGGTCAGAAGACCGATAAGGAAAGTCATGAACAGACCGAGACCGATAATACCATTGCAGATGAGAACATCAAGATACTCGTTGTGAGCCTTGTCGAGAACCTTGCCCTTGAAGAGAACGCCGAGCTTTTCCTTGAATATGGTGGCAAAACGGTCAGGGCCGATGCCGAAAAGGGGATCTTCCTTAATGAGATGAACAGATTTCATCCAGATTTTTCCTCGTGCATTACCGAAGTTTTCTGCAAAATTGCCGAGGAGAATCTGACCGAACTCATAGAATGTTCCGCTGGTCTGTGTTTTTGCTGCATATATTGCAAGGACGCATACAGCGACAACACCGAGAGCCATTGTACCCCATGAACCAAAGCGGATGATTCTGGGGTTGACTTTATCGACCTTGTCACTGAGCAGATAAAGGATAATTCCTGCAGCAATGAGAATAACTGAACCGCAGAGAAGCGCCTTGCTGGTAGTGTCTACGGTGACTTTCTGCAGATGATGCTTGACAATAAATACGTTAGCACTCCAGCCGAGAGCTGCAATACCGAAGCTGAGGCAGAGTCTTCTCAGACGCTCCATGGAATTGCAGAGAACAATAACAGCAAAGAATGCTGCGCCGATTATAGCAACGATACCTGCATCGGTACGGGTACATCTTTCACCGAATGCCATTATAAAACAGCAGGGAAGGGTGAAAAGTCTATACTTATCCCATGAGGGGAGAGTTTTTACTACATAAAGCAATACAGAGGCAACAAGACAGAGAACAATAACATAGCTGAGCAGGTTGATGTTTCCTATAGAACCGAGGAAGTTTGTGCCTGCAGAAGTTCTGTCTGCCTTCAGTGCGTACAGTTCAACCTGCCAGCGGGGAATTCCGTAACCTGTCTTATACAGATCAATTCCGAAATAGTGGAGTATACCAACGAAAGATATTACAGTTCCGCTTATGGTGAGAAGAAGAATGTTAAGCTTCTTGAATATAGTACCTCTGGAAATAACAAAATATACAGCGATGTAAAGAGTCTGAATAAAGAATCCGTTGTTTCTCTTTTCAAGGCCTATGAAACTTTCAATGGGGCTGTCGGAGCGCAGACATGAGATAAACATAAACACCCAGTAAAGTATGATTGCGACATCGGGAAGTGTTAAGGAACGGAGGAATCTGATAAATGCGGATTCAGTTTTGATCAGCACCTGCTCAGCTCTCGGGGTACCGACATGACAGATGATGAAGCTTGAAAGGAACAGCACTGCACTGATGCTGAAAGCAGCGTAGAAGATTGCAGAAAGAGAGGAGCTGCTTATAAAAGGCAATACATAAAGACATGCAGCGCCGAAAGATGCTGTTAGTATGCCGGATATGAGTCTGACCATACGGAAAGCGTCAAGTGTGGATGAAGAAATACCGTTACGGGCAGATATTGTGATTTTTCGTTCATATGATTTTGGTGACTTTTCCTTCAGACCGTGGGTCACAAGGGCAGCGAATGGAAAAACAAGAAAACATCCGATTACAGCGATGGCAATAAACCATATTTTCTTTGTGATTGTAATATTTCCGTATTTTGCAGATGCAAAATTGATCTTTCCGTTCTCAAGTTCCTGATATACAAGGTCCATGACAAAAGGAAAGAAACAGGTCAGTGCAACGAACAGGGACAGTGCAGCACCGTTGACGGTTGTATTCACGGCATAATAGCCGGTTTTGAGAGTATGTGCTGCCTTTTGTGTTTTATTTTCCATATGTAATCCTCCAGCTGATCGGAACATTATATTTTGCAGAAGAAATAGCCTCACGGCGAAAGCCGCTTTGCGATAATATTAACCTTTTAAAGCTATTTACGCAGAGCGAAGCGAATGCGGTAATAGCCTCACGGCGAAAGCCAGGCTGCAATAATATTATAACCTTAAAGCTATTTACGCAGAGCGAAGCGAATGCGGCAATAGCCTCACGGCGAAAGCCGTGAGGCTATTATACACTATAATTACACTTTTGTCTTTATTTTAAATAAAAAAACAAAATAATTTTTATCTGTTTAGGCAAACGAAAAGCTGCCCAAAATTTTCGCTGAAGCAATGATCAATTTTGTCATATTGCCGAGAGGATAAAAATTTTGTAAAAAATTATTCAAAAGAATGACAAAAGACATCACATTAAGCTGTTGATTATTGACTTGAAAAAATATATAATATATGAGATGGGAAGTGGGAGACTAACTGATGTAGTCCTCAATGAGAAGCATAAGCTCCTCACGGCTGTTTACGGTTATTCCCTTCTCAAGCAGAAGCTGTGCTTCATCGGGCAGAGATTTTGGGTTGATATTTATTGTTTTTTCAGGAGTAGAGCTGTCGCCTCTGAAAATACCGATTTTATCTTCATATCCTTTGATTGTCCACGAAGGAGAAGCTTCTGATATCTCCACTGTCCCCGAAGTGTGAGCGGCATCTCCGTCTGCATTGCGGAAAACAGTGACCATAAAAATCATGACAGCTGAAAGCAGGAAGGCAGCGCAGGCAGTGATAAGAAATCTGTTTGTCATTGTATGACAGTCCTTTCTTGTTTGTTTTATTTTATTTTTGCACTCTGAACGGGCTTTATTCAAAAAAGAGTAAAGATCTGTCATAGTAAAAAGGAGGCGAAACTGCATTGGGCTTTTCGGGAAAAGATAACAATTTTTTCTCAGATTTATGGGAAAAGATAAAGATATTCGGAAAAAAGATTGCGGATATCTCTGTTGAAACATGGGGTAATCTTAAAACCGACCTTAAGGTTTTTGTCTACAACATAAAGAACCCCTCCGCAAAGAACGATGAAGGACAGCATTATCCCCGTGTGTGGGTAGAAAACGGCGGAAACAGAAATGACGTAAGGGATGATACGGTACGCACTGCAGGCGCAAAGCAGCCTCGTGCCAAGATCCATATCGACGAAACTGTCAGATCTCAGTATGTCCCCGATGAATCAAGGGAAACCGTACGTTCTCAGACACGCAGCAAGTACGATGAGGATTATAAGAAGCGCAAAAAGAATGCGCCCAAGTGGTGGAAGATTACAAGAGGAATTCTCAAGTTCATCATGCGTGCCGTGGCAACAGTTCTGCTCATATGCATAATGACAGGCTGTATTGTCGGTGCAACTGCAATGATCTATGTCCTCGCATTCCTTGACAAGGATATAGACTTTGACCTTTACAACCTGAAGATGAGCTACACCTCATCTATATATGTCCAGGGTGATGACGGCTCATATTATGTTTATCAGGAACTTCACGGTTCTGAAAACAGAGTATGGGTTGACTATGAAAACATACCTGAAGATACAAGAGATGCTTTTGTAGCTATCGAGGACAAGCGTTACTGGACACATTCAGGTGTTGACTGGAGAAGAACAATATTCGCCTTCGGTAATATGTTCCTCCATCTTTCCGATGATGCTCAGGGCGGTTCAACCATAACCCAGCAGCTGATAAAGAACGTCACGGAGGAAGACGAGGTAAGTATCGAGCGTAAGCTTAAGGAAATTTTCCGAGCGCTTGAGCTTGAACGGCGATATTCCAAAAAGACGATACTTGAATCCTATATGAATGTCATTGCGCTGGGCAACGGCTGTAACGGTGTCCAGGCGGCAGCAAAGACATATTTTGAAAAGGATGTATCAGAGCTGACACTTGCGGAATCATGCTGTATTGCGGGTATAACAAAGAACCCCTCGAAATACAATCCGCTGTATCAGCCTGACAATAACAAGGAACGAGCTCACTGGGTATTGAAGGAGATGCTCAACAACGGACTTATTACTCAGGAAGAGTATGATCAGGCGTATGTTGAGATCGACGAAATGACCTACAACGAAAACGCAAGATATAACCCCGAAACCAAGAGCTACAACAACTGGTATGTTGACCAGATTATCTATGAACTGAGAGAAGACCTGCAGACAAAGGCAGGCATGACCGAAACCGAAGCAAAGCTCGCTGTATACAACGGCGGTCTGCAGATATATTCCTGCATGGATCTTAAGCTCCAGAACAAAGTTGATGAGCTGTTTGCAAACGCAAGCAACTTCAAGAAGTTCCCGAGAAAGACTCAGCCTCAGTGTGCAATCGTAGTTATGAACTACGACGGCGAGGTAAAGGCACTCAGCGGCGGACGAGGCACAAAAAATCAGGATCTTGTTCTTAACAGAGCAACTCAGTCCCAGCGTCAGCCGGGATCTGCTCTCAAACCGCTGGCTGTTTACGGACCTGCAGTTGAAATGGGATATCTTGAATATTCAACACCTGTAACCAACTCACCGTCACTTAAGGTCAATGGCAAGAACTGGCCCAAGAACTCAGGTTATGCAAGCTACACGGGCAAGAATGTTCCCTGTGCAAAGGCAGTTGAGATTTCCGCAAACTGCGTAGCTGTACGAGTTTCAACCTATATCGGATACAGCAAGGCATTTGACTTCATGACCGAAAGACTTGGTCTTACACTTGTTTCAAGCAGAACAATCGGCGGAACAGTATTCAGTGACAAGAACCCGTCAACCTGCCTTGGTGCGCTTACAGACGGTGTAACTGTTCTTGAAATGACTGCAGCATATGCAACCTTCGGCAATGGCGGAAAGCTTTATGACCCCATGTTCTATTCAAAAGTTTACGATGCTGACGGAAATATTCTTATCGATAACACAAAGGTTGTACCCACTCAGGCATTCTCAAAGGATGCAGCTACCATAATGAACTATATTCTGCGCAATCCCGTAAACGGTTCAAACGGTACTGCAAAGAAAGCAAAGATCAAGGGTCATACCACATTCGGTAAGACCGGTACAACATCAGACAACAAGGACAGATACTTTGCCGGCGGAACAGCACATTATGTAGCTGCCTGCTGGTTCGGATACGACATTCCTGCAAAGCTTGAAATTACAAGCCCCAACCATGCAATGGCTGCATGGAAACTTGTAATGGATGCGGCTCATAAGGGTCTTGAAGCAAAGAAATTCTCCAATATGAGCGGAAATATTGTTTCCAAGAGGTACTGTACCTCATCCGGTGGTCTTGCAAGCGGAAACTGTCCCGGCACAGCAACAGGCTATTATCATAAGAATACAAAGATGCCTATCTGCCCGGTACATGGCGGTGGTACAGCAAATGATGCATATACAAGGTTTATAACCAATAAGAGCTCTTTTGCAACGGATGACAGCAGTGTATCAGGAGAAGAGTCAACAACCGTACCCACTACTGAGTCTACAACTCTGCCTCCTGTAATAAGCACAACACCATCTTCTGAGACGACAACGTCTTCGTCCTCAACAACCACCAGCAGTTCAACAACCACCAGCAGCACTACAACCACCAGCAGCACTACAACCACAAGCAGTACTACAACTACAAGCAGTACTACAACCACTACAACCACAACTACGAAGGCACCCGATCCTGAGCCTCAGCCTGATCCCGAGCCTCAGCCCGATCCGGATCCTGTAGTAGATCCCGCTGCATAACTAAAAACCGCATCGTTTTCAGTGACGGTGCGGTTTTTCAAAATATGGAAGTTGAAAAAATACGGTAATATGATAAAATAAACGCAGGTATTAACCTGCGTTTATTTTTATTCATCATTATTTTCTTTAAGACCGCCCAGGAAGGTACCATCCTTGAGCAGAAGCTGTACGGCGTGTTTATTGACAGAGAGAGAAACGGTTTTATAAATATCACCGAACTCACCGTCAGTTGTCCAGGCCAGAGGCTCTGAACAGGTGACCTTAAGCTTTGAAGCGTGAAAGAAGGTTATATATCGTTCGTCATATTTCTTGGAAAGCAGAGATGAGGCAGCCTTTTGAAGATGGGAAACATTACGTGGTGTTTTTACGAGCATAACCTCGAATTTTCCGTCATCAAATACAACGTCATTTTTATCAAGCTTGAACATACCTGCAAAGGAGAAAGAATTAATCATAGCACCGAAAACGTAATCATCTTCATAAACGGCATCTTCAGTTTCTATTCTCACATGATAAGACTTGATATTCTGTACACTTTTCAGCCCCTGAAGAACATATGCAAAGTGCCCGAGAATATTTTTCTGAGCCTGAGGGGTGGAATATGAAGCTTCGGTGAATGCACCGAAAGAAGCTATATAGATAAAATTTGAATTGCCGAAAGTACCAACATCGAAATTTGTAGGTACAGCAGTAAGCATATCATCGGCGGCTTTGATGATGTCTGTTGAAAGTTCAAGACTCTTTGCAACATCATTAGCGGTGCCGGCGGGAATATATCCGATAGGCGGTCTTTTTTCCTTGCGGATAAGGCGGCTGATAACCTGATTAAGTGTTCCGTCACCGCCGCTGCAGACAATAATGTCGTAATCATCGGAAAAACGGTCGACGATTTTTGTTGCGCCGTGAACCGGGTCGGTAATAAAAACAGATGGAATATATCCATTCTGATTTAATCTGTCAATCAGTTCGCAAAGCTGAGTGCGTATTTTTTTCTTGCCCGCATGGGGATTGATTATAAGCATTAGCTTTTTCATATCGATCACCTCTGTAACAAAATCATATTATCACAAAAAGCATAATGTTTCAACAATTCATCACAATTCTTAAGTGTTTTTAATAGGAAAGGAAATGAAAAATGGAAAGAAAATGGTGGCATGGGAGCACAGTCTATCAGATTTATCCCAAAAGCTTTCTTGATACAAACGGAGACGGCATTGGTGATATCAGAGGAATTATAGAAAAACTTGATTATATTTCACTGCTTGGAGTTGACATAATATGGTTAACGCCTGTTTTCTGCTCACCGATGGATGACAACGGATATGATATAAGTAATTATACAAAAATTGATCCAAGCTTCGGAACAAATGAAGAAATGTATGAACTCATAGAAAAAGCAGGGGAAAGGGGAATAAAAGTCCTTCTTGACCTTGTGGTAAACCATTCCTCTGATGAACATGAATGGTTTGTGCAGTCACGCTCATCAAAAGATAATGAGAAAAGAGATTTCTATGTCTGGAGAAAGGGCAAGGACGGCAATCCTCCAACAGATACAGGATCAGTTTTCGGCGGCAGTGCATGGGAGTATGATGAAAATACAGATGAATACTATCTTCATATGTTCAGCAGAAAGCAGCCTGATTTAAACTGGCATAATGAAAAGCTTCGCAAAGAGATTTATAGTATGATGAATTTCTGGTTGGATAAAGGCGTTGCGGGATTCCGCATGGATGTCATTGATATGATAGGAAAGCATATTGATGAAGGGAACTGCGGAAATACCGAGGATACACACCGATTTGTCAACGAGATGTATGAAAACACAATGAGCTTCAGAGATTGCTTTACTGTAGGCGAAACAGGCGGAGCCAATGTTGAAAGAGCAAAGCTTTTTTCAAATCCTGCAAGACGTGAACTGACCTGCGTTTTCCAGTTTGAACATATTTCCATTGACGAGCAGAATGGCTGCAAATGGGATCTTGCACCTTTCTCGATAAATAAGTTCAAAGAGATAATCAATCGCTGGGAAACACAGCTTGGGGATAAAGGTTGCGTAGGATTATTCTGGAATAATCACGACCAGCCACGAGCACTGTCACGATGGGGAAATGAAAAAGAATACAGAAATGAATGTGCAAAAATGATGTGCATTCTTCTACATTATCTCCGAGGTGTTCCATTTGTTTTCCAGGGAGAGGAGTACGGAATAACAAATGCAGTGCTGGATGATCCTCAGAAATTTGACGATATAGAAATGCGAAATTACTGGAATGAGCAGAAGAATTCCGGGGCTGATATGGATAAGGTGCTCGAAGGGTTAAAAGCCAAGGGCAGAGATAATGCTCGGGTTCCAATGCAGTGGAATGATGAAAAATTCTGCGGATTTTCAGACAGTGAACCGTGGATAGCAGCAAGATGCAGCGATCCGTCCATAACCGCACAGAGAGCTGTTGATGATAAAAATTCCGTTTTCTGGTGCTATAAGCAGGCAATTGAATTCAGAAAAACAAGCGATACTGTAAAGTACGGTGAATTTAAATTAATTGACACTCAGGAGGATATATTTGCCTATGAAAGGGCATATAATAGCGAAAAAATAACGGTAATATGCAATTTCAGCGACAAGGAAATCGACTTTACACACGCTTTTGGTCGGAATTTCAGCCTGCTTCAGTCGGTTTACAACGAAATAAGGGTTGAAGACAATATGAAACTCAGACCTTATGAAGGTTTTGTGGTAATCAGTAAATAAAATAAGAGGGCAGTTATTCTGCCCTCTTATTTCAGAATGTCAAAGAACCTCCTTAAAGCCTCCCTCTGATGAGGGAGGTGGGTTTTGCGCAGCAAAACTCGGAGGGAGAGATTATGGACGACCTATCAGTCGCCTCGTGACAATTATGCGAAGCATAATATCTCCTCATGACAAGCGGAGCCAAGTGCGGTAACTTTTTTGATAAGTTCAAATAAGAGGGCAGCTATTCTGCCCTCTTATTTTTATCCATGATAAATCGCCATTGTCTGTCCTGGTCTTTCTGAGAGGCATAACCGATACCGACTCTTTTATTTGTTTTTATTTCACATTCAAAACCGTCATCTTCAAACCATATTCCGCTTTCTTCACAGAAATACATCCTGTTGAAGCTGCCGTTTATTCCAGCCGCTTTGGTAAGTCTGCCGGGACCCTCGGCGTTTTCGCAGGCACGGATAAGTACCCCCTGAGGAGATTCAGCCTCGCCTGTAATTACATTCAGCAGCCAGTGTACACCGTAGCAAAGATAAACATAAACCAATCCGCCTTCCATAAAAAGAACCTCATTACGAGGAGTACGTCCTCTGTGAGCATGGCAGGCGGTATCCTCAGCGGTGCCGTAAGCCTCCGTTTCTGTAATCCTCTGACGAATTATTCCATTTTCACTTCTGCATACAAGCAGCTTGCCAATAAGCTCAGGAGCTACCTCAAGACGGTCTCTTTCAAAGAAATCTTTACTCAGAATCATATTATCACCCGTATAATAATACACCTGAAAATTCCTGATGTCCATAGCTCAATTATTGACAGTATATAGAAATCCGGGTATAATTTTATCAGGCTAAAGTCTTAAAAGACCGACCGCAGCAATGGGAAATACAGGGCATAAAAATATGCTTCTGTTCCATAAAAAAACCTGGAGGTAACAAAATGAAAGAGTTTAAAAGGGTAGACAAAAAAGCAAAAGCGATCTGGACATTGACACGTTTTCTGGTGCTCCTGTTCGTCGGAGGCGGTGCAGCACTGGCAGCACTTGCCATAGCACCTGAATTGAGTGGTGTATGGCAGATTGTTATTTATTCAGCCGCAGGTGCCATTATTCTGGCACTGCTTTTGAATATGATTATTTATCCTCAGATTGAGTATGTACAGTGGACATATCATATCGATGACGACCGCATTGAGATAAAAAAGGGAATAATCTGGAAAAAGCACAGCATTATTCCCGTTGAAAGAATTCAGCATGTTGAAACAGCAAACGGACTTCTTCAGCGTATATGGGGTCTTTCAACCGTCAGAATTTACACTGCAGGCGGCATTCACAGAATAGAAAACCTCTCCGCTGCAACAAGCGAAGAAATCTGCTCAGTGCTTGAAAAGCAGGTTACAAAGAAAATTCGTGCAAAAAAAGCGGAGGTGAAAGCCGATGCTTGAGCGCAGACATCCCCACCCGACAAATATACTTAATTCCTATGCAAGGGCATTTCTGCCCATACTTTTCTGTATGGTTCCATTTGTTTTACCGGACGAAGAAACAGGTGAAATCCTTCTGAATTTCAAATGGGCAATACTTGTATTTATCGGTATTTCGGCGATAGTATTGCTTTTCCTTGCACTTAAATGGAAAAGCACATGGATATACACAGGCGAAGACACTCTTTATTATGAGAGCGGTGTTATAGCCAAGAAAAAAAGAGCAATACCCTTCAATAAAATCAATACAATAGACCTCAGACGCAATGTTTTCGAGCGGATTTTCGGAACAGCACGTATGAAAATTGATACAGGTGCTATTGCAGATAATTCCGAAGAAAAGTCAGAAATGGCATTGGTATTCTCTGTTGCAGACTGTGAGCTGATACGCAGCTACATTCTCAATGGCAGCAAAGAAGAAAACGATATGCCGCAGACAGAAACAGAGCCTGTTTCCGCTGAAAAGGAACCTGAATGGAGCGTAAAAGCATCTTTCTGGGATTTCTTCCTTTATGGTCTTACCGATTCGAGTCTTGTGAAAATATTGCTTGTTCTCCTTGCCGGTATAGGATTCATAGGCGAGCTTAACGCAAATGCATATGACTGGCTTGCCGATAAGGCAGTGAATCTGTTTAAGACAGCAGAAGGCTATATTTCCGGAAAATCAGTAATGATAACAGTGCTGATTATATTCATTCTTTTTATAATCGTCATAATATCGAGCAAAATTTTCTCCATTGCCTATGCAGCTATCCGATATTTCGGATTCAGAGCGACAAGAGACGGGGATAATATTGTCATCAAATACGGTCTGATATCCCTGAAAAGCTATACATTGCCCGTGGAAAATATCCATGCCTGCGTCATAAACCGCAATCTTACAAAACAGATATTAAAACGTGCAAGTGTTGAAGTTGTATCTGTGGGATATGGCAATGAGTCAAATGAAACTGCATTGCTTTTCCCCATAATCCGTAACGACAAACTTCCCGAAATGCTCAGAAAGCTTCTGCCTGAATACGATGTATCTGTCGAGCGCAAGGGTACAGTAAAAAAGAGCGGCGTAATGTTTATATTACTGCCCATGCTTTACTGGCTTGTTTTCTGTGCAGCAGTATTAGTTGGCTGCAGCTTCATTTTTGAAAATCTTATTCTCGTATCTGTCGTGCTTGGAATAATCACAGTAATTCGTCTTGTAAGTGTCGTGCTTGATTACAGACATTCGGCTGTGGGAATCGGAAAAACTGCAGTTGCAGTTGAAATGGGCGGAATGCATTACAGCAGCAAAATAATCAAAAAGGATGCAATTCAGTCTGTTACCACAAAGTCAGGTCCCATAAGACGCAGACTGGGTCTTTGCGACTACGGTATTGATTATCATGCACCTGCACTTAAAGCAAATGCTTATGTAAGCAGCCTTCCCACAGAATACATTAATTACATTGATATCGAATAAAGGTGTTTTAAATGCAAAAACCAAAGATGATAATGTTTGATTACGGTCAGACACTTATAAGTGAACAGAAATTTGACGGAGTAAAGGGTACTGCCGCAGTTATGGAATATGCGGTGAAAAACAAGTACGGATATACTCCCGAGGATGTTCAGAAAAAGGCAGATGAAACAAATGATGAGTTGGGAAGATACGACCGCAGCAAACGTCATCTGTTTCAGTTTGAAGCACCGAATTATATGTTCACTGCATATCTTTACGAATCAATGGGAATTGAACTTTCCGTTTCCGGAGCCGAGCTTGACAGAATTTTCTGGAATGCGGCATCACCCGGAAAACCGACGGAAGGAATAGAAAAATTCCTTGAATTTCTGAAGACTCAGGGAATAAGAACAGGGGTCATAAGCAATATCAGCTATGATTCTGATATCGTTAAGGAGCGTATAAATACGCTTCTTCCGAACAATGATTTTGACTTTATAATTGCAACAAGCGACTATCTTTTCCGAAAACCTAACCGCCGCATTTTCGAACTGGCTCTTGAGAAGGCTGATATAAAGCCCGAAGATGTATGGTATATCGGCGACAGCTATGAATGTGATATAGAAGGAGCAAAAAGCGCAGGAATATTCCCTGTGTGGTATACCGGAGCGGTGGATATCGGTGACAGAAAAGAGAATGTGCTTACAGTAAATGACTGGAAAACTCTTGCAGAGCTGATGCAGAAATAAAAAGGAGGCCGCCGAAGGGTGAAGGAAAAGACCTATATTGCTATAGACCTTAAATCGTTTTATGCTTCGGTGGAATGCATCGCAAGAGGTCTTGATCCTCTTACAACAAACCTGGTTGTGGCAGATGAAAGCCGCACAGAGAAAACAATATGCCTTGCCGTAACGCCTTCACTGAAGGCTTACGGCATTTCAGGCAGAGCACGTCTTTTTGAAGTGGTGCAGGCGATAAAAGCAGCAAATGCCGAGCGGAAGATGCTTGCACCGGGCAGAAAACTTGAAGGCTCATCGGTAAGCGATATCGAGCTTAAAGAAAACCCGAAGCTTGCCATTGACTATATTGCAGCACCGCCGAGAATGGCTCACTATATCGAATACAGCACACTTATCTACGAAGTGTACCTCAAATATTTTGCCCATGAAGACATCCACGTTTATTCCATAGATGAGGTGTTTATTGATGCAACCGATTACCTGTCAACCTATGGACTTACAGGTCGTGAGCTTGCCTCAAAGCTTATAACAGAGGTGCTCAATTATACGGGAATAACCGCAACGGCAGGAGTCGGCACAAATCTCTATCTCTGCAAGGTGGCCATGGATATAGTGGCAAAGCACGTACCGGCAGACGAAAACGGAGTGCGTATTGCAGAGCTTGATGAAATGAGCTATCGCAGAAAGCTGTGGACACACCGTCCTCTTACGGATTTCTGGAGAGTGGGCAGAGGCTATGCCAAAAAGCTTGAACAGAATGGTATGTACACCATGGGTGACGTGGCAAGATGTTCCATAGGAAAACCAAACGAATTTTATAACGAAGAACTCCTGTACAGACTTTTCGGAGTGAATGCAGAGCTTCTTATTGACCACGCATGGGGCTGGGAGCCCTGCACAATAGCAGACATAAAATCATATAAGCCCCAGAACAACAGCCTTGGCTCAGGGCAGGTGCTTCAATGTGCCTATACAAATGACAAGGCAAAGCTTGTCATGCGAGAAATGGCAGATATGCTTGCCCTTGACCTTGTGGACAAAGGGCTTGTGACAAATCAGATAGTAGTAACAATAGGCTATGATATTGAAAATCTGAGCGACCCTCAGCGCAGAAGTGCCTATAAAGGCGCAGTTACCACAGACCATTACGGACGAAAAATACCGAAACATGCCCACGGTACGGTAAATCTCGACAGATATCTTTCCTCTGCAAAAGAAATAATCAAAGCCGCAACGGAGCTTTTTGAAAGAATAACAGATAAGAATCTGCTCATAAGACGACTGAATATTGTTGCAGGAAATGTTATTGATGAAGCATCTGCGCTGAAGCCGAAAGAGTTTTTGCAGCTTGATCTTTTTTCTGACTTTGAAGAAGAACAGAAAAAGCAGGCAGAGGAAACAAAAGCCCTTGAAAAGGAAAAAAAGATGCAGAAGGCGATGCTTACAATAAAACGCCGATTCGGAAAAAATGCAATTCTGAAGGGCATGAATTATGAAGAGAACGCAACAGCGGCAGAGCGCAACGGACGGATAGGCGGACACAAAGCATAGGAGATGAAACAGATGCCTGAAATCAGAAAGCTTGATTACAGCTTTGCAGAGCAGATAACAGAGCTGTACGCAGATATATTCACAAAAGAGCCGTGGAATGACGACTGGAGCAATAAAGCTCAGCTCGACGCATATATTGCAGATCTTACGGGAAACAGAAATTCCCTTACCTTCGGTCTTTACGAAGACTATGAACTGATCGGTCTGTCCATGGGAAGCATCAGACACTGGTATACGGGCACAGAATATTACATCGACGAATTCTGTATAAAGACGGAAAAACAGGGCGGCAGAAGGGGAACATGGTTTCTCTGTGCCGTTGAAGAATATATAAAAACAATGGGGATAACACATATATTTCTGCAGACAAACAGAAATGTTCCCGCTTATAATTTTTACAGAAAGAACGGATTTACACAGCTGGAAGATCACGTATCCTTTGTAAAGGATCTGAAATGACGGACAATACCGGGGTGATCAGAAAATGACGGACAGAAATCCATATGAAGACATCATAAACCTGCCACACCACGTGTCCGAGCGTCATGCGCAGATGTCAGCGATTGACCGTGCTGCTCAGTTTTCACCTTTTGCGGCACTTACGGGTCATGGAGCGGCCATAAATGAAACTGCACGTATTACAACCAAAAAGACAGAGCTTTCAGATGAGGAAAAAGCGATGCTTGACATGAAATGCCGCCTTCTTGCTGAAATGTCTGAAAGCAGACCTCTGATAACCGTTACTTACTTTGTATACGACAGATACAAGGATGGCGGTGAGTATGTAAAGGTCAGCGGCAGGCTGAGAACAATAAATGAATGCAGAAAAAGACTTTACCTGACAGACGGAACAGAGATAGAAACAGGGGATATTCTTGAAATAGAAAGCGATCTGTTCCTGGGAATGGTAAACGAATAGGGGAAAACATGGGACGGTACAGAACTGAAAAGATCAGAATTCCGACAAAAAACGGCATGATGAAAATGCTGATAATATGCCCGAAAAAGAGTAACGGGAAAGCACCGGGAGTGCTTTGGATACATGGCGGTGGCTATGAAACGGGAATGCCTTCCATGATATATTTTTCAAGAGGAATTGACCTTGTGAAAAAGTTCGGAGCCGTAGTAATTGCACCGAAATACACCCTTTCAGGAAAAGCGCCATATCCTGCTGCGCTGGAAGATTGCTACGAAGCATTGCTTTATCTCAGAAATCACACTGATGAACTGGGCATAAATCCTGATCAGATAATGGTTGGCGGTGAAAGTGCAGGCGGCGGCATGACAGCGGCAATCTGTATGTATGCAAGGGATAAGGGTGAGGTGAATATTGCCTATCAGATGCCTATATATCCGATGATAGACGACCGATACACCGATTCTTCCCGTGATAATCATGCACCCGTCTGGAATACAAAGCGCAATGATAAGGCGTGGAGGAAATATCTGCGTGATCTTTACAGAAATGATCCGCCGCCATATGCCGCTCCCGCAAGACAGACCGATTATAAGGGGTTACCTCCTGCATACTCATTTGTTGGCGACAGAGACCCTTTTTATTGCGAAACACTTACATATATCGAGAATCTTAAAAATGCAGGAATTGAAGCATCTGCGGATGTTTATCCCGATTGTTTCCATTCCTTTGATCTGTTCCTGATTTTCAGCAAAAAAACAAAAGCTGCAAAGAAGAAATTCGAAGAGCATTTTGAATATGCACTGAAAAACTATCGTGCACCGCAGAGAAAGGGAGAAGAGTATGAAACTGATTAAGAAGCATCCCATCGCATTCGTGCAGCTTATCGGCTTTGAAATAACAGGCTTATCCGGCCTTATGGCGGTGGTTGATGGATATCATCCGGACTGGTACTATGCCTTAGTCGGACTTTCCTTTATGTTAGGTACAGCCATATTATGCATCGGATTTCTGATTGGAATAATAAGTGCCATCTGCAAAAAGGTAAAAGGGAAAACCATAAGCAGAAATACCCCAGAGTTCTTTATAGAAAATCTTGCAGTGGAATATGTTACAAAATCACGCTTCGGTTCAATATACTGGATAACAATACTGGTTCTTTCGCCGATAACTCCCTTGCTTCTTGTTCATCTGCTGGATGTTTATTTTTTAGGAGCCCTGATTATGGCATTCGGGCTTATGATATGGATGCTGTTGACTATGAGGGATGCGTTCATCGGTCATTTTTACAGACTTTCCTCTGCCAGACATTATTACATTGATCAATCGGGAGAAAATGATGAACTGCTTGACTCTTTTTACGGTGACTATGTCCATGTTTACAGAGCGGATTTGTGGGATATCAAAAATGAATTCATATGCAATCTTCTGAAACATGAAAAGATGCTTGGAAAAGGCATCAGATGCTATAAGGTTTCCATGCAGTATCTGAGTGAAAAGTACGGACATAAGAATTATCAGCATTACAATGATATGATGCTCGTGCCCTTTGAGCAGTTTGACCCGAAAGGTAAAAAAGGCGCAAAGCTCAGATATTATTTTGATAAGCTATCCATTGCCACATTCACTGACTTCATAAACAGCAGCTATCAGGGAAAAGACAGCCTTGATGCAAAAGATTATGCATATACCGATGAAAACATCAGCCTTGTGCCTTTTATGACCAAACTCCAAAGTGTCAGATGCAGCAACGGAGAGATGACATTCAATCTTGGTTGTGCCAGAGAGTTGGATTCTATATGGAAAAGATATTTCAACTGCCTGATGGTGGTAAAGCTTGCAGATTGGGATAAGAGCGAAAATCCCAATCTCAGCATTGAGAGCAAAAGACTGACCTGCAGTGTTGATATGGATGAAAAGCTTATTACACTGAACGTGTTCAACGAGCCTGATGAGGATGATTTCAGCTGCGATTCCGATGAAGAATTCTACGAAAAACTTCAGAAAACCTATGAGTTTAAATATGAAAGCATCAGCTGGTACTGGGACAGATTCTGTGATTATGAAAAGACACGGAAACTGTTTGAGAAAATACAGGTGGAAAATAAAAAGAGGGCATAAAGCCCTCTTTTTATTTTTGCCATGGGTCTGTATTTGACAGCAAGTGTACTTTTTTCTCCATTGAGATGTAATGATTTAATGTGCTAAAATATGGGCATGAAAGCCGTATGAAAGCGGCGAAACAAGCCAACTATATAAACATCACACCCTGCACCGCTGCAGCAGGGGAGAATTGATTAATCCGCAGCAGGAAAGGCGAGGTAATGATATGGCACTTCATATAATGGACGAAGCCAATCGTTGCTTGAACTGTAAAAATCCCCAGTGCCAGAAGGGCTGTCCCATAAATACACCTATTCCCCAGGTAATTCAGCTTCTTAAAGAAAACAAGCTGAATGAAGCAGGCTGGCTTCTCTTTGAAAATAATCCTCTTACAACAGTGTGCAGCCTTGTATGCAATCATGAAAAGCAGTGCGAAGGTCACTGCGTGCTTGGAAAAAAAGGAGCACCTGTCCACTTTTCAACTATTGAAAGCTATGTTTCAAACGCCTACGCACCGAAGATGGTGCAGGGACCTCATCCGTCAAACGGCATAAAGGTTGCTATTGTCGGCTCAGGACCTGCAGGTCTTACCATTGCAATATTACTGGCAAGATACGGCTACCAGGTAACCATTTTTGAGAGCAACGACAAAATAGGCGGAATATTAAGATACGGCATCCCCGAATTCAGACTTCCCAAATCCGTGCTGGATGATATTCAGTACCGACATCTTGAACTCAAGGGCATAAAAATCCGCCCCAATACAAGAATCGGCATGGCTATCGGAATAGATGATCTTTTCCGTGACGGTTACAAGGCAATATTTATCGGCACGGGAATATGGAAGCCAAATGTACTGCATATCAAGGGTGAAACCCTTGGCAATGTCCACTTCGGAATAAACTATCTCAATAATCCCGACAGCTACAAACTGGGAGAAAAAATAATAGTCATAGGTGCAGGAAATGCAGCCATGGACGTTGCAAGAACCGCTCTCAGAAAGGGAGTTCAGGATGTAACCTGCTTTGAAGTCAGAAACAAGGTTTCAGCAAGTGATCACGAATTCCGGTATGCACAGCTTGAAGGTGTGAAGTTTGAGTACAACAAGCGCCCTGTCGAAATTGTGGACGAGGGTGTAATATTCCGAAAAATTGAAGAAGCGGAAGATGGAACTATCCGTGATATCGAAGGCAGCGACGAGTTGTACACAGCAGACAGTGTTATAATTTCCATAAGCCAGGGTCCTCAGAATACAATAGTCACAACAACCACAGGACTTAATACAAATAATCGAGGCCTTCTTGTTGCGGATGAAACAGGTCAGACCAGCCGACCGGGAATATTTGCATCAGGCGACGTGGTGAACGGAGCACGTAACGTGGTTGAGGCAGTAAACCACAGTAAGGTCGTTGCAGAAGCAATGCACAGATACATTCAGAGCCTGCCGAAAGACGAGCAGTAAAAAACAGCCTGCAGAAATTCTGCAGGCTGTTTTTGCCGCTTGGGAGACAGAAAGTGCATCTTGGAGATTGGAATATTGATTTTTATAAAAAGTTCGATAATATAAAAACAGAAAAGGAAGTGATGACATTGAAAATCACCACAGAACAGATAACAGAGGGTCAGGATGAGATAATCGTCCGTTACCGTGAACGAACAGAGGAAATAGAGTCGCTGATACGAAGTCTTGAACACCGCCGAGATAAGATATACGCAGAAAAAGACGGTGTAAAAATGCTGATAATACCGTCGGATGTCCTTTATCTCGAACGTGTTGACAGCACGGTATACATATATACAAAGGATGAAGTTGCAAAGACGGATCTCAGCCTTGCATCAGCAGAAGGACTGTATGCGGACGACGGCTTCTTCAGATGCGGAAAATCAATGGTCATCAATATATATCATATAGAATACCTGAAAAGCATATCGGGAAACAGAGTTGATGTTACCATGGACAATGGTGAACACGTTATAATCTCACGCCGCTATGTAAAAGCACTGAGAAGTATTCTGAAAGGAGAATCAGAATGAGAAAGCATGAAAAATTCATAGCTTCCGAAATAGGAATCGAATTCAAGGCGGCATTATATTTCTACTCAATGATGTTTTTCTATTTCGGATATAAAATAATAAACGGCAGCTTTCATGCGGATATCCTGATTCTGGCTGAAATGGTTGCTGCAACATACATAATGGGTTATGTGCAGGTTTTTCTTATGGGAAACTTCGACGAAGCGGAGAGTATAACATACAGAGAGATACTGAAAATTTTCTTCTGTTCTCTGATATATACAGCTCTGAGCTACGTCCTGAGCTGGTTTGACAGAAATATTCTAATAACGGCATTATTTTTCTGCGCAGTGGTTGTTTTCTACGGATGTACCTGCTGGCTTTACAGTGTAAGAAGAAAGGTGACAACAAAAGAGCTTAATAATGAGCTCGCCGCATTCAAGCAGAAGAAAGGAAGATAAAGATGATTCTGGCAATAGAATGCATTGCAGCCTGCATCATTTTCGGCTTTGCAATAGTTGGCTCAACTCTCTGCAACAAGACAGCATGGCTTCACGAATATGCACCCGAGGTGCAGCAGAGATTCCTCGAAAAGAATCCTGATTTTGTTATAAAGGAAAAGAAAAAGCAGACAGTATCCCTGCTGATTGCAAAAATAATTGTGTGTATGGTTTTTGTTGCCCTGCTGACATTCATGGTTTATATTGCAGGAGCAAAAAACTTTGTCGGTGGATTCGTATACAGCTATATAATTTGGACAACGGTAAATATTTTTGATGTAATAGTGCTTGATATAGGGATTTTCGCACACTGGAAAAAAGTCAGACTTCCCGGTACGGAAGATATGGACAGAGAATATGCGTCAAATGCAAAAAAGAGCATAACAGACGGCTTGTTTGGTGTATTGATCGGTATTCCCGTATGTCTTCTCTGCGGAACAATAATAATGCTGATTGCATAAAGGGTGAATGTAATGGCAAAAAACATTTTTTTAAGAATTGACAGCAGCTATAAGGCGCTGTACAGAAAACTCATAAATGAATGCGGAAAAGACAAAACAAAAGCCGTATACAGCGATGCGGAGAAGAAACTTTCTGATCTTTATAAAAAATATGCAGATATTCCAAAAGGAGAAAAAGCCCATACAGACAAATACATTTTTCCCAGAATAGCAATGTTCAGGGCAATGGAAACCGAATTGGGCAACAGGGCGATGGAAATAATGGAAGATCTGATAAGGGAAGAGGGTCAGATGGCAGGAGGAATGATGAGGAAAATCACTGCACTACCTCTTATGGAACGGGTTTTCCTTAAAATATTCAGATCCATGGCAAAGAACCAGTTTGGAGAAAGCAAGGGCTTCAGCCAGAAGTTTTATGAAACGCCAAAAGGCACAGTAAGATTTGATATTCTTGATTGTCCCTACTGCAGATACTGCAGAATCTGCGATTGCCCTGAGCTGATACATACATTCTGCGACAGTGACGCATACTGCTTCGGGAATCTTTCCAAACTTACATTTAAAAGGGAAGAAACCCTTGAAAACGGTGATAAATGTGACTTCATGCTGTACATTGACAAAAAGAAAGATTGCACCTGATTAGGTGCAATCTTTCTTTTTGTTTCAGTTGTTTCTGCAATAAAATTCAATGGCCATGTCAGCAAATTCTCCGGTGCCGAGTCCACCCACAGAATCAATGTTTTCAGTCATACTTCCGCCGCCTGAATACATTTTTCCGAGGCAGCCGAGAATCTGAATAGTGCAGGTGTAGAAATTTTCTGAAATGAAATTCCGAAGTGTTGAAACCCAATGCTGAACCTCATCACTTTCAGGTGAAAGCTGACGCATTGTTCCAAGCTCTCTGAAAAGCTCCATCAGTTCATTGGCGGCAGCGCCTGTGTCCTCTGCGTTTCTGTTTTTATTTTTCTCCTCAAATTCCTTGTAAGCATCCGTGTTACCCCAGAGTACCTTGGCCTGGGCAGAATATTCGTCAATAGAATCACGGTCAAAATCCTTAAAATCCATATGTTTCACTCCTGTCATTCTGATTCCCCGAGCCAGATAAATGCGATTCTGCAGATGTTTTTTTCTTTCTTCAAGCAGACTTATCTGGTGCTCAAGGGCATTATTGCGGTCAAAATCGGGTGCATCCATTATTTCTCCGATTTCTTTTACGGAAAAACCAAGTTCACGGTATATAACAATCATATACAGACGGCTGACCGCATCGTCATCGTACAGTCTGTATCCCGCATCTGAAAGCTTTGTAGGCCTGAGAAGACCGACGGAATCGTAATAATGAAGTGTGCGCACACTTACACCGGTCAATTTGCTGACCTCATTTACTGTTTTCATGTATCACCCTCCCGACAATTAAGAGTATAAACTATGACGTAAGGTGAGAGTCAATAGCTTTTTGAAAAAAATATCGGATCACCTTTATGGGGTGATCCGATAGATGTTATTTCTGTTCAGCCTCACGCTGACGGCAGATATCCGCCCACTTGGGGATGGTTTCGAGCTTAGCGGAGAGATCCTTCATGGCCTGAGGAATGTCAATGTTCTGAGGGCAGATCTGTGTGCATTTGCCGCAGGCGATGCAGGCAGAGGGCTTTTTCTCATCAGGCAGGAATTCAATGCGCATGGCTGAATTTACAGAGTCGGAGAAGCGAAGCTCATTGAAGGTGCCGATAAGACTGGGAATATCAAGCCCTATGGGACAACCATCACAGCAATAGCGGCAAGATGTGCAGGGGATGGTATCCTTCATGCTGTCAGCAATCTCAAAAAGAAGTGAGATTTCGGAATCGGAAACAGACATATCAGATGAACAGGTTCTGATGTTATCAACAGTCTGCTCCATGTTGGACATACCGCTGAGAACCATTTTGACATTGGGGAGAGTGCTGAGGAAGCGGAAACACCATGAAGCGATGGAGTCATGGGGACGAAGTTCTTTGAGATTTGCTTCATAATTTTCGCTGAGAGAAGCGAGTCTGCCGCCTCTTACAGGCTCCATGACCCAGACGGGAATACCACGCTCGGTGAGCATATCATATTTTGCCTTTGCGTCCTGAAGAGACCAGTCAAGATAATTAAGCTGAATCTGACAGAATTCCATATCATCGCCGAAAATGTCGAGAATCTTTCGCAGTCCTTCAGTCTGTGCATGGGTGCTGAAGCCGAGATGCTTTATTCTGCCGAGCTTTTTCTGCTCTCTGAAATACTCAAGAATACCCCACTTAGGGTCGAGATAGGTACTCATGGAGTTTTCGTAAATGTTATGCAGCAGATAAAAATCGAAATATTCAACACCGCACTTTTCAAGCTGCTTTTCAAATATCGCCGCAGGATTGTGACCGCCGCTGAGTATCTGATGACCGGGGAATTTTGTGGCAAGATAGTAACTGTCACGGGGGAATGTGCTTAGAATACGTCCCATTACACGCTCTGATTCACCGCTGTGATAAGGCCATGCAGTGTCAAAATAGTTAACACCATTTTCGATTGCATAAGCTGTCATTTTGCGTGTTAGTTCCTCATCAATGCTTCCGTCAGCATTGGTGGGAAGACGCATTGCGCCGAAACCGAGGAAACTCAGCTCTTTGTCTTTAAACTGTGTATGTAACATTGTGATCTTCCTTTAAGCTTTTTTATTTCAGTGTATCGATTCATTATCCTACAATGAGTGCATAAAGGTCAAGTAGCAAATTCTCCTAAATTGCGGGATTAAATATGTGGATATCGATTATATGAGTACCAAACTCTTGACAATGATTATTTTTTTGATAAAATGTTGTTTAGATACTAAACAACAGGAGGCCATATGAATTTTTTTGAAAACTGGTACAGACTTGTGAATAAATACAATCAGAAGACAAAAATACCTAAAACATACGGTACCGACGATCTTCTCTATCCCTCTGAAATACACCTTATTGATACTGTCGGATCGAATGAAAAAATTACAACTACAAAGCTTTCCGAGATTCTGTGTATAACAAAAGGTGCTGTTTCACAGACAACAAACAAGCTGTGCGCAAAAGGAATGATAGAAAAAAATGATTCATCGGAAAGATCCAATGAAGTATTTATTACACTTACCGAAAAAGGAAAAACTGCATTCGAGTATCACAGGAATATGCATAGTCGTATGATGAAAAAAATAGATTCCATTATCAATGAACTTCCTGATGAAAGCATTATGGCGATGCAGAGAATCATGACTTCCATTGATGAAGCACTGGAAGAAATATAAGGAGCTGAAATTATGAAATTTATTACATCAGGCAGCAAAGAAAATCCCGTAATCATTATGCTTACCGGATCGTTCTGTCCGGGAGAATGCCTTGAATATCTGTATGAACGAATGAGTGAAGATTATTATATTATTATCCCTACATATAACGGCCATCATGAAAACAGCAAGGCATTTACAACAAGGAAGAATGAGGCGGCAGAAATAAAGAAATATATAAAAAGCAGAAATATAAAAGAAATCAGAATGATATACGGACAATCCATGGGAGGGGAGATAGGTATAGAGCTTATCAGTCAGCTTGTTCAGGAAGGGATAATCGTAAACAATGCGTTTTTTGACGGAGCACCCTGCATAAAACTGTCAAAAATATATAAGAAATTTATGCATATAAAGTTTAAAACCATGATAAACATGGCGATGAAAAAGAATATCGATGAAATAGTAAATATGAAATTTATCAGTAAGTTTACAAACGGCGATACTGAGTCACTGCGCTCCATGATAGAGGATCTTGCAGCAGTTGCTCCTTATCTCACGGAAGAGAGCATAAGAAATGTAAACGAATGCTGTTACACTTTCGATTTCCCACCTATTGACGAAGATATGCAGAAACGAATATTTTTCTTCTATGCAAAAGAAGAAAAGGCATATAAAACCTGCTATAAATATGTCATAAAGGCATATCCTCATTCGCAGTACAGAGTTGAAAGCGGATACGGCCACATGACATTCTCGGTGAAAAAAACAGATGAATATATTATGCTGCTTAAATCTCTGTGTGAAGCGGGAAGATAAGCTTATATAATCTGAACATATTCATTGCACAATATATCATATGTAAACTTCAGCTGGGCGAAGAATAATTTCAAAACCCCCGATTTTAAAATCGGGGGTTTTGAGCTACATCTGCTCGATATTCTCCTTGCCATATTTACGTATCACAAAGTAAAGCCCGAAAAACATCAGCGAACTGCCAACATTCATTGCTCCCATGCCCGCAAAAACGATAGCTGCAATGAGTGTAAAGGGTATAGTATTGATAAGACAAGCCCACTTTGGCAGAAATGTCTTTCTGCGAACGACGGCCACAAACAAAGCTATACATACCATGAAAACACCGATATTGCACATTGCCGAAGTGACAGAAGTTTCCATGAAGAATGAAAGCATGATATCATGGGCTTCCTTTGTTGCACCTGACTTTACAAAGTACCATAGCATTGAGGTGCAGGTGAAATGCATGACCGCGCCGGGAATACAGGTCAGCAAGGCTCCGATCAATGTCACGTTGGCGGAACCTTTTGAAGAAGGTTTTAGAAAATTATAAATCTCGTAATATCCAAGAAATGCCAGCATCATTGCAACAGTTCCTGCGATGCCTGAAACAGTAAACTGAACAGGATTGACACCACTGAGCATCTCAGCGGTTTTTTCATAATTGAAAAGCTGCATTGTATCAAGGGGACCGTTTGGAATAAAATACAGGAGCATATCACCGCCAACCCAGCAAAGCAGATGACCGAATGCGGCAATAAGCAGGAATTTTGTGTTCAATGCTTTGTTTTTCATATATTTCTCTCCTTTGCGTTGTTCCTTTGCTGAAAATGCCTGAGGTCGTTATTAAGCAGCTTTGCATCAATGGCTCTTTTAATCTTGTAAATAAGAAAAATGCACAGATAGGTGACTATCATATATGCAGCAAAAAAAGCTGCAGCAATGAGGTTTTTTTCAAACCAGCCGAAAATATGTGAAGCGAGTGTATATATAGATGAGCCGACAATAACCACACCCCAGTCTTTCAGACAAAGCCTGTCAACTTCATCAAAATCAGAGCCGATAAGTGCCTGAATCCAGCCGAGAAGATATGCGAGGATTACCATTTCAAGCATATGTATAATACCTGCATCCCATATGCCGAAAACAAGTCTGTACCCGCAATAATAGCAGAGTATCATGAAAAACATCAGACAGCACTTGATTTCAACGCCGATTTTACGTGTCAGATACCGTTCGAAAAACTCAAGTATTCTTTTATTCATCGTTGCTCACTCCTTTAAGTCGTTTTCTGAAAGCAGATGCATATGTTCTTGAAATGATAATATGCTCACCGCTGCACATGGTTGCATCGATTCTGTTTGATGCAAGGCTTTTCAAATGCTTAACCTTGTCTATATTGATTATCATTGACTTGCTGCAGCGGAAAAAGTTTACATCGCTGAGTATCTGCTCAAGCTGAGTCAGTGTATATTCGACGCCGAAAACATCGCTGTCGGTGTATACAAAACTTCTGCCATCCACACTTTCAGCATAAAGGATATTCTGGAGATCAATTACTGTCTTTTGCCCATCTTTTGTTCCTATCAGCTTCTGTTGAGGTCTGGACATGAATTTCAATGCCTGCTCAACCTCTTCCGTCAAATCCCGATAACGAAGAATAAGCTCGTCATCACCTTCGGAAATCCGCTGTATTATGTATTTCATAGCTTTCGTCCTTTGCTTTGTTGTGGCTATATTTTACCATCATGAACTAAAATTACAATATATCAGAATTTAAGTGACACTTTTTCGGGGATGAAGCGCACAAAATAAATGTCGTATCTTGCGGTTTAATAAAGCATATGATATAATCTTGTTTGTTTTATAAGAATGTGGAGGCGGAGCCGTGACTGAAATAAATGCAAAGTGGATATTGCCGGAAGAATACATGGAGTTTCTGCAGAATCATCCCGAAAGTCTGATTGTTGAAACTGAAGATTACGGAGAAGTAGAGATATTCGGCACCAACACTCTTCTTGAAGGCCAGAATGGCTATGCTTATAATCCTGTAACACAGGAAGCAATAGGTGACTGGAATCCCGATTTTGTAGTCATAGCTTCTGCATGGGGTGATCCCTTCTGTATTGATATATCAAAGGACGAATCACCTGTTTATTATGCGTTCCATGGCGAAAACGAGTGGAATTTCGAAGAGGAATATAAGTCAATAGGAGAATTCCTTAACGATATGATAAAATGAACAGAAAACAGCTTGAAGAATATATAACAGAAACCTACAATGCAAAAGCGGAGCATCCCTGGGCACCTGATACAATGCACACTGTGTTTCGCCATGTCAATAACCGAAAATGGTTTGTTGTTGTAATGGAGATACCGAAAACAAAGCTCGGCATAAATGAAGACGGAATGATAAATATAGTAAATCTCAAGTGTGACCCCATAATGACAGGCTCCTTTCTTGCGGAAGAAGGAATATTTCCTGCTTATCATATGAGCAAGACACACTGGCTGTCCGTTGCCCTTGACGGCAGAGCGAATGAGGAAAGACTTAAGCTTCTTCTTGATATAAGCTTTGACCTTACAGTGAAAAAGAATATCCGAAAAAAGTCTTTTTAAGTTAGTTTTTGTGTGGTACACTATACAGCAATTCTTCTGCAAAAAGCGGACACACTAAGAATATATCGGGAAAAATCCCGTGACAGGGAGTGTAAAAATGGAAAAGAAAAGAAGCAGTTTTACGGGCAAGATAGGCTTTGTGCTTGCGGCAGCAGGTTCAGCTGTCGGTCTGGGGAACATCTGGAGATTCCCCTATCTTGCAGCAAAATATGGCGGAGGTATCTTCCTGCTGGTTTATATCATACTGGCGGTAACATTCGGTTTTTCTCTTATGTGTGCAGAGATTGCACTTGGCAGAAAAACAGGCAAAAGCGCTATCGGAGCATTTTGCGAGATGAGCAGTAAATATAAATTTATCGGAGTGCTTGCATCTATCGTTCCGATTATGATTCTCCCTTATTACGCTGTTATAGGCGGATGGGTTACGAAGTATCTTTTTGCGTTTTCCACCGGAGGAATAACAGAAACTGCTCAGGACGGATATTTTGAGTCATTTATCTCAAAACCAATGGAGCCTATCGGTTGGTTTCTTCTGTTCGTCGGTCTGACTGCTCTGATTGTACTTTTCGGTGTAGAAAAGGGTGTTGAAAAAGTCAGCAAGCTGATGATGCCCGTGCTGGTTCTTCTTACATTGGGAATCGCAGTGTACACTCTGTTTATGCCCGGAGCAATGGAAGGTTTTATTTACTATGTAAAGCCTGATTTCTCGAAGTTCTCTGCCACAACCGTGCTTGCGGCAATGGGACAGCTGTTCTACTCCATGTCCCTTGCAATGGGAATAATGATAACCTACGGTTCATATATGAAAAAAGAAGTAAATATCGAGTCCTCAGTTCATCAGATAGAGCTGTTTGACACAGGTATTGCGTTCCTTGCAGGCATGATGATCATTCCCTCCGTGTTCTCATTCTCCGGCGGCGATGAGTCTGCACTCGGAAAAGGCCCCGGACTTATGTTTGTAACCCTTCCCAAGGTGTTCAACAGCATAAGCGGTGTAGGCGGTACTATTATAGGCGTGCTGTTCTTCCTGCTGGTGCTTTTTGCGGCACTGACTTCATCAATTTCACTGATGGAAACTGTAGTATCCATTTTCCGTGACAAGTTCGGATGGGGGAGAAAGATTACCTGCCTTATAGTTTTCATCGGAAGCGTTCTTCTCGGCTTGCCCTCATCTCTCGGATTTGGTGTCTTGAGTCATATCTCTGTTGCCGGAATGACTTTCCTCGATATGTTCGACTTTGCATCAAACAGTGTGCTTATGCCCGTTGTTGCACTGCTGACCTGCTTCTATATCGGCTATGTAATCAAACCGAAAACCCTCTGCGAAGAGATTGCAGGCCAGGGAAAATTCAAGAGCAGATGGCTGTTCAATATTATGATAAAGTATATCGCACCCGTATTTATTGTCCTTATTCTCATTACTTCTGTGCTCGATGTACTTGGCATAATGAAAATCTGATCTCAATAAACAGCAAAACAGACTTAATCTGCAAGAACAGGAGATTAAAAAATGAAACTTTATCTTTCGACGGCTGCTGTTGCAATGATAATAATTTCAGCAGTCAATATAGCCTGTGGCACCGCCAAGTGGTACTATATCGTTGCGGCTGTAGTATGGTGCGTAGTGCTGCAATTTGCCATAGACGGAATTGTTGCAATAGTTGTAAACAATATGCCTGACAGATGGTTCGGGGTAGATAACAAGCATTATGCAGTATCAGAAAGAGAGCAGAAGCTCCACAAAACATTAAAGGTAAGACGTTGGAAGGACAAGGTCTGGGATCTCAGCAGCCTGGGAGGATTCAGCAAAAAGAATCTTTCTGAGCCTGTCACGCCCGAATACATAGGAAAATTCATTATAGAGTGCAACAAGGGTGTTCTCACACATATAGTCAGCATTCCGCTGGGCTTTCTGGCGATGCTTACAATGTTTAACATCTGTTCATTTACCATTGCCCTTCCTGTTGCGATAGTGAATTCATTTCTCAATACTTTGTCAACTCTTTCGCTCAGATACAGTACACCGAAATTACACTCTCTACTGAGAAGGTTAAATAAAAAACGACCGGAAAAGCAGGAAGCAGATAAAAACTAAAACATAAAAAACAGCTGATGCAGAGTAATCTGCGTCAGCTGTTTTTGCGTCAGAAGGCAAACAGGACTATTCATTTTGAAGACTGACCATGATTGTAATACGAATTGAATTCAGACGGCACAAAACTAATCACGGTCAAAACTGGGAAACCCTTGTAATGTGATTTTATTGAGAATCTCAATCCATAATTTTTCTTCACTTGGATTTGAATAAAACGTAATTTGGGGGTTAGTGTAAAAGACGAGCTTCCATCCATCAGCTTTTGTTCGGTCACAAATATATTTAGGTTTTGATTTTTTTGTACTTTTACTTTTGCACCAACCTCTGTAGGCGTCAAGATAATGGATGTTTGCGGAGTTTCCTTCATTATCCAAATAAAGAATTCCTGCGTCATCCACTTCTTGGATATTGGTTAACGGAATTGTTATTGGCGGAAAAATCACATCATTCTCTGTGTTTTTTCTTCTTAAAAACAGAAACATATACAACGCCTCCTTTTCTATAGTTTAATACAAAAAGTAAATAACCGCAACCTTGTATCAAGATTACGGTTATTTTTTGAAGACAAACCCTAATTTTCATACAAATGCACCCCCTTTTGTAGGTAGGGGGTGCAAAAAATTATTACCTCTATCTCACAGCAAGCTCTTATGTTCATTCATATATTCTCGAATATTTTGAATTCCATCTTCAAAACGCAAATACTCTGATTCATTATAGGTGACCGCAGCAATAAAGAAGAGATTAGAATCCATATAGATAAAACTTGATGCACTTATTTCAATTTGGGTGTTCACATCAACAGCTTCATAGAATCCATTCGTAACAAGAATCTGATTATTTTCTTTTGTGATGTCAAATGTAAATTTGTATTCATCCAGAGACCATTCGGGGTTTGGCTCACCACCCAAAAATTTACTAATGACATCACGATTATCAAATGTCAATTCAATTACAAGATCGTATTCGGGGATTACATCTGATTCCAGAAGGCTTACTTTATTGTTCTCTGCGTCAAAATAATAAACATCGCAGATTGTACCGCAGAAAGAATGGTAGTTTGCCTCGTCGCTTAAGTGATTTCGCATTCGGCTATTATAGCCGGAACAAGAAGTTAACAGAGAGAAAACAACAAGAAAGCACAGTATCACAGTAATTAAACGACGTGTTTTCATAATAAATCTCTCCTTTGCAATTTTCGTTGTAAATATCATATCATACTCAATGTTATTATTCAACGATTACCCCTATAAATCAACGATTATGGCTATAATTTAACGATTGATTGTCTTTTAACGATTTGAAGTAGGCTTAAACAGTCAATTGGAGAATTTGTTTCCCGAAAAGCTCTCAAAAAGCTGGTTTTAGGTATAAAATAACCGTCATTCCATTGTATCAGAATGACGGTTATTCTTTGCGAAAGAACGACCAAACGGTGTATAACTGGAGGTAAAAACGACCAAAAGTAGTATTATCGATATTTGGCGCAACATAAAGTTAGACTATTAATAAATTCAGGTAAATATGTTTGATCGATGCAGTTTTCAAAGGTCAGTTTTTGCATAAAACCTTTACGACCATTTGAAGATAATTCACCTCTTATGCTAATGTGTCCTGATCGATCTGTGCAAAATTCAATAAATTGCTGTTCGCCATATGGTTCTTGTATAACAGCTGAGCCGGTTAACGACGAGTAAAGAGAGGATAAAGCATCAACAAAAGCTACAAACTGCTTTATGTCAATGTCCATATCTGTGCTTGCGCAAAAACCATCACTATTAACGGAAATGGTAAGAATTGTGTTAGAGGAATATTCAATATCTGCATCAAAAACTTTTAGTTGAAGGCGAATGTCAAAATTTGCACTTTTAATAAGATGTTCCATTATTTGTTGTTCTCCTTTACAGTATTGATGGAGGAGATGAGCATAACACGAATACTTGTACAAGCGGAGTCAAGGGATTTGTATTCATCTTCAGATATATAATCTGTTTTGAACAGCAGTTCTAACCAATATCCGGTTTCGTTTGCCTCCTTGAGGGCAATTTGAAGCTTGGCAACGAAATCCGCTTTGCCATGAGCATATTGTGCTTCTCGGATATTTGCACCGATGGATGTGCCGCTTCTACCGATCTGGTTGGAAATAATGGACTCTCGCTTTTCTTTTAGATGTTTGACGAGATTAATAATAGATACTGCAAATTCCATAGATTGTGTTCTCAATTTGCTGTCCGACATATAAGCACCCCCGTTCAAACTGATTATATCACAAATTGCAGAAATCTTCAATATTCAGTGAAGTTTGGCTACGCCAAAGTGAAGTAGCGGCGATGTCGCTGTGAAGTTTTGTGCTACGCACAAAGTGAAGTTAAGTGCGCCATAACACTTGCGAAGCAAACTTCACTGCGCAGCAACTTCACGATGCGTCAGCATTACTTCACGCGCCAACAGGCGCACTTAGTTCGAAAAAAGAGTCTTTTGTCTAGTAGACAAAAGACTCTTTTTTCGTGGCGGAGAGTTAGGGATTCGAACCCTAGGTGGTTTGACCCACACAGCATTTCGAGTGCTGCACCTTCGACCACTCGGACAACTCTCCATGTATCTTATTGACAGTGTCAACTATTATATTTTAAACTCCCTGATTTGTCAACCAAAAGATGGGTATGGAGCAAAATACTTTCAGCGCAAAAAATTAGTGTAAAGAGTTAACATAAAATTAATTGATTCTTATTGATGTTGGGTATTATAATAAAATCGAAAATATAATTAAGATGGTGAGGAACAAATGAATAGAGTGATTGTTTTAATGATTGCAGCGGCATTTCTGCTGTGTGGCTGCGGTAAAACCGAAATCAGTGAGGAAGGCGAATTCTGGAAAATCACGGAAATAACAAGTGGAAATAAAACGTCATATGATTACATAATTTATAATAATGACAATAGTGTTCTGCTTGAAGGCGAGAGCAAGGAAAAACCACAGATTACGCTTGAAAACTACTCTGATATCTGCGTATTTATAGGCAACGGTACAGAATACACAGTGCAGTATGTGTGTCCTTACAGTGATTCGATTTCAGAAGTCTTTAAAAATCCTCTTGCGTGGGAAAATGGTGAGGTTGCTGTAATTTCCGATTCTGAAATAATCATCCTAAGCAGCCTTGGCAGCAGCTCTCGCAGCTATAATCTGCCATTATCAGGGAATATGTCATCTGAGAAAGCAATTTTAGGAGCGGCATTTGATGAATACGCAGATAATCTGACGGTGATATATATTTCCGAAGATAATAAAACCCGTACAGCGGTACTGCCTGTAAATTTACTTGACTGGGAGAACAATCCTATAGATCGTTTTTACGAAAAGTATACCATAGAAGCATTAAGCACACCGGAAATGTCAGTTGCAGCGATGTGTGAAAGAGATATATGGAAAGCTGAGTTTGACAATGCATATCAGATGCTTCGAGGAATGGCAAACCCGAAATTTCCTTCATTGCAGGATGATATTGACTATTCGGCAGAAGCTTTCGAGGAATATGTCAGAGCTTATGCGGATTTATATATGGCATATGAGTGGTCCAGTGCTTATTATAGTGACGGCACTGAATGGGCAGATGACATATTTTACGGAACAGGAGCATCAGGTGCTGCATTTGAATGCGAAGCAAATCTATATCGTCGTGCGACTCTTGACTTGTATCGGATGATGAATGACAGATATACAAGTGTAGATGAGGCGTTTGTTTTTAATGAGGAGGAATATCTGAATTACCTGTATAATGAAGCACATCTGAATGTTATTGAGAATCAATAATATATATTGCAATTAATCAGAAATAAGGTTATAATACAATTACTAAGTATGAAATACTCAGTAATTGTATTGCAGTCAAAAGTAATTGCGATTACTTTTGATGTAAATATGTTCACAATTATTATTATGTGAAATAAAATATCATGATCACATAAAACGGAGGAAATAAAATGGCACAGATTACAAAAGACACAATTATCGGCGATATCCTTGATATGGATGCAACTACCGCACCCTTCTTCCTTGAGATGGGAATGCACTGCCTCGGATGCCCTCATTCCAGAGGTGAGACAGTAGAGCAGGCATGCATGGTACACGGCGTTGACTGCGACGAACTTATTACAAAGATCAACGCACACCTGTCTGCAAACTAAAATAAAGCGGAAAAAGCCGATTTTATCGGCGTTTTTTTAAAAGGGTGATAGCATGACTGAAAAGAGAAAATCAAGGCTTTCTGAGCGTCTTTCCGCCTGTGCGGAGTTGGTCAGAAGCGGTGGAGTTGTTGCAGATATCGGTACAGACCATGCAATGCTTCCTGTTTATCTGGTTGAAAGCGGCATATGTGAAAGAGCGATAGCCTCTGACATTGCAAAGAAACCCTACGAGGGTGCAATGGCATTTGTCAGAGAGCATGAACTTACAGATATGATTGATGTCCGTCTCGGCGGAGGTCTTGAAAAAATAACGCCCGATGAAGTCAGCGATATTGTGATCGCAGGCATGGGCGGCGAGCTTATTGCTCAGATACTTGAAGATACAGATTGGGTAAAAGACAATAAATACAACCTTATTCTCCAGCCCATGTCAAAGGCAGGTGTACTTCGTTTCTGGCTTATGACAAACGGATTTTCAATAGAATCAGAAACAGCGGTAACGGACTCGGGCAGAGATTATACAATAATAAACAGCAAGTATACAGGGGAGAAGATCACTCCTGCGGAGATAGATACATATTGCGGTAAGCTTGTGCCATGCAAAAATGACTCGGCACGGAGATTGCTCAGAAAGCATGCTTCAATGCTCAGGAACGAAGCGATAGGACTCAGACACAGCGGTGAAACTGAGAGAGCACAGGAGATAATAAATATTGCCGAAAAGCTGGAAGAATTATCGGAGGGACAGAGATGACAAAAATTAAGGATATATACGAAGCAATAAATGAACTTGCACCTTTTGATACACAGATGGACTGGGACAAATCAGGCTTCTCGGTGGGTAACATTGACACAGAGGCAAAAACTGTGGTTATGGCTCTCGATATAACTGATGAGGTTATTGATTTCGCCATAGAGAAGAAAGCACAGCTTATTGTTACACACCATCCGCTTCTGTTCAATCCCATAAAGAAGCTCATGAGCACTGATCTCGTATATCGTCTTGTACAGAACGGCATACATACAATAGGCGCACATACAAACTGGGACAGTGCGATGCTGGGGGTAAACTATGTTCTTGCAAAGCTCCTGAACCTTCAGAATATAGAGCCTCTTACCGTGGAGAATGAGCCTGCACCCCTTGCACGAATCGGTGACCTGCCTGAAGAGATGGCTGCAGAAGAATTCATCGCAATGGCAAAGAAATCCCTTAATGCAGGCAATATCACCTACACAAAGGGCAAGGAAAAAATAAAGAGAGTAGCTGTCATCGGCGGAGGCGGCGGTGATTTCTGGAAGGCCTGTGCTGATAACGGAGCAGATGCACTTCTTACAGGCGACTCGGGCTATCACAACTACCTTGGAGCTCATAAGGAGGGTATAATGCTCGCTACGGCAGGACATTACGAAACCGAATATCCTGCAATAGTCGCCCTGCGAGATATCCTGGCAGAAAAATTCCCTGATACAGAGTTTATCACCACACAGAACGATTATATTCTCGGTTATTGCTGATGAAGCTTTTGATTTGAGAGGGAAAGTTATGTCGCTGAATTATAAGAAAGCAACGCTCGATGATATTGAAATACTTACAGAAACAAGAATAACTGTTCTGAAAAGTGCTAACAGACTAAGTGACGATGCAGATATGTCGGAAGTAAAGAAGCAGTCTTATGAGTATTACCGTGAAGCCATTGAAAACAATACTCATACAGCATATCTTGTTTTTGACGGAGAAGAGTTTGTGGGAGCAGGCGGCATCAGCTACTACCGTGTAATGCCTACATACAGCAACCCGACAGGAAGAAAAGCATATATAATGAATATGTATACAAAGCCCGCATACAGAAGAAAAGGCATAGCATTCAAAACGCTGGATCTGCTTATCAAAGACGCAAAAGACAGAGGGATAACTGCAATATCTCTTGAGGCAACGGAGATGGGACGACCGCTGTATGAAAAATACGGCTTTGTCGGAATGAATAACGAGATGGAACTTTGAAATTAACTGCTTGGCAGACCGGGAGACAATAATGCACAGAATATTCGGCATAAAAGAAAACGCCCTCTACGAAGATAGAGAGGGCGCATATCTGATACCCATGAAAGGCAATAAGATCGGGGTCGTTCAGACTCCGAAAGGCTATTTCTTTTTGGGCGGAGGTCTTAACAGCAATGAAAGCCACTGCGATTGTATCAAGCGGGAATGCATGGAGGAAGCAGGTTACGAGGTTACAGTAAAAGAAAAGATCTGCTCAGCGGAAACCTACTGTGAGCACCCGACCATAGGATTCTTCCACCCGATTCAGACATATTATTCAGGTGAACTTAAAGAGAAAATTTCAGTGACCACAGAAAAAGATCACAAATTCCTGTGGGTCGATTGTGATGCACTGAGAGGTAAAATGCACCTTGAAATGCAGAACTGGGCATTGGAGCAATTTTTGCAATGCAAGGCGCAATAAGCTGACGACGGATATTTATGTCTGGGGCAGAGCATAAAACTCCACATTATCAGTGTTTGCAACACCGACATATAATGTGTTTGTCAGATGCCCCGTACTGCAATAATGCTCGATTACATATTTTGCAGTAAATGGCATTTCAAGAGAGTTGATTTCATCTGTCTGAAACCAACGGCATATTCCTTCTGTTGAAGATAAATTATTGTCAACGGAATCGTTCAGTGTCGCAAAGAAGTAATAATTCTGTCTTATTTCTTCATTTACATATCGCAGAGTTACATAACGAAGGGACAATCCGTAGATATCGTCTTCTTTTAATCCCAGTTCTTCGTTGAGCTCTCTCAGTACACATGACTTTGCGTCATTGAGCTCATAGTTTTCAAAATGTCCGCCTGCAGAGCCGGTCCAGACATTGTTGACAACTTTTCCTCCCTGCCTGTACAGCAGAAGAACTCTGCTGCCTTTAAACAGATATATTGCGGTCAAATTTCTCAGTTTGCCATCCATAAATATACCTCCAAAATATTAAACCGATTAGAATATACCACACCGCAGATATATATTCAACATTGTGCTGCAAACAAAAACAGCGGAGGTGACAGCTGATGGAGTTGAATGTTAATTCACCTGCTTACTTCAAAGACCATTTTGGAATTGATGATGAAGTATATAATTTTTTTCAGAAAGCCTACCAGTTCTTTTTGGATAAAGAATACAGTGATACACTGCATATTATTGGAATTACGCCAATCGTTGCTCCGCAAGAATTATACGAAAACGGAGCATGGGAAGAATCTGTACGGTTGGTTGGCAATAAAAGCTGTGCTATAATTTCAGCGAGAATGGATTTTGAAGAATATTATAAAGCAGACAGTGTAAAAAGAATCTGTCTAATAAAAAGTCTGGTTTTGAAATTTGCCAAAAAAGTAAAATCAAGAGTGAGATTTGATTATGAAAAATTTGAACAGGATTTTAATTCATTAAATATAGATTGATAAAACTGTACAGAGGGTTCTCTTAGCTAAATTTATCGTATTCCAATAAAAAGATATTTGTATCAGGAGCCATAATATGAAAGCAACACCGTACTCAAACAAACTTGAAGATTACCTGCCGGAAGACGAAGTGATCAATTACGGCAATGAAGAAATTAAAAACATTGCAGAAGCATTGTATCAGAAAACAGATAATGAGTTGGATTTCATAAAAACAGCTTATGAATTTGTAAGAGATAATATTTCCCACTCGGCTGATATCAATGAAGATGAAATCACATGTACTGCTTCTGAGGTGCTGAAAGCCCGTCATGGAATCTGTTTTGCCAAATCGCACCTTCTTGCAGCGTTACTCAGAAGTAAAGGCGTTCCGTGCGGATTTTGCTATCAGAAGCTGATTTTAGATGATGAAAACGCTCCTGTCCTGATATACCATGGATTCAATGGAGTGTATATCAAAGAGCTGAATAAGTGGATACGCCTTGATGCAAGAGGTAATAAAGAAGGCGTAAATGCGCAGTTTTCGACAGAGACAGAACAGCTTGCATTTCCGATACGCCGTGAAATGGGTGAGGAAGACTGTTATATTGTATTCCCTGATCCCGATGCCAAGGTGCTGAAACAATTAATGCAGTGCAGAACAAGAACTGAGCTTTGGGATAACCTCCCTGCTGAACTTGAATACAACATATAATCATCAAAGGTGACAGCGATGGAGTTTATAAAAATCAATCAAGAGCTGATAAACGATCTGAAGTCACTTCAGATCGGCTATAAGAAAGAAATCGGAGAAGAAAGACCGAGTGAAGAAGACTTTGAAAGTCTTCTGGAAGCAATAAACAACGGTCTGATTCTTTTCTATGGTTGTCTTTCTGAGGGCAGATTAATCGCCTGCTGTTCTGTAACCACGACATTTCCAACGTTCAATTATAAAAGAGGCGGAGTATTTGAGGATTTTTATATTCTTCCCGAATACCGACATAAGGGCATTGCAAGGAAACTGGTTCAGTTTGCCTATCATGAGAGCGGCGTAAGTTCTCTTACAGTCGGCTGTGCCGACTGCGATACAGAAATGTATAAGTCACTTAGCTTTACAATACCATTGGGAAATATGTATGCATTTGAATGCTGAAAGTGAGATGCTGAAATGGACATCATACAGACTTTTTATGATAATCTGGCTTCACAATACGATAAACTGTTTCTTGACTGGAAATCCACCACTCATGAGCAGGCGGTGATTCTGGATAAACTCTTTTGTGAGAATGGCTTTGATAAATCGGCAAAAATTCTTGATTGTGCCTGCGGAATAGGCACTCAGGCAATCGGACTTGCAGCTGTTGGCTATTCTGTCACTGCATCTGATATAAGCGACGGAGAGCTGAAAGAAGCAAAGAGAAGAGCAGAAGATAATCAGGTAAAGATTCGTTTTGAACATGCCGACTTCTGTGCTTTGTCAGAATCCTTCTCAGAGAAGTTTGATATCATAATCTGCATGGACAACGCCTTGCCGCATATGCTCACAAAGAGTGCGCTGGAAGAGGCGATCAGAAGCATTACAGATCAGCTTGCAGCAGGCGGTATGTTTGTTGCAAGCATCAGAGATTATGATTCTCTTCTTAAGGACAAGCCTCCGTATTCTCCGCCATATATTCATAAGACGGAGAAAGGGCAGAGGATATCATTCCAGACATGGACATGGAATGATGACCGATACAAGCTGACCCAGTATATCATTGATGATGAAGAAAACCTGAAAACAAGCAAGTTTGACTGTGAATACAGAGCAGTCCGCAGGGAAGAACTTACAGAGCTGCTTCTTGCAGGCGGCTGCAGTAGAGCGGGATGGAAAATCCCGGAAGAAACGGGCTTTTATCAGCCGATTGTGATTGCTGTAAAATAGATAACATATCAAATTGAATGCCCCATTATCATGTGGTAATATATTGAATAGCAAAAACTGAGGAATTGGAGATGCAGGGTTTATGGGCAAACTGGTTGTTTTTAATTGTATTTTATTGTTGATAATATTTGTTGGAGTATTTTTAATCAAAAAGTACATAAAAAACGAAAAAGGAAGATTCTTTGTTTTGCTGTTATCGGCACTGGTAACCATTCTTTTCCATTACAGCAGTTTTATATACCATTGCTTTACAGACGGCATGGCAACGGAATATTTAAGAGAAACTCCCAATCTGATCTTACCCATATATCCCTGTAATGTTGTTATGTGGGGTTGTCTGATTTATGGACTGATGAAGGACAAGAAATCCAGATTTGCTGCATTTTTAGCTGACTATCTGTTCTGGTTCGGCATTTTCTCAACACTTGTGGGAATGTTTGCAAATGTAGATTTCATAGTCAATCCCACATTCAAAGATTATGAAGTGACCAAAAGTATAGTTGCTCATGCGACATTGCTGTTCAATATACTGCTGATTTTTGCATTTGGTCATATAAAAGTAGACTTACCGAAGAATATGCTCCATATAATAATTTCAGTAATAATGATGTATATTATAGGATTATACTGCAATACGATATTTGAAGTGCTGGTATCTGCAGAAGAAGCAAATTCTGTAAATTCAATGTTTATTCTTCATTCTCCGTTCGATGCAGTACCGTTCCTGACATATCCGATAATAGCAGGATGCTCTTTGATTCTGTATTTTGTATTCTTCTTTGTATGCGAATTCTTTGTCTATCCAAAAGGAAACAGATGGTACAGCAGAATGAAATCAAAAGCAGATAAATAGTATTTGGAAACCCAAAAGGAGAGATACATATGCCACTTGACGGCGTAATGTTAAACTTCATAAAAAACGAATTGAAGCGTGCCATAGGCGCAAAGGTGGACAAGGTATACCAGCCTTCAAAAGAGGAGCTTGTTATCGGTCTGAGAAGTAAGGACTGCAATGAAAAACTGCTTCTTTGCGCCCGTGCAAACTCACCCCGAATCCACTTTACAAAAGCGGAGATAGAAAACCCTGCAGTGCCGCCGATGTTCTGTATGCTTCTTCGTAAATACCTTACGGGCGCAATTATCAAACAGTTCAGACAGCACGAAAGTGACAGAATTCTTTTTGTCGATTTTGATGCTACAAATGAAATCGGTGACAAAGTAAAATTAACCCTTGCTGTGGAGATTATGGCGCAGCATAGTAACGTTATCCTTATCAACGATGAAAACAGGGTAGTAGATGCATTGCGTAGAGTAGATGCTGAAAAATCATCCTTCCGCCTTGTCCTTCCCGGCGCACAATATAAACTTCCCCCATCTCAAGATAAGGTATCTTTAATATCTTCTGAGCCGCAGGAAGCCTGTGGAGCGGTTTTAGGAGCTAGCAACGCCAAATTATCCTCTGCAATATTAAAGACACTCCAAGGCGTTTCTCCGTTTCTTGCAAGAGAGCTGGCTTTTCGCGTGTGTGGTGACGATAAGAGCATAGATGAGCTTAGCAGCGATGAAAAAATGAAGCTTTTCAGCGAGTTGAGCTCCCTTAAAACAATGCTTATTTCAGGGGATATTAAACCTACAATGGTTCTCGATGAATCAGAAAAGCCTATGGATTTCAGCTTTCTTCCTGTTACTCAGTATGGCAATAGCCTGAAAACAATAGAGAAAGAAGATGTTTTTTCTCTTCTCGAAGGCTTCTATAGCGAGAGAGACAGAGTTCTCAGAACCCGCTCAAAGGGCGCAGAGCTTTTCAAGATGCTTGATAATGCTATTGAGCGAATATCAAGAAAGCTTAATAACCAACGGGATGATTTGAAAAAATGTGCCGACAGAGACGAGCTTCGCATAAAAGCAGAATTGATTACTGCATCACAATATAAGCTGGAAAAAGGCTTAAGCGTGTATGAAGTTGAAAACTATTATGATGAAAACAATATCGTTAAGGTTTCTGTTGACCCTGCGCTTACTCCGTCACAGAATGCGCAAAAGCTTTATAAGGAATATCATAAAGCGTGTACGGCAGAAAATATGCTTATACGGCTTATCGAAGAAGGGGAGCAGGATTTAATCTATCTCGAGTCTGTCCGTGATATGCTTTCCCGTTCAACTCTTGAGAGAGAATTTTCTGAGATTAAGGATGAGCTTGTATCTCAAGGCTTTATAAAGCCTAAAAAATCAAACAAAAAGCAAATGAAAAAACAAGCACTTCCGCCCCTTGAATTCAAAACTTCTCAGGGTCTTACCGTGCTCGTTGGCAGAAATAATATTCAGAATGATAAGCTAACCTTCAAAACAGGCAGAAAGGGCGATATGTGGCTCCATGCTCAGAAGTGCCCCGGCTCCCATGTTTTGCTTCTCAGCGAAGGTCAGGAAATACCTGACGATGCGATTGTGGAAGCGGCAGAAATAGCGGCATACTACAGCTCTGCAAAGGATGGAACTATAGTCACAGTAGACTATACAGATGTTAAAAACATCAAAAAGCCTAACGGCGCAAAGCCCGGCTTTGTTGTGTACTACACATATTATTCCGTAAACGTTAAACCAAAGAATAAAGAATAAAAAACTGACGAATCGTTTCGATTCGTCAGTTTCATTTTCTAAAACATTTAGTGGTCAGATAGGGGAGTAAGGCACAGAACCGTATGCTGAGTGCCTTTGAAAGCGAAGC
>JAZUNN010000049.1:0-36153 GCA_045604155.1 Acutalibacteraceae bacterium
GTACAATAGGTCTTACAATGGCACGAAAAGTTAAAAAGCTCATAGGTGTCGAAATTGTTGCACCTGCGATAGAAAACGCTAAAAAGAACGCTCGGCTCAATGATATCGGCAACGCACGCTTCATCTGCTCCGATGCATCGGCCGCAGCAGAGGAACTCAAAACAGAGGGTATAAAGCCCGACGTAATAATCCTTGACCCGCCGAGGAAAGGTTGTGACGAAGCACTTATAAAAACGGTTGCCAAAATGTCACCGGAGCGAATTGTATACGTCTCCTGTGACCCTGCAACACTTGCACGTGACTGTGCTGTATTTGCTACACTCGGCTACGAAGTGACACAAAAGCCTGACGGCACTCACCTTGCAACCCCCGTAGATATGTTCCCGAGAACGGCACATGTCGAGTCGGTTGTTCTTTTGTCCAGAAAAAGCCGGATGATGTAATACATATCGACATTAACCTTGACGAGCTTGATATCACCTCTGCCGAATCAAAAGCAACATATAAGGAAATAAAGGACTATGTCCTGAATAACTATGGATTAAAAGTATCCACACTTAACATTTCTCAAGTCAAACGCAAGTTAGGTCTTGAATTTGGAGAAAGTTATAACAAGGCGAAATCTGATAATCCCAAAGTGCCAAACTGCCCTAAAGAAAAGGAAGATGCAATCGTTGCAGCACTCAGGCATTTTGGTATGGTGGATTAAAGTAGTATATTGTAAAAAAATGATACCTGTTGCAATTTTGCAGCAAGTCTCATTCTTAAGTTGGTTTGCAGAAATAATAATATTGAAGTGTTGAATTATACAACATTTTAATACTTTATAATCAACTGCTATAATTAGAAAAATCGGGCAACCATGAACTATTTATTGGCTGCCCGATTTGCTTTTTTAACATATATGATATATGTTTTTTATTCTTTACTTATTACCGCAACAAACCTCATAAATGCTCTGCGTCCATCTTCATTTCTCTTGAACACACCTGCGTCCTCGAGAACCTCCATGAACACTCTGCCAACCTCTTTTTCGATTATCTGACGGGCATTAGGCTCTGCAAAGTCAGGATAGTCAGCGAGAATCTGATTTGCCCACTCGGCGTGCGGTGCAAGCTCGGGAACGGCTGTGATATCTTCATCCGCAAGCATCGCTTTTTCGAGCATGACAAGTTCCTTTGCAAGTCTGGCGGGCAGAACCGCAAGGCCCATTACCTCGATAAGACCTATGTTTTCCTTCTTGATGTGATGCAGCGAGGGGTTGGGGTGGAAAATACCGAGAGGACGCTCCTTGGAAGTGATATTGTTTCTCAGGACAAGATCGCACTCGTATCTGTCACCGTTCTTTCTTGCGATGGGCGTGATGGTGTTGTGGGGTGTTCCGTCGGTTTCAGAGAAGATGCCGACCGATTCATCGGTATATGCTATCCACGCGGAAAGAATATCGCTGCAGCACTTTGCAAGCTCGCCTCTGTCTTCGGAGCTGACACGGATAACCGACATCGGCCACTTTACGATACCTGCTTTGATATTCGGATATGCCTGCATTTCAAACTCCGTTTCAATGGGTGCTTTCGCCATTGCGAAGGTATAATTGCCGCCCTGGAAATGCTCGTGGCTGAGGATAGAACCGCCCACGATGGGAAGATCAGCATTGGAGCCTACCATATAATGCGGCAGATAGTCGATTATATCAAACAGCTTAGGGAAGACTGCTGCGTCAATGACCATGGGAATGTGCTTCTCGTTGAACACGATGCAGTGCTCATTGTAGTAGCCGTAGGGCGAATACTGAAACTGCCACGGCTCACCGTTTACCGTCATTGGAACGGGGCGAAGATTCTGCCGAGCAGGGTGTGATGCGTGACCTGCAAAGCCTGCGTTTTCGGGACAGAGCTGGCATTTGGGATATGCGACCGACTTCTGCGTTTTTGCGGCTGCTATGTCACGCGGATCCTTTTCGGGCTTTGAGCAGTTGATGGTTATATCAAGAGTGCCGTATTCGCTTTCATACTGCCACTTGAGATCGCGTTCGATTCTTCCTGTACGCACATAATTGAGTTTTTTGCTTATGTCAAAATACCAATCGGTTGCAGCTTCCGGAGAGTCTGCATATCTGCGTCTGAACTCTGCGACAATCTCTCTGGGCATGGGAGTAAGCTCGCCCATCAGCTTTGTGTCAAAAAGGTCACGAGAGTTTGCAGTATCGGCAATGATGCCGCTTTCGCAGGCATATTCGATCAGAGGCAGCAGGATCTCATCAATGCTCTTTCCTGAGCAATCTGCGGCGATTTCTTCCCAATCTGAAAGCCCCAGCGCTTCCATAAGGCGGTTTCGAACAACATAGATATCATCTGCTGTGATAAGCTCGTTTTTGAGCGCATAGTCAATGAGTGTCTGTACTGCGGAGTAAATCATGGTGCCACTCTCCTTTATCAGTCGTTATAACCGTTGGGGTGATTTTTGTGCCAGTTCCATGCACTGGCGATTATTTCCTCGAGGTTGTCGTGCTCAGGCTTCCAGCCGAGTACGCTCTTTGCCTTTTCGCTTGATGCGACGAGCATTGCAGGGTCGCCTGCGCGTCTGGGCACTTCGACTTCGGGAATAGGGTGTCCTGTCACCTTTCTTGCGGTGTCAATGACCTCACGCACCGAATAGCCGATGCCGTTGCCGAGGTTGAAGATGTCGCTCTCTCCGCCGTTTTCAAGATACTTAACGGCGAGAATATGGGCCTGAGCAAGGTCGGTGACATGGATATAGTCACGAATACAGGTGCCGTCAGGGGTGTTATAATCGTTTCCAAATATGGAAATAGATTCTCGCTTGCCGTTGGGAACCTGGAGAATAAGCGGAATAAGGTGACTTTCGGGGTTGTGAGCCTCACCGATGGTTCCGCTCTCGTCAGCGCCGCAGGCGTTGAAGTAACGCAGAGATACATATCTCAGACCGTGAGCCTTTGCCGTCCAGCTGAACATCTTTTCCATCGCCAGCTTGGTCTCGCCGTAGGGGTTGGTCGGGCAGGTGCGGTCGCTTTCAAGAATGGGAATGTTCTCAGGTTCGCCGTAGGTTGCTGCGGTAGAGGAGAATACTATCTTATCGATGCCGTTCTTTACCATTGCATCAAGCAGCACCTTGGTACCGTAGAGGTTATTGTCGTAGTATTTCAGCGGATTCGTTACACTTTCGCCAACCAGAGAATAGGCGGCAAAATGAATTACAGCATCAATTTTCTCGGTTTTGAAAAGATTATCGAGAAAATCAAAATCACGCAGGTCACCTTCATAGAAGCGTGCCTTTTGGGGAACAGCCTTGCGGTAGCCGGTTACAAGATTATCGGCAATGACAACATCGTGACCTGCTCTGACAAGCTCAAGAACAGTATGGGAGCCGATATAGCCCGCGCCGCCTAAAACAAGAATACTCATATTACTCGCACTCCTTTGTTATTTCAATTCCGCCAAAGGGTCTTATACGCATCTTCATGCAGGATTTTTCTCCGTATATTCTGTCCATTTCCTTGATGTATTCATCTGCAAGATCAAGCGGTACGAATGCCTGAATCGTTCCAGCAAAGCCTCCGCCGTGCACTCGCACAGCACCTCTGCCGTTCAAGATTCTCTTGCTCATCATTATCGCAAGCGGAATCTCCTGATTGGTTGCTTTGGAACAGGAATAAAGATTCTGCAGGAGATTGGCAGAGGACTCGCCCGACTGACGAACAAGAGTGAGGAATTCCTCTACATTGCCTTTTTCAAGGGTTAAGGCTTCCATAAATGCCCGTCGATTTTCATCAAAGAAGTGTGCTGCGCGGAGTATGGCACGATCCGAACAGGCTTTTCGAATTTCAGGAAGTGCAGCGTAAAACTCTCTTTCCTCTACCTCGCGCAAGTACTGCTTGCCAAAGAACACAGCAACTCTTTCCATCTCGTCACGGATGGCAACATAGTCATCGGTCAGATTGGCATGACTTCCCTTTGTGTCGGTGATAAAGATACAATAACCTGCTTGTTCAAAGTCGTACTGAAAGCTTTTGATTGCAGGATTCTGCGTGTTGAAAAAGTCGATTGAAACAAGCCCGCCCATAGAACTTACCATCTGATCCATAAGACCGCTGTTTTTGCCGAAATACACGTTTTCGGCATACTGACCTATCTTGGCAATCTCCACCGCACCGGCTTTACCGCCGTTATAATGCTCGTCAATTATCGTGCCAATGAGCGTTTCAAATGCCGCGGAGGACGAAATTCCGCTGCCGCCGATGACATCAGAGGTGGTATAGGCATCAAAGCCGCCGATTGCAACGCCCATCTCGGAAAATCTGTTAGCTATGCCGCGTACCATTGCAGTCGAGCTGATTTCTCCCTGCTGAACGGACAGGTCATCAAGAGATACCTCAAAGGGCTCATAACCCTCTGATGCCACACGGATAACACCCTCGTTGTGGAAGGAGACAACCGCGATTACATCGAGATTGACCGCAGCAGCCAGTACGCAGCCGTGCTGATGGTCGGTATGGTTGCCGCCTATTTCGGTTCTGCCGGGTGCGGAGAACAGCTTGACTTCTTCGTGCCGGGGATAAAGAGCCATAAAGCTTTCCAGAGCTTTGGTATAACGGTCTTTCTGATGTTCAAGCGTTTTCTGTGAATCTCCGTAAAGCTGTGCAAACAGCGGATCAAACGCATTTTCTTTTATTCTTATAAGGACTTCGCTGATGTTCATCTTAGTCACCCTTTCCTACTGCTTCAGATAATTAGAAAACAAATCTGAAAGTGTTCTTTCCATCTCTGGGAATCTCGTAGCGTTCCGCAAGATCAGGACCGCAGGAGTGTGATCCTACACCCCTCATGGCAAGGTCGATGCACACGTTGACAAAGTCGTTCTTCTTAAGCTCAAAGGCGTGAAGCGTATCACGAAGCTGAGCGGTGGTATAGGGATTTACCGAGAAGGAGAAGGGATTTTCGGCAGTCACAGAGAAGAGGTTATCAACACCCAGGTATCTGCTGTGATAATGGCTGCCGGATTCCTGAGGACGGACATAACCGCAGTCGTAATTCTTCTCGGCACTGCTCTCGTAATAGCCGTAATCACAGGCAATGTTTTTGTCGATATAGCTTTCAGTCGGACCGAAGCCGACAAAGGAGAAGTTGCTGTATGTCTTATCAACAGCAAACTCAATGCCGAAACGCGGCATATGCTCAACATATTCAGCGATCTTGTATTCGAGCGAAACAATCAGCTCGCTGCCCGAAACGGTATATTCAGCGGTGAAGTTTACCGCTGGCATAAGGCAATTGGCTGCCAGTACACCGGCGAGGGTGTAGCCGTTTTCTGTCTTGCTGCATGAGAAAATGTGTGGCTTGCATAGGTGCAGCTTGCATCTGTCATTCCAGTGAGGAACAAGCTCGCGGTCATTATCGGTGTAGCGAGTGATATTGAAGTGCATCGGAGAAAGCAGCACTTCCCTGCCGTTTGCCTTTATGGAAGTGATTTCGCCGGTGTGTTCGTTGACCTCAATTGCCAGAGCGGAGGCATTACGCTTCTGTTCAGGAATAGCAACCGATTCATCAACTTTGGACGCAACCTTGCCGCTGTAAACCGCTTTCATCTCAAGGGCATTTGACTTGAGCTTGCGGTCGGGAGTGAGCAGACCGTCGGCACAGAAGTTGCCGTCGTGGTCGGCTTCTCCGAAGTCGCCGCCGTACAGGAAGCCCTTGGAGGTCTTGATAGCATGGTCAGCCCACTCCCACACAAAGCCGCCCATCATCTGCTCGTTTTCGTAGATGAGCTGCCAGTATTCGGCGATGTCTCCGCAGCTGTTGCCCATGGCGTGGGTGTACTCGCACAGCACAAAGGGGCGGTTTTCTCTCGGATTGTCAAGGACATCAGCCTTGATCTTCTCAATACTGGGATACATCATGCTGACCATATCCACGAGCTCGGTGTAGTAATACTTACTGTCGGCGTTCTGCAGGCTTTCGTAGTGGACAGGACGGGAATCGCGGTGTCTGATGTATCTTGCACCTGCAAAAAAGGCCTTGCCGAAAGAGCTTTCATTGCCCAGCGACCAGATGATGACGCAGGGGCGGTTCTTGTCTCTTTCTACAAGAGAAACATGGCGGTCGGTGATGCCGTCGGTGAAGATTTCGTTTTCTGCATATTCTTCCCAGAGGGGCTGTTCATAGCCGCCGTCACGGGTGCAGGCTCCGTGCATTTCCAGATCGGCTTCGTCCATTACATAGAGTCCGTAATAGTCACAAAGCTGATAGAACTCGGGACGGTTGGGATAGTGAGAGGTTCGCACAGCGTTTACATTGAGCGACTTCATCAGCTTCAGATCCTCAATGATATTTGCAAGGCTGACGGTTGCGCCCGTTCTGCAGTTGAAGTCGTGGCGATTGACGCCCTTGAGCTTAACGGCCTCACCGTTAAGCTTGAACACACAGCCATCTATGGTGACCTCACGGAAGCCGACTTTTTCGATAATCTTCTCGCCGCCTGCACTCAGAGTGAGAGTGTAGAGATAAGGGGTTTCAGCATCCCATCGACGGACGTTCTTAATAATTATCTCTGCAGACTGTCCTGCAAAGACGGTCTTTTTCTGGCGACCAATCTCAAGCTCAATGTCGATCATGCTCTCATTTGCAAAGGTCAGCACGCCGTCATTGCCACGGAAAGCAGTGTCAATTTTGTAGTCGGTGATGTGATGCTCGGGACGGGTGAGCAGGTATACATTGCGGTAAATGCCCGAGAAGCGGAACTTATCCTGGCACTCAAGGTAGGTGGAGATGCACCACTTGAGCACAAGCACATCTACTGTGTTCTCACCCTCATTTACCCAATCGGTTATATCGAATTCGCTTGTGGCGTGGGAAATCTGGGAATAGCCCTTGTACTTGCCGTTGATGTAGAGATAAAATGCACTGTCCACGCCCTCAAAGTTGATGTAATAGCGTTTACCACTCTGCTTGCTTATCTCAAATGTGCGGCGGTAATGCCAACAGGGATTCTCGTAAGGGATATGCGGCAGCATAACAGGAAACGGATATCGAGTGTTCAGATACTGAATCTGATCGAAGCCGTGCATCTGAACGCAGGACGGCACGGGGATGGTCCTGTCGAGCTTCTCGTTTATGTCCGCCTCCTGCACGTTTGGATGCTGCTTTATAAGCCATTCGCCATCGAGAGACATGAACTCCGAACTTGCGAATCTATCGACAATACCGTATCTGGTCTTAACCTTGTCATCGGCGGCAAACGGAATATAGTAACTGCGGTGAGGAGTGGTTCCTATGCGTTCAAAACTTTCATATTCTCTCATGGTTATTCTCCTTTAAGCGTTCTCTTTTTTCTCAATCAGAAGCTTGTTTGCCTTCTCGACCTTAAGGAAGGAAAGCAGGATTGTTACTGCTGCGCAAAGAATCATGGGTGCCCACAGATAGAGGAAGTTGAGCATTGCAATGCAGGAATCAGGCTGGGAAGCGGCGTGTTCGATATAGCCAGCAGCGTCGAGCAGCCAGCCGCAGATTGCGGTGCCGATACCGCCGCCGATCTTGATACCGAGGGACGAGCAGGAATACATCATGCCGTCGATTCTCTTGCCGGTTTTGAGGGTTGTATGCTCGGAGCAGGACGCAATCAGAGCGTTAAGGTCACCCTGCAGAGGACTGGTTCCGAGTGCGGCAAGTGCTGTGAAGACGAGCATGAGGGGAATGCTTCCGAAGTATGCCGCAACGATAACCAGACCGCGTGCGACTGTTGCAAGCACATAGCTCCAAACATTGATACCATACATTCCCTTAAGCTTTTTGATTAGGAACGGAGCGACGATCAGACCGATAATAAGCGGAATGTTTATATAGAGTGAAAAAGTGCTGAAGTAGTTTTCATCGCCGAGAATGTACTTCATGTAGTAGATACCCATTGATATCATTGTAGAATAAATCTGGGTAAAAAGATAGGTAAAGCAGATAAGAACATAGTATTTATTTGAGAGAAGGAGCTTTACCGACTGAACAAAAGTGAGCTTGTGCTCCTCTTTGCGCTCCTCGTCCATTTCGTCGTCAAGTTCTTTGATTTCCTTGACCGAAAGACCGGAGATGGTATTTACGATAAGTCCGATAACAGCGTAAATGATTGCTACAGTTCTCCAGCCTTCTGCGCCGCCTCCGCACCAGTCAACCGCCTGAATGGTTATGTACTGAATGACCATGCTGGTGGCAAAGGCAAAGATGAAGCGAATGGAGCCGAGCTGTACTCGCTCGTTGGTGTTCTTGGTTATCAGTGCGGTGAGGGAAGCGTAGGCGATATTGTTAGCCGTGAAGAATACCGCATTTAGAAGAGTGTATGTGATGAAGAAGTAGACATACTGCGCGGTTTCTCCCCAACCGGTAGGAACAGCGAAGGTAGCAGCGAGAGCCACGGCACAGCCGATATAACCATAGATCATCCACGGACGAGCCTTGCCCATTTTTGTGTTGGTCCGGTCGATAAGATTGCCGAAGAAGAAATCAGACACACCGTCAAAGATTTTGGAAACAGCCATCAGCGTTCCGACAATGCCCATGCTCAGACCGATGGATTCGGTGAGATAGAACATTACAAAGGACGAGAGAAATGCATAAACTACATTTCCTGCCACGTCACCTGATCCATAGCCAAGTTTGTGATACCACTTGAGATACTTTCTTTCCATGACAACTTTCTCCTTAAAAATGTGATTTTTTCGGGATTTCTGTCTCCCTGTTCGATTATATTTTACTTCGGCGTCCGGAATATCACAATAAACTCAATCTCTTGAATCATGCACAAAATCACTTTGCTTGTATTGAATACAGGTAAAAACAGGAGTATAATGGATATATCATCAAAAGGCAGAAAGGAAGTATCATATGTATATAAATGTTGCATATCCTGCTGACAAAAACCCGAATACAGAAGATCTGTCGGTGCCTCTGAGAATAAACAACTGCGGATACTACCGCGTCCATACTACTCCGATAATAAAAACCGAACACCCCGAGGGCAGAAACGACTACCAGCTGCTGTACATATCCTCGGGAAAGGGGCATTTCTTCCTTAATGGCACAGAGCGTATCGTCACAAAAGGAAACATGATCCTCTATCGCCCCGGCGAGCCGCAGGTTTACTATTACTATGCCGAGGATAAAACCGAAGTCTACTGGGTGCATTTCACCGGTCATCAGGTGGAACAGATCATCGAGCACTACGCCCTGCCCAAGGATGAGAATGTCTTTTTCACCGGTACCTCTCCCGATTACCAGTGGATATATAAGCAGATGATTCAGGAACTGCAGCTTCGCAGAGCCAATCATGAGGAGCTGCTCAGCATGCTGCTTCGGCATATACTTCTGATGATAAACCGCTATATTCAGGAGGGACGCCAGTCCGGCAGTGATGTGCTCAACGAAATTGAGCGTGCTCTGCACTATTTCAACGAAAACTACAACAAGGCCATAAGTGTTGAGCAGTATGCAAAGGAACACCTTATAAGCACTAACTGGTTTATTCACAGCTTCAAAAACACGGTAAAGGTAACACCGATGCAGTACATTCTCTCACTTCGCATATCTGCGGCTAAAAATATGCTGGAAAAGACCGACAAGAACATAACTGAGATTGCCTATGCAGTGGGTTATGATAACGCCCTCTATTTCAGCAGACTATTCCGTAAGAGCACAGGGATGTCTCCGTCTGAATATAGAGCTAAATATTCTGGCTGATTTTTGCAGTAAAATTAAGAAGCCTCACCGAAAAACTCGGTGAGGCAGATTTTTTAAGAAGGGGTGGGGCTGCCATTTGCTGCGATGGCAGCCCCTATATCACAACTAAGGCGTATTCTGATGAATGTTCTCCCGGAGCAAGAAAATTGCGGAGAGAAGTGTAATTTTGATTTCGTGATATGCTGATCTGACCACTGTTAAGCAACTTCGTCCTCTTCTGCAGGATTGACATCGGAGGCGTCCTCGGATGCTGCATCAATGGTCTTGTAGAGCTTGTAGCGAACCAGCAGACGTTCGTCCTCAATGCTTGTGCACACCAGAGAAGCAGTATGGATAATGCCGCCGTCGATGAGATTGGAGAGACCGATCAACTGGCAAAGCTTGCTCTTGAGGTTGAGTCTGTCTCCCTCATCGGTTACGAGGTAGAGATCGCCTTTGCAGGTATCTATAAGCTTAAGAAAGTCGTTCACATTGATATTGTTGAGAGATAATGCAGTGCTCATAATTAAATTCATCCTTTCATTAATAAAACATTGTTTGTTTTCTTACGTCATCAGAAGAAAGAATTTTTACTGTTCTTGACAGCCTTAGTTGTTGGTTGAAGGAAAAGTGAAATCCAACTGCTGCAAATGCACAAATTACATTTGCTCGTTTTGCGGCAATTTGTTATCAAGCTCGTTGTACCATACAAAAGATTTTCTTTTCATAGTGGAAGTCTCCTTGCTTATCTCTTGTTTACGGGTGTGTTGCTTTTCTTTTTCTGATTGCATTTTATAATATCCAAAGCAAAAAGAAAATGAACAGGATTGCTTTGTTTATGCACAAAATAACTTTTGCGTTGAATCGACCGCTGTAAGATGATTATCCTATAAAAATATGGTTGTACTATCTTATATATAAATAAAACCGCCGCAGAAATTGCAATCTGTAGCGGTTTTTATATTAAAGAGTCTTATATATACTGCGATTGGAATATATAACAATTAAGCAATGAATCAAGTGAATTATTGTGTTATTCCAAGAAGAGTACCTATCGCAGCGTGCATTTCTGGCTTTTCTCTGTACCTCATTATTAACAGCTTTTCCTGTTCAGAGAACACAAACGGTTCTGATGTATTTCCGCCATCCTCGACAGCAAGTAAATCGTTAACTGTAATTGATAATCCGGTGCAAAGTTTCTGGACATTGCTGAGCGATGCACCTTCGAGACCTCTGCTGAGCATACTCAGTAAAGTGGTATATGGTAACCCGACACTTTCGGCAAAAGCCTTAACTGTAAGGCCGGATTGGGAAATCATTGATTTTACGTATTCTTCTTTTGACATATTAATCCTCCTTCTGTATGTAATGATACTATAAACTTCAACGTTAAACAATAAGCCAATACGAAAAATCGTATTATTTTTGTAAATAGCTGTTGACAAATACGAATGTGCATGCTATAATGACCTAATAAACACGATATTTCGTGTTTTGGCAACTCTGCCACATCTCTCTACGGCGCCAAGGGAGATGTGAATACAATTTTCTATACACCAAGGAGATACCTTTATGAGCACCTTATTCAGTCACGAAAACTTTTCCGAAGCTCATACTTTTCCTGAACTTCCTAAACTCTCGGCCAGGAAAAGAGCAGAGCTGTTCACCTACATAATGATGCTTTTTCGAGAACTTAAGCAGCACTTAAAGATAACAAACGCTCCAATATTCATGCAGAAAATAGATGACTATTTTACCACGATAGTCGAAATCCTGCTTGACGGATGTTCTACAGTTGAAGAGTTCCTTAGACGAGATACTTCCAGAAAATACGAAATAGTATGCAGCGATATCATCGTTGAAGAAAACGGCGTTCGCTCCTTTATCTGTCCACGATGTAACAAGCAAGTCAATTTTCCTGCTGACGATGAGCGTTATATGGACGAAATTCGTAACAAGGGATGCGTTACCGCTTGCTGTCCTGATTGCTCATATAAGTTGGATCAGGAAATCGGATTCTACTTTGAAATCATCCGTGCTCAAAGAGCAGCTGAAGAGGAAAGAGAAGAAAAAGAACGTCTGAATCGCAGTAATGACCAGTCCGACGACTAATTGCAATACACTTAATCACAAAATTATTAGAAAGGAATGCACTACTAAATGTTAGTGCATGGTGAAATCTTATGAATAAAAATCTTGTTAACCCCTCAATTTCCACACCCGCATTCAAGTCTCCCGAACTGCCCAAGCTCAACGCCGCACAGAGAGCGAATCTGTTATCATATCTTATTACGACCAAGGAGTGCATAGATAAGCTGCTTGAACAGAATCCAGAAAATGAAGATACACTTAATGTACAGTGTGCATTTGAGGTAGCTATGAGTACACTTCTTGACGGCTGCGAGACGGTGGAGGAATATCTTGCTCGTGACTCTAAAGCCAAACACACCATTATCGGCGGCTTCATTATCAGTGAAGAAAACGGAATTGCATCCTTTGTTTGTCCCAGTTGCGGTATGCAAACCAGTTTTCCGGCAACGGATGAAAATATGGACTGTATCAAAGAAACCTGTGTATCCGACTGCTGCCCTGTGTGCAGCTCGGAGAATATTCCTCTCTCAGAAAAACTGGGAAATATCATCTTCGGAGGTAACCAATTTTGAGCAATACAATGAATGATGAAAACCTTCGGAAAGAGCGAGAAAGACTTACTGTAAAAATCGAAAAACTGCAGCAAAGAAAATCCGAGCTCAAACGAAAGAACAGTCAGCTATTTGAACTGCTGGGTAATTTAGTTGGGTATTTTGAAGAGAGCGAGGGTAATACCTATGCTTAATGGTTTTTACTCATTGACGCAACTTCTTGAAATGTCAAAGCTGCTCGAATGCGAAATCGTAAATCTGGAATACCAGAATGAAATCTTGACATCCGCCATTGAATACCTGATGGAAAAACGCACGTGCAAATCCGACGAATAGCTGCTGACTGCCACCATAAACTGATGCAGCCGACATGACCGCGCAGACCTTGGCAGGTTACTTTCCGCAAAAAAAGTGCGGGGGTAACCGGCCAAGCACAGGGTAACTTGTATATCTCTGTGCCAGTCTGCGGTGCTTGTACGGTTTATCTGGCACAAAGAAACGCACAAGATATTGTGTTAATTCTAAATTAGTAGTTGACAAATTGTGTGCGGTGTGATATATTATATTCAACGTAATTTCTTTTACGCATCATTTGCTGCGTTTTTGCAGTGTGAAACTGATGCGAGTGCCTCTTGCAGTTTCGACTGTAATTCGCGTGCTGTTTTGTTTTTGCTCCAAGGGGTAAGTGTACCATCATGTGTTGAGCGATATATGTTCGGCTTCCTTGAGAAGTCTATATATTACTCGCATTAAGTGCGAGCATCCAAACCATGTTAATGGCAAAATGCTGTTGATGTGGCTTTTTTATTTCGCAAAGGAAATTTGATGGCCTCTAACCCGTGTGCCGGAAGATTTGACCTAAAGCCTGATTGATAACTATCAGGCTGAATATTTGAAAGTAAATCTAATATCAAATTATTTAATTAATAAATCTAAACGCATAAAGCTAAGACAGGTGCCATAGCAGACGTAAACCGGCAATATCCGGAACTCTCTGCCGCAACACACTGACCGTCTGATGCTTTATGATAAAATTTCATACGGCAAGAATATTACATAACGGAATTTCTTGTATTACCAAAGCGACTGAATGAGTGCGATTTTCATTCGGCCGCTTTGTTTATATATCATCTTTTTGAAATATCAAAAGACAGAGGAGAAAGTGTATTGCTATAAGTGTTTGTGGCAGTACAGTGCGATTTCTCTGCGCCGACGCACAGCGACAACGGGCGTATGTGTGCGGATTGTATCCCGCGAAAAAGCGGTTACCTCACAGAAGAGTAGCCCAACCTTTCGCACTCCCGTTCGTGAGGTTGAAAGAAACCTCTTTTAACGATGGGTGGTTACCTTACGACCAGTCAGAAATGGGAAATACATAATAAAGGACTACTCATTATGAGCAGAAAATCCAGAATAGTTCACGAGATGGTTAAAGCCGTGAACGCTCGCCATAGATTTGGTGAGGGCAAAGATGAGCTTAAGAAAGAAGCTCACAAACTCAGCCGGGAAACCGGCGAAACGCATACGGTCAAAGGTGTTTTCTCGTACGGTGAAAACTCCACAGATGCCACATACAAGAAGCAAGCTCGGACATTCATCAACTGGGTACTCAAAGAGCATTCGAATGTCAGAACTCTTGAAGAAACAAAGCGTCATGTGGCTGAATATCTGCAGGACAATATTGCCCGCAAACTTTCCGCAAGTACAGTTCACACAAGGGCTTATGCTCTTGCCTGCGTGTTTAATTGCGATGTAAAAGAATTCGGAGTAGATTTGCCCGACAGGAAAAGCGAAGATAATAAACGTACCCGAAATGCACCTGAGATTCACGAATTCCGTGAGGATACTCAGTATATTCATCGCTTTGCCGCAGCAACCAGCGCACGCCGTGGAGGTCTTAAAAGGCTTACTGTTGATTGTCTCAAGACAGACGAAAATGGTAGGCTGCTTATACATCTCCACGAGAAAGGCGGCAAAGAGCGATGGGCTCCAGTGCTTGAGCATGAGCGCAAGTTTGTTGTATCTGTCATAGAAGAGGCCCGGCAGCGTAATGGATTGCGCTCTGATGGCTGTAAAAAGGTATTCCCTGACCGCATAATCCCGGAGCGTGAGCCGCTGCATCAGCATCGCCGCGATTATGCAAAGTCATTGTATGACGAGGTTATGCGCAATCAGGAACACTTCATTGCTGACCGAGGCCTCTACCGTTGCCGTGGCAAGAGATATGGTGAGGTATACGACCGCACTGCACTTGCGATAGTCAGCCACAATCTTGGGCACGGTCAGCCTGATGTTTTGCCGCACGAGATTCAGCGGCTCGATGTAGTTGTGCTCAACTACATGAAGTGAGGTGGCTGCAGTGAACATTGAGTTCAATAGATGCATAGATTTCCTCACAAGAATGATTGAGAAGTATGGCGATGAGATAGCTGCAACTGAAGAAGATAGCAGAGACAGTGCCAATCAAAGCACTGTTACCCCTAACGAATCAAAAGACACAAACGATGTCTGTAGTTGAAATTGTTCAATTATAGTGCTACAATGGTTGGGACGATAATATAACATGTGTGGAATTATCTGGAGGAAATTATGAGCGCTAAAAGGTGTTATATTTACACAAGAGTATCTACTGCTATGCAGGTTGACGGATTCAGCCTTGATGCACAAAAAGAAAAACTCCGCAGATACGCAGAGTTTCAGGAGATGGTTGTTGCCGGAGAATACTCTGATGCCGGCAAATCCGGTAAAAATACTGATGGTCGTCCGGGGTTTCGACAGATGCTCAGTGATATAGAATCGGGCAAAGACAAGATTGATTACGTGCTTGTTTTTAAGCTGTCCAGATTTGGACGAAACGCAGCAGATGTATTGTGTTCTCTCCAGAGTATGCAGGATTACGGAGTTAATCTAATCTGCGTAGAAGACGGTATCGACAGCTCAAAGGACAGCGGTAAGCTGATGATTTCAGTATTGTCAGCCGTTGCAGAAATTGAGCGTGAAAATATACTTGTTCAGACAATGGAAGGTCGCCGCCAAAAGGCTCGGGAAGGAAAATGGAATGGCGGCTTTGCACCGTATGGCTATAAGCTCGAAAATGGTGAACTGCTGATAGCTGAAGATGAGGCGGAGGTTATTCGCCTCATCTTCGACAAGTTTGTCAACACAACAATGGGAGCAGCTTCAATTGCTCATTATCTAAATAACCACGGCTATGTTAAAAAGCAGCGGCAGAATAATACACTGGATATGTTCTCTGCTCACTTTGTGCGTATGGTTTTGGATAACCCCGTTTATTGCGGAAAGATTGCATACGGTCGAAGAAAGAACGAGAAGATATCCGGTAAAAGAAATGAATACCGTATAGTCAAGCAGGATTCATATCCTGTTTACGACGGGATTCATGAGGAAATAATATCCGAAGAAGTATGGGAGCTCGCAAGAAAAAAGCGAGAAGCTACCGGAGGCAAAACGGAAAAAATATACCACCTGGAGCGTGAACATCTTTTATCGGGATTGATAAAGTGTCCCGTTTGCGGTGCTTCGTTGTACGGTAATGTGAATCGTAAGCGTAAAAAGGATGGCACGCTGTATAAGGATTACTATTACTATGCCTGCAAACACCGCCTTGAAGTTGACGGACATAAATGCTCTTACAGAAAGCAATGGGGACAGGAAAAGGTCAATGCTGCGGTCGAAGAGGTTATACTGAAGCTGGTGCAGAACCCGAAGTTTGAAAATGCAATCCGTGAAAAAATAGGAGCAAGAATAGATACGAGCGAGCTGGAGCAGGAGATAGAAACCTTGCGCAAAAAGCTGCGCCAGCTCAACGGAGCAAAGAATAAGCTGGGACAGCAAATAGATTCTTTAGATGTACCTGATAAACATTATGACCGCAAGTATACGGATATGCAGGACAGACTGTATAAGCTGTATGATGAGATTGCTGCTATTGAGGATAGCATTGAGGAAACGGAAACCAGACTATCAAATATTCAGCAGCAGAAAATTTCTGAAAAACAGGTCTACCAATTTCTGCTATATTTTGATAAACTATATGATAAGTTCACTGATGCAGAGAAAAAGGAATTTCTTAATTGCTTCATTGAGCGAATTGAGTTGTATGAAGATAAACTTCCTGACGGCAGATTCTTAAAGAGCATCAGATTCCGATTCCCTGTGTTTTTTGACGGACAGGAAACGTCAGAAATCGGTTGGGACGCTGAAGCTACTGTTGAATGTGTGTGCCTGCTGAGCAGGAAAAGTCTGAATAAAACACGTATCTGATTGTGCAGAGGTATTGCGATGAGAAAAATATTGTGCAGCAAGAAATATTCCGGAATACTCTGGGCGGTGGTCATTGCAGGTGTATTTGTCATGGTATCCCTTCTGGGGATGCAGTTTTTTCAGGGTACCGACTGGTACATCTTCAGCAGTGCATTAAGAATTATCTTTGGATTTATTATTTTGTTTGTTATAAGAAAAATATATAAAAAAACAAGCAGAGAGGTATTGAGCCCGAAGAAAAGCTCGGCCGCACTGATAGCAGGCAGCGGATTTATTGTTTACTTCATATTTTATTTACTGGTCTGGAGTTCAGGAATAAAAGCAGTAACAGAAATGACCATCGGTCTTCTTTTTTCAAGAATAATACTGCAGCAGGCAGCAACGGGCTTTTATGAAGAGCTCAATTATCGTGTCCTGATTCTTGAAGGGTATTTTTACGGAAACAAAAACGTCAGCAGCAAATTGGTATATGCCTTTGCAAGCTTTCTTCTGTTTGGTTCCGTACACGTTGTAACCGGATGGAGTTTATACACTTTTCTTCAGACAGGTACGATAGGTTTTGCATTTGCAGTTATGTACATGAAGTCAGGAAATATATTGATACCTATGATTCTCCATTTTGTATATGATATCTTTGCAAATCTTACAAGTTACATTGAATGGAATAATTCTCCCTTGTTTGTAAGTCTGAACTCGTTATTTGAAATACCGCTTATTATCATGTTTGTTCTTTCTATTTTAATTCTCCTGAAAAAAGAAAAGCCAGATACAAGCCTATGAGGTTGCTATGGAATTTATAAGTAAAAACCAAATTTCAGAATTTTTAAATCCCGGGGTTGTTTCAAGACAGCTTCTCAACCCCGATAATTCAAAAAGCGAAAGAGTCACTGTCACCGAAGTGCACCTTGAAGTCGGTGCTGTGCAGCCGAGGCATATCCATGAATTTTCCGAGCAGATATGGTATGCACTGAAAGGGAATGGAAAGCTTCTGCTTGCAGACGACAATGAAATGGAGTTTTCTGCAGGAAATGTGGTCAGGTTTGCCGACAACGATGTGCATGGGCTAAGAAATGACGGCAACACTGAATTTGTGTACATTTCCGTCACATCGCCGCCTGTTGATTTCGGCTGTGCATATAACAACAGAAGATGAAAGGAAGCCGCTTGAAATGCGGCTTCCTTTTTCATTTCTCCCTGTTTATACAATCCATTTCGGGCAACTCATGTACAGCCTGCGGCAAGTCATGCTGCAGGCTGTTGAAAGGCTGAAAACTGCGTGATAAACTCAGCCCGTAATCACAGAGGAGGCGGATGAAATGTACTCAATAAAAACAGAAAATGTCACCAAAAGCTTCGGCTCAAGAGAAATTCTCTGCGGTATTGATCTTAATATTGAAAAAGGTGAAATATTCGGTCTGCTCGGTCCTTCTGGGGCAGGAAAAACAACGCTGATAAAGATTCTCACAGGACAGATGAGAACATACGGCGGCAATGCTCTTGTTTTCGGCAGAGAAGCTTCAGAAATGATCGGTGCTGATCATGGACGCATCGGAATAATGATGGACAATTTCGGTGTGTACGAAAGAATGTCCTGCAGAGAAAATCTCAGGCTCTTTGCAAAAATATACGGCATCTCAAAGAGCGATGCCGACAGGGCACTGGTTGAAGTCGGACTTGAGTCTGCTGCAAGGACTGCGACAAAAGCTCTTTCAAAGGGTATGAGAAATCGTCTGCTGCTTGCCCGTGCTTTTATGACAAAGCCTGACATCCTTTTTCTTGACGAGCCCACAAGCGGTCTTGATCCCGTTATGACTAAGGCTATCCATAAAATGATAGTCGCCAGAAAAAATGAAGGCTGTACCGTTTTTCTCACTACTCACAACATGGCTGAAGCCGCTGAACTCTGCGACCATACCGCACTGCTCAATAACGGTGTCATAGTTGAAAGCGGCGAACCCTCGGAAATATGCCGCAGATATGACAGACTCGGAAAACTCAATGTTCGTCTTAAGGACGGCAGCGAGGCTATATATGAAAACATCCCCTCTTCTGCGGAGAAAATAGCAAATTTCATTTCTGAGGGAATGCTTGAAACCATTCATTCCACCGAACCGGATCTTGAAACAGTTTTTATGGAACTGACCGGCAGAGGCTTTGCCGACTGAGAGGAGATAACAAAATGAAAAACATTTCTGCTGTATTTATAAAACAGCTTAAGGACACTGTCAGAAACAAGACCGTTCTTATTCAGTTTCTTATGTTTCCCCTGATGACCATTATCATGGAAAATACCATAAAGCTTGAAAATATGCCCGATAATTTCTTTTCAGAGCTTTATGCAGTCATGTATGTGGGTATGGCTCCGCTGACGGCTATGTCTGCTATAATCGCCGAGGAAAAGGAGAAAAACACCCTTCGTGTCCTGCTTATGGCCAATGTAAAGCCCCATGAATATATGCTGGGTGTGGGCAGCTATGTATGGCTTCTGTGCATGGCCGGAGCTCTGGTTATTGGTCTTTGCACCGATTATTCCATTTCTGCTTTTGCGAGCTATATGCTCTCAATGGCTGCGGGTTTTGTGATTTCCATTCTTATCGGTTCCTCCATAGGTCTGCTTTCTCCCGGTCAGATGGCGGCAACTTCTGTAAGCATTCCCCTTATGTCATTGTTCTCTTTTCTTCCCATGATTGCCATGTTCAACAGCACAATAGAAAAAATTGCAGAATTCTGCTACACATATCAGATCAGACTCTTCCTCTCTCAGCCCGATGGTGATATAATGAGTCTGGCAGGAATAATCGTCCTCGCCTGCAGCTTTGCTGCGGCTGTAATTACCTTTATCATTGCATACAAAAGAAACGGACTTGAGTGATATGAAAATTACCATTGATCTTATCCCGGATAAAACCGACACAGAAATAACCGTGTCCTGCGGCTCCCTTACCCCTGAAATCGAAAAACTGCTTGCCACTCTTCGTATTCTCGACCGTCAGCTGACGGTCAGGTATGAGGATTCGGTTCACCTGCTTGACCTCAACAATATAATCTATATCGAAGCCGTGGAGCGAAGCACTTTTGTTTATACCGCAGACAGGGTCTATGAGTCGGATTTCCGACTTTATGAGCTGGAGCAGCAGCTTGCCGACAGCGGATTTTTCCGCATAAGCAAATCCTGCCTTGTGCGGCTCAAGAAGATAAAAAGTCTTAAATCGGACATTGACCGCAAAATCCGTATCACTATGGAAAACGGCGAGCAGCTTATTGCGTCAAGAATGTATGCAGATGAATTGAGAAAGAAGTTAGGAGTGAAATGACCATGGAAAAGAAGAAAACTGTTTTTGATTATGCCGCACAGATTCTGATGATATTCGGTCTTATGGTGCTTTTCCTTTCCGTATGCAGTTATTTTGCCGGTGACGACGGCAAAAATCATTCCACTCTTTTCTCCCTCGGCGCTGAGGGTATGTCCATGGCTTCCCTTGTTCAGATGCTGGGACTGTCTGTGCTTACAACTTTCATCCGTGCCCTTTTTCTTTCGGACAGAATACTGAAAAAATTATCGGCAACTGCAAGAACAATCGGAATGATCATAAGCTGTATTGCTGTGATTATTGTGTTTGTAATTCTGTTTGACTGGTTTCCTTCGGACAATGTCCTTGCATGGATTCTTTTTGCTCTGTCCTTTGGTGTTTGCTTTACTCTGAGCCTGTGCATCACAATTTCAAGGCAGAAAAAAGAAAATGAAGCAATGGCAAAGGCTCTTGAAAGACTTAAAAACGAAGATTAAAAATAACAGCCGCATTTTAAGCGGCTGTTATTTATTTTATCTCTTTATAATGATTCCAGTGAATTCCGATGTGGCCTATTCCGAGAATAACACAGCCTATGAGCATCCAGATAACTTTTCCGTATATTCCAAGAAGAAAGAAGGCTATTACGGGCAATGTTGCTCCTGCAACAGGTATGCCCAGCAGGCTGCTGTAAAAGTGGCTTAGAGTCTTTTCGCTTCTGAAATATCTTATCCACCATATTTCATACAGCACCATAAACGCAAAGGCGGCGATGAGCCACAATGTCCACTGCGACCACGGACGGAGATTGAAATCCGAAAAGCACAGTGCACAGCATACGGTTATTCCCTCTCCCGCACGTTCAAAAAATGCAAGGACTTTATTTTCATTTTCTGCACTGTAGCCTTTCGGCTGATTTTTTGTCCATATGATATTGGGTATGAAAAGCATAAGCAAAAACACAAGTCCCACATAAGAAAAACCAAAATGACCCATTATTTCCCCTCCCTGAGCATTGCTTTAGCCTCACTGCACCATTCAAGGTATGCATTATATGTCTTTATTCCGAATTTCACCGTGAGAAGATAGTATTTATGGGTATCGTCATCCATGTGTCTGCTGAGAATCTCCTCTGCACCCAGAAGATACGGAAGCTTTTGTCTGATTTTCTCCTCAAAAGCTTCAATATGTGTTGTTGTCTGCTCTGCTCCGCACTCCCTGCCAAAAAACAGCTTGAGAAGCGTTTCATAGCGCAGTTCGTCCTTTTCAACGGGATTTCTGAGCCAGCTTTTCAGATATTCTCTCCCCTCGTCGGTAATTGAGTAAATTATCTTTGATCTTCCGTTTTCCGCTCCGTCACGTTTTGTTGCAAGGTTGCGGGAAACAAGTTCACCGAGGGCCGGATATATGCTGCCGAAGCTTGCTCCCCAGAAATATTCGAGGGATTTGTCCATGCGCTTTTTTATCTCGTAGCCTGTCAGGTCTTCATGGCTGAGCAGACCGAGAATCACACAGTCAATTTTCTTTCCCAGTGCCATATCAATGCCTTCTTTATATATCAGTATGATATATAAAGAATATATCATACTGATATATTTGTCAAGTGCAAAACAACTGCAGGCCATAATTACCTGCAGTTGTTTTTTATCTGTTTCTTATTTTGCGGACATTTCGGTTCATTATCTTGCGTCCGTAATGAACATAGGCAAAGTTCTTCATCCTGCCCCACGATTGCTTATGCTCTGCGAAAAATTCGTCGGGGCTGTCAAACACTCCGTAGTCGTGGACTACGGCAACACTCTGCACATAGGTGCTCTCGCCTTTCCAGTCGATGGAGTGAGTTGCGATATCCTCGACTGCGATGGCACAGCGGCGAAACTCGCCCTTCTCATTGCTGTATCTCTTCTTGACAGCGTCGAAGTATTTCCTGTCGGTGATAACTCCCTCAAGAGCCAGCCACTGACCGTCATACAGCACCTCTGCCCATGTGTGGACGATAGTTGCAGGTGCCAGCACGCTTATTATGCCCGAGGTTGCACCTTTCTGAAAATCCTTTGCAACATCAAATGCGTGAAGTCTGCAGGGGATTTCCACGCTTCTGAGAAGTGCCATCAGAAGGGTTGCTTTGGTGTTGCATTGACCGTATCCGTCGGACAGCACCTGCTCCGCCGTGAGGGTATCGCTTGTGTTGTAGCCGAACAGTATATCGTTCTGTACATAATCATAAACCGCACCGATGCGGTCATACTCAGGCAGTTCTCGCCAGCCTTTTGAATCTATGAGCTCCTTGACCCGCGGCGAGCTGAAATTGAGCATTGCGGTTTCCTTTAAGTATCTTTCATTCATTGTGACTCCTCCTTTGCTGTGCCTAAAGCATATCACAGCAAAGGATTCTAAACTTTCAAAAATTCGCTGTCTTTCAGAGAAAGTCTTGCAGGCATACCCATCATCTTTTTGACCGTTGCCGCAAAATGCGACGGCGAATCAAAGCCTGCTTTCATTGCCGCATCAGTGATGCTCTCACCGCCCAGCAGCAGAGAAAACGCACGCTTCATACGATGGAGAGAAATGTAGCCTTTCAGTGTCATTCCCGTCTGCTCCTTGAACAGGTGGGAAAGTCTGCTGTCGGAAAGACATACCGTTGATGCAAAATGCGAGATGGAATGGTCACCGCAGTCACATTCTTCCATGTTTTGCAGAAGTTCAGATACACGCTCATCGAATGTTGTTTCACTCATAGTGATACCGAGAAGTTTGTATATCTCGCTGATTAGTTTTTCGTACAGCTGAGGGCTGAATTGCGCAGAAAGTTCTCCGGCTGTTCTGCGTATATCTTCGGTTTCCTCCTTGCCGAAAGCGAGATAGTCGCACCCGTTCATTTTCGCTTCAATCTGCAAAGCGGCGGCAGAAACAGGCTCGAAAAGAACAGACAGATGCGGCTTTTTGTTTGCAAAGAAAGCGTGTGCAACATCGTTTCCCGTAATGACACAGCTTTCTGTTACACTCCGCCCTCGAATATGTATTTTTACATCGTCTTCAAGCCCGAGAAACAGCTGCAGCATCAGATGCCTGTGCGACACCGCATTCAGATGGTCTGTCAGCATGACTATCTCATCCCTGCCCCAGTATATTTTATTCATTCCTGATTCTCCTGTTTTACTATCTCAAATCGCTTTGCCTTTTCTCCATTTACTTCCACTTCTTCATTCCACATATGAGCAGGGCGCACCCACAGTCCGTGTTCTCCGTATAACGCACGGTAAACCACCATGGGCTCAAGGGTCTCGGAATGGGATGCCACTCCCAGGACCTCGTACATATTTCCTTTATAGTGACGGTAGATACCTATTTTTATATCTGTCATGATATGTTCTCCTTGTCTGCGCTGTCAAAAAAATCTATGATAAGCTGCATTACTTCCTTATCATGTTCCATGTATAATTCTTTGTCAATTTCTGTATCAGGTGTATCTTTCTGATATTCAAGTGCTTCATCAGTAAGAAAATAATCGTAATGACCGTTGTGATTTTCCTTGTCCATAAGGATAAAAGTGCAATTTGGATTGGTTATTTCATCCCGTCTGTTGTAAATTGGACTTGCACCGCCATAAAAGGAATCTTCCTCGGCACTTATGACCAGCACGGGTATGTCAGTGCTGTTGATGCCGTTAACTGCAGATAAGTCTTTGTCGCTGCCGTATTCAATATTGATAAAAAGGCTGTTGAAAGGCTTTATCACAGGATAGGCGAAGCCGGTGTATTTGCTGATTGAATACTGCCACTGCTCCTGCGCTGTGTCAAAGCCCGATGCAGAAACCGCTGCCTTTATATTATGGTCCATACCAAGCACCGTAGCCACGGCATATCCTCCGAGGCTGTGACCAAAAAGATACACGGGTATTTCTTCAGATTCCTTGTGATCCTCCATGTAATCGAGAAGTGCGTCAAGGTCGTAAACGGCCTGTGTATATGCACCGAAAGCTTTTCCTTCGCTTGTATAGCAGCCGGTGTAGTCAAAGCAGATGACTTTGTATCCTGCATCGACAAAATATCGTATCTCGTACAGCTTTATATCATTTGCATCCGTATGACCGGGGGCAACCACGATAATTCCCTTATCATTTTCTTCCCCGTAAAGATACGCACAGAGTGTGTTTTCTCCCGATTCAAACTGAATCTTTTTCCTCGGATACTCGTTTTTTACATCATCATATGTAAGATAGCGGTCAGACTTATATGTATCATAATCACATCTGCCCATTACAACGCCATGAATTATTGCAATCACAATCGGGCAGAGGATGGAAAAGACCAGGCATATACATAAAATCAGAATCAGAATTTTCTTCATTGTCTTTTTCATAATCAACACCTCATTATGTTGTTATTATATCAGATTACTCAAGCTGATTACAATAATCAGATAATATCAAAAACAGAGCTTACAGCGATTTCACTGCAAGCTCTGTTTTTATGCTCTTGTTTCCATACAGTAAACACTGTATGCATTTTCAATTTTCGATCGGTATTCATCTGTTACTTCTTCAGGCGAAACAATCTTCATTGCTCCGTCAAACTGGAATATCCACCCCCAGAACACCGGGCTTACCTGTACTCTTATTTTCGTTTCGCATGTATTTTCATCCACTCGCTTTATTGTCAGAGTTTCTCCGAATTTATCGAACACTGCACCGATAAGGTTATTTGAAAAATGAAGAACCACTTCCTTCTTCTCTCCTCCGAACATTCTGAATGTCTGTTCGGTGTAGTCTGCAATTATTTCGTCAGCCATCATTGCTTCACCGCAGATAGGGCTGTCTTCAATCTCTACTGCTTCCATTCTGTCCACACGGTAGCTCGTCAGGCAATTATATTTTTCCGTATAACAGACAAGATAATAATTATCGTCAATAAATACAAGGGAAACGGGATCCACAACATACCGTTTCTTCTCTTTTCTGTAGATTCTTGAGCAGTTTTCGTCCAGATCAAAATAGAAGAATGATATCTTTATCCTTTTGCGCAAAGCCTCTTCAATAGCCGAAACATTGTAAAGTATGGATTCATTGCTGTGCTTTCTTGTGTTGAACACAACAATATTATTTCTCAGCTCCTCTGCCTGCCATCTGCTGCCGAGCAATGAAATCTTCTCTATCAGCTCAGAGGTTTTCCTTTCTGTAATAAAGCCTGCCGCCTGCACCGCATCTATAAGTATTTTCAGCTCGGGTATGCTGAACTGTCTGTCATCAACATAATAGCCTTTCTGATGTCCGCACTGGCATGACATGACCTCGTAGCCGTATTCATTGAACAGTGCGATATCCCTTGTCACTGTTCTTCTGTCGCAGGAAATACCCATTTCTGACAGACGATTGCAGATTTCATTTGTTGTCATGGGGTGATATTCGTCCGATTCACTGCAAAGCATTTTTATAAGCTCGAGAAGCTTGATCTTCTGTTTTCCCTGCTCCGACATTTTTACACCTGCTTTTATTTCAATTTTACATTTTATATATTATCACATTACAACGCAAAAGTAAACGTACAGCTGTCATATATTTGCGACAGCTGTACGTTCTGCATTATCTGATTTTATGTTCTGCCGTCAGTTTTCTACACACAGTATTTCTCTGCAAACTCTGCCACCGGCATGGGTTTTGAGTAGAAGTAGCCCTGAATAAGATCACATTCCTGCTCTGTCAGAAAATCTACCTGCTCTTTATTCTCAATGCCTTCTGCAACGATTTTCATCTTAAGTTTCTTTGCAAGACCGATGACTTCAGATACTATCAGCATTCCTCTTTCTTCCTCATCTGCTCCTCTGAAGAAGTTTGCATCAATTTTCAGAACATCAATCTGCAGCTCCTTCAGGGAATTCAGAGAAGAATATCCTGCACCGAAATCATCCATAGATACCTGGAATCCTGCTGCACGAAGCTTCTGAACGGTATTTATAAGCACCTTCCTGTCATCAAAGAATGCACTTTCCGTAAGCTCCAGTTCAATCACGTTGTGAGGCACCTGATATTTATCCACAATAGCACAGATATGATCTGCCAGGTCTTCTCTCGTGAAGTGTGCTCTGGATACATTGACAGAAATCGGCACAAGCTTTCTGCCCTCTGTAAGCCAGCCTGCCTGTATTTTTGCAATTTCTTCAAGCATATAATCGTCCAGCTTTAAAATAAAGCCGTTCTTTTCAAAAATCGGAATGAATCTGTTCGGAGAAATAAACCCCTCTGTGGGATGAATCCAGCGAACAAGTGCCTCTGCGCCGCCCAGTGATTCTCCTTCTGTGCTGATTTTCGGCTGCAGATAAACCTGAAATTCTCTGTTGACAAGTGCTCGCTCCATATCATCCTCTACCCTGCGCTCCCAGAGTTTAAGGTTGTTCATTTCCACATCAAAGAAAGCTATCTTGTTTTCTGTTTCTTCTCCCAGTGTTTCACAGGCTATCATTGCATTGTTGTGCAGCTGTTCAACATCTTTTTCTCCGGGCTTAACCAGACATACTCCAACATCAAAATATGCCTTCTGACCCGACAGAACTTTGTTCATTACATTCTCCAGCTCATAAATCCGTGCCTCAAGCTGAGTTGTATCGGTATAAGCCAGCAGAAGTCCGAATTCTGCGTTCTCCTTATGCGCCATCACTTCAATCCTTGTGATCTTGCGCTTCAGGGCTGCATATAATTTCTCAATTACTTCCTGACCTTTATTGACACCGAAGCAGGTGCAGAAGCTGCGGTATTTACGCATCTCCAGATGTACCATTGCATACTTTCGATTTCCTCTGCCGTTCCTCTTTAAAAGATTCGTTCCTTTTCTGATGAATGCCAGCCAGTTATCTCCGCCGGTAACCATGTCAGTATAAATAATCCTTGTGTTTCTACGCATTCCTGAAACTATGCTGAGAGTTGAAATAAGATAATATATCTCAAAAACAGCAATCAGTAATCCGCAAAGCAGTACACAGGTCCCCATCATAACGAAATCCTGATTGTACATCGGAACATTATTGAGAACCATTACTCTTTTTTCTTCTACCGGAACAACTATCCATAGTTTCTGCGTGGTAAATGGATCGGAAGATTCCAAATCTGTTCCTGACACTATATTTTCAAATGCTTCTATATTAATAACAACTTCTCCGTTATCAACAGTAAACATCTGATTCTCGCCCTTGGGAATAATCACACTGATATCTTTGTCTGTAATTCCCGAAAGAAACTCAATTTTTTCTGTTTCATCAATTACGGGATATTCTCCATTACTGGACCATATCGGATTTCCATCAGCATCAATTACTGCTATGGCTTCAATTTCATCCAGCGCTTCAATGTGAGATAATGCTTTCTGTTCAGTTTTTTCCGATTCGTAATCATAGTCTGTAAAAAGCTCTGCAACCTTAACAGACTCTCTGCTGCTTTCTGTCAGTTTTTTCTGTATGATGTCCGTTGATGACACAATCAATGCTGCTATCATTACGACGGTGAACACAACAATTATCAGAACCATACACAGGACAGACGGCCAGATGCGTTTTTTTCTGAATTGCCTTATTCTTTCTTCTTTTGTTTTACTCATAACCCATTTCCTCTTTTCAATCAATCTCTTTTCAATTAATAGCAGATATGATCTTTGCCATATCTGATCATTATTCTATCATATCATTTATAAAATAAAAAGGGGATTTGTTAAAAGATAGACAAAGCAAATGGTCGATGTTATTATTGGAACAGGTTATATCTTCTGTAACCACGCAAGCAACAAGAAGGAGAGTGATGCTCAATGCATTATAATTACTGCCCGCTGTGCGGTGAAAAACTGATCGACAGAAAAGCCGGAGATGACGGAAATGTACCTTATTGCACTCAGTGCAACAAATTCTGGTTTGACTCCTTCTCATCCTGCGTTATCATACTGGTTGCAAATGAATATAACGAAATAGCTCTGCTGCGTCAGGACTATATGTCAGTCGACCATGCAACCTTTGTGTCAGGGTATATAACTCCGGGAGAAAATGCGGAAACTGCCGCCCTGCGTGAGGTCAGGGAAGAACTTGGACTCGACCTTGAGAGCATTCATTACGCAGGCTCATACTGGTTTGGAAAAAAGGATCTCCTGATGATCGGGTTTATTGGCTTTGCAAAAAAAGCTGACTTTGTATTATCGAGCGAAGTGGATTCCGCTCAGTGGGTACCTGCATCAGAAGCACCGCTGATGATGTTCCCGGACCGCCCGGGAAATGCAATGCATCCGTTGTACAGGCAGTTTCTTGAGATGCGTGGGCTTGATGAAACCCCTTCAGCCAAGTGACAGAAATATTTTTCCCGTGATCCTCCTTGCATCGCTCAGCTGCTACGAGATGATTGCTTTGAGGATTTATGATGTTTTTATCGATTGTTCGTTTGGTGATATGTTGTAATCAGCAAAAAAAGAATTTGTCATTTACACGCATCCACGGCTTCCCGAACATGGGGAGCTGTCACCGTAAGGTAACTGAGGGGTAGTTTTCTCTCCCTCCGTCAAAACCTGCGGTTTTGCCACCTCCCTCGTCAGAGGAAGGCAAGGACAGCGAAGCAAAACTGTTAGTCAAATTTCAGATTCATAGTTGAACTGACAAATTCCAATTTATCGATAAGTTCTCTTCAGCATCTATAACATTATTTCGCATGCTTTGATTTCCATCAAGCTCATTTACTGCTCTTACTACACAAAAAATTCTGTTTATGCTATAATATCTGCACAAAAGCTGCGGAGGAGATTAATCATGGTTGAAACTGAAAAGAGTCTAGCAAAAGACGAAAGAAGACTTCTTCGTCGGTCAGTGAAAAGAGACGGAAGCATAACAGGTCTTTCTCTGCTTCTCTATGTCACTATCGCAAGGGCTGTGGATATCGTGTGGCGTTTTATCGGACTGGATGCGGCACTAAGCGGCATCAGCAACATGGCAGAACGTGACAAGGCATATCACGAATTTTTTGATAATGTCAAAAAACAGGGAGTCACACTGATAATCGGTGTTCTTCTTGGACTTTTTATCCTTTTCCTGTTGTTTCTTAAACGAGGCACACACAAAGATATCTTCCGCCGTGAAAAGCCTCTTCCCTTCGGCAGATTTGCAGGTATATTGTGCGTTTTCTTCGGCAGTCAGCTGGTCTTCCAGGGTGGATTTATGCTGATTGAAACAATACTGAACACCATCGGATATTCTGCTTTTTCATCAATGAAAAGCGCAGCCGCAGGCAGCACCACTCTGTCAATGTTCCTTTATGTGGGAATAATCGGACCGATTGTTGAAGAACTTGTTTTCCGTGGATTTATCATGCGTGCTCTTGAAAAACACGGAAAGATGCTTGCAATAGTGGTCTCCTCTTTATTCTTTGGTCTTATGCACGCAAACATCCCTCAGTCCATATTTGCCGTTTTCAGCGGATTGATTTTAGGATACGTCGCCATGAGATATTCGATAGTGTGGAGCATCGCACTCCATATACTCAACAATCTCGTTTTCGGTGATCTGCTGACATGGGCAATTTCGGGCCTGAGCGAAACTCTCCAGATAATCGTCTGCTATGCTGTAATGGGAATTTTCTTTGTTATCGGTCTGATTGTTCTGATTGTCAGGAGAAAAGACATAAGGTCTTTCGTTTCAGACAACAAAACCGAAAAGCCAAAACTGCGCTGGATTCTTACCTCTGTCGGCACAGTGCTGTTTGCAGCCGCAAATCTCTGGCTTGCAATTCTGAGGCTTCAGAAGATATAGAAGTATTTACAAATGGCTCTGCATATGATATTTTATTGATAAAGTTTAAAATATGCTGTACTCAAAAAACTTACAGAAAGTGAAGGTAACAAATCATGAAAAAAATTGTACTGTTTTTGATTCTGGCTCTCGTTATTCTCACCACGGGCTGCTCAAATGACGCACCTGACGCAAATCAGGGAAATGCAGCAACAGAACAGAATAACACCCTGAGCATCGAAGCCATAGACGAATACCTTGCAAACGTCAAGGCACAGTCCGATGCAATCAATACCTCCTTTGAGAATGATCCCCTGACACAGACCGAACTGAACATGAAGGCTGAGGAGCTTTCTGAACTCTGGGACGGTGCTATGAACTATCTTCTTGACGAACTTAAAAATCGTATGTCCGAAGACGAATACTCAAAGCTTCAGAACGATCAGCTTACATGGATTGCAGAAAGAGATACAGCAATAGCAGACGCAGGAGCCGGTTTCGAGGGTGGCTCTTTATACCCATTTATCGTTGGCACAGAATCCGCAAGCCTTACTGAGGAACGTGTCAGCGAGCTTTACGAAATGCTCAAGTAAATGACTACATAATATTACGCCGACAGATGAAAATCTGTCGGCGTTTTTGTACTGCCTTGCTGCAGTCTTCTTTGAAGCAACTTCTGTATACAAAACGGTTGACTGTATACATTTGCAGATGCTATATTGATTATATATTTTCGGTAACTGCCAAAGAAAGCGAGAAATACATATGAAACGATTGTTATGCCTGTTTATGTGTGCTGTGATGATGCTCGGATTGCTGTTCGGGTGCTGCAATTCTGAAGAAAAGCCCACACCTGAAACTGAGTCTGCAACTGAGCTTATAATTGACTACAATCGTCTGGTGGATGTATCCGACAAAGAAGCACGCACTGCTGTTCTGCCCGATGGTACATTGGAACTTGCCTCACAGCTTCCTGAGGCTGCATGGAATAACCTGCCGAAGTGGAATGGCGTTACTATTCCGAATATGCAGCAATATGAATGCATATACGATGGAGAGCCGCAGGTCTTCAGTTACGAAGATATGAAATGTATTTCGGAATTAGGATTTAACTTTGTCCGTATTCCTCTGGATACCCGACTGTTCTTTGACCCTGAAAACCCCGACAAAGTGCATCTTGATAAGCTGGTAAATCTGGATGAGCTGATTTCCTGGGGCGCAGAATTTGAAACCCATATATGTCTTGACGTGCATAACAGCTTTGGCTTTTACACAAATGATACAAGTGCTTACGATACGATGTGGGAAAACCCCGAGGAACAGGAGCTTTTTCTCGTCTTCTGGGAAATGCTTGCCGAGCGATACAAAGATGTCCCCAGTAATCTGCTTTCCTTCAATCTGATGAACGAGCCCAATGGTATTACAGAGACGCAATATGTAGATCTTATGCGCAGGGCTATGAAGCGAATTCGCACCTATACCCCTGATCGTCTTATCTTCGTGGATATGATGGACACTGCAAAAGAACCCCTGTACTCTCTTGTTGAGGATCAGGTCGCTCAGGCATTCCACTTCTATGAACCGACTGCACTGACTCACACGACCATACATGATAATTTTGATTTCGGCGGCGGATATCCGGTGTTCAGCGGCAAAGGCTTCATTTCGCAGCATATGGGTCCCGCTGAATTTGTTATAGAGGGAAATTTCCCTGCCGGAACAAAAATCAGCTTTATTGTTGATCAGGTTCATCTGGGCGGAACTATTTCTCTTACAGCGGACGGGAAAGAGATATTCTCCAATGAATATGATTATGATGCCGTAGGTGAAGATGGCTGCACCTATATTGAGGAAGAAGGAACCGGCGGAGAATATCGGGGTTACGATAACAAATTTGAAGCCGTTCTGCCAAATTCCGCTTCTGTTCTGCGGCTCTCGGCAGGCGGAGAGATTTATTGGTTCAATCTGAAAGCAATGGTTATCCGTACAGGAGAAAGGCAATATATGTTTGAACAAAACCACGATTCTCTGCCGGCAGGAAAAAGAATTGAATATATTCCCAATTCACATATTATCATCAGTGAAGACGGCACTATTACCGATGAGAGCGATATCCTGTTCAAGGTGATAGATGCTTCGTATATCAATGACAGGTTTGCAAAATATGCAGAATTTTCTGAGGAAACCGGGGTTGCTGTTATGCTGCAGGAATTCGGTGTTATTTTTGCTGCTGACTATGGTATGACCTTGCAATATCTGAATGATTTGCTGGATGCCGCCAATGCCAACGGACTGAACTGGTGCGGTTGGGATTACTTTGGTCCCTTCAACTTCTATCTGGTGAGCGAAGACAGACGGCGTGAGGGGGCAACATATGAAGAATTCTCAAACGACTTTATCGCCACAGAAATGCTGGAAGTATATCAGAAACATCTGACTCAATAATTTTACAAGGGGCTGTCGCGGATTTTGCTTTCTGCGACAGCCCTCGAATATTATTTGATGTTGTTCCGCAAGATACATAAAAGCGCATTACTGCAATAAAAATCAGCACTCACTATTTATCGTAATGTATCCGTTCTGAGAGAGAATAATCTATCTGTTTCTCTCTGTACAGAGAAGCGTGTTAACGAGCTTTATGAAATGCTCAAGTAAATGACTGTAAATTCCTACCAAATATATTACACCGGCGTTTTCTTGTTTTGTCACGCTTAATGGGATGTGATAAAGTAGGGTTGAGATCATCAGGTTGGAATTTATATTACTCAATTGTAAAGCTTTCTGTTTTCAAATCACAATAATATCTTCCACTTTCTGCATTAAATCTCAAAACACAATAATTGGGGTCAGTAACGCCGCCTTTATAGAACATCGTGTCCCCTTTACGCCAAATCATATCTTTCGTCTTTTGGTCGGTTAACACTTCCATTTTACCTTTTAACATAACACCGGTGTACTTAATCAATCCTTTATGATAGAAGTAAATACCGGCATTCGGATTATTCATATACTGTTTTACTCTCATTGAAGAAGTGTTTGTCGAAAAATAAAACTGGCGTAAGCCATCGATTTTTCTCGGTCTGAGCATTGCTTTTACATGGGGGAAGCCCTCTTCGTCAACGGAACAGATAAAAGCAACTTTTTGTTTCCTGATAAATTCTGCAATTTTTTTATCCATAATTTTCCTCCCATAAATTCAAACTCTCTGTTTCTTTCAACTCTTAGATAAGTTTATTTTCAGCACTTACCAGTTATCGTAATGTATCCGTTCCGAGAGAGAATAATCCTTTTGCTTTGCTCTCTGTGCGTTCTCCTGAGGCTTGCCGACAGCGATAAAGCACGGTGCAAGATATTCTTTCGGATAGCCGAGGACTTCCTGCGACCAATCCCCCTCATTGCCGAGAGGTATTCTCAGCGTACAGGCAAGATCTTCTGCAACTGCGGCAAGCAGCATATTCTCGATACAGCACCAGATTGACGCAAAGCCGTTGAGGTGCGAAAGGTTGTCGGGGTGCATTATGTCCGTTTTCTGCAAAAACAGCGGCATGATAACACAGGAGCCTTCCGCGAGCATACGGTGCTGCTTCGGAATGGCACTGCGGTATGCCGTTTGCTGGCAGGCGTCGTTTAAGTTCCAGTCTCTTATTGCGGCACTTGCGTCATCGTCCGTGTATTCGGGAATGATGCTGAGGAGCTTATTTACAACGCTCTTATCCTTGATAACAACGAAATGCCAGTCACGCATATGGTCGTTTGTGGGAGCCTTCATTCCTGCGGAGATAATACGCTCGATAACCTTGTTGTCTATCTCAAAAGGCTCAAAATCTCTTATTGTCCTGCGTGAATTGATGACCTCGTAAAAGTCCATATTTCTGCCTCCTTAATGTCTGCTGATATCCGATACGGTTACTCGGAAGATGACCGAATGTATCTCATCGCCGTTTGTAAACTCCTGCCGCATCAGCGGATAGAGTGTAATCATTTCCTCACGGACTGCACCAGAGCTTTCAATCTCTGCCATTCCCTTTACTCTTATCCATCGGCCTGTGCTGAGATTATAGCTTGCGATCTCCACATTCGGATTGCACATCAGCTCGTCATAAACCTGCTTGCATTTGTCGGTGGAGATATAAAGAAAATTACCGTCCGAGTAGATGAAGCCCATCGGACGCAGATGAGGCGTATTATCGGTGCTTGTGGAGAGGAAAAAATAACTGCATTTGCGGATAAACCCAAAGCACTCTGACACTGACAGAGCAGAGTCCACATTCTGCGGCATCTGTTCGTTCTTAAACAGAAAATCAATACTGCAGCCGAGCAGACGGGAAAGCTTAATCAGCTTTTCCGTTTCGGGAAATGCAATATCCATCTCCCACCGTGAAACCGACTGCCTCGATACCTTCAGTATCTCTGCAATCTGTTCCTGGGTTATTCCGTTTTTCTTGCGTAATGCCGCAATCTTCTCACCTGTTGTCATTTTCGCTGTCCTCCCGATTTACTGCTTTTATTCTATCACAGAGAAATGCAAAGTAAAACCAATTTGATGGTGCATAGGGTAACATTTGAGGTGCGAAACAGCCGCAGGTCTTAGTGACCTGCGGCTGTTTATCATAGTTCGGTTTTACATAGCAAACATCTGCACAACAGAATCAGTTGATGATATCGTAGCCGCAGCCTGTGCAGGTAACGGTACCGGAAGGAACATTATGATTCTCCTCTTCAGATGCTCCGCAAGTACGGCAGGAGCGCTCATGGAGACGTCCATTCAGATATTCCCAGTCGGACCAGTCGTGACCGGTTGCAGAAATGGTTTCATTCTTGGTCTTGCCGCAATCGCACACATAGGTTTTGGATCCTTCCTTGGTGCAGCTTGCAGGCTCACGCAGAGATTTGTCTTCTTCCCAGCTGTGACCCTTGGCGGAAATAGTCTCACGCTTTGTTTCGCCGCAGTTGCAGACATAGGTCTTGTAGCCATCCTTGGTGCAGTCGGCGGCTTTTGACATGGACTTGTTTTCCTTCCATTTATGGGTATGTTTCTCCTCCTGCTCAGGCTCTTCTTCCTGTACAGGCTCTTGCTCATCGTTGAAATCGAAGAATGCATGGGACCAGGCTTCAATTCTGCCGTCATCGTCAGATGCTGCACTGCCTGTGCCGTCATATTCGCCGTCTTCACCTTCCATGGTAACATTGATGTCATCCAGTGTCACGCCATCGGGCAGGTAATAGTAAACATCAAGTTTAACGCTGTAATTAGCAGGGATTGCTTCGCCCTCTTCAAGATCACGGAAGCCGTTGTCATTATGAAGGGTTGCGCCCAGTCTGCATTCAACAGGCTCTCCGTCAATGGTGACCTCTACCTCAACCTTATCAAGAGTCATTCCGACGCCAAATTCGATTACACGGATTTCAACTTCATGCATTCCGCCATCTTCTGGCTCTTCGCCATAGATGGCATGAGACCATGCAACTTCGCAGCCGTCGTCCGGTTTTTCGTCAGGTCCCCAGCCTGTACCGTCGTACTCGCCGCCGTCACACTCCATGGTAACATTGATATCTTCCACACTCATGCCCTCGGGCAGAGTATAATAGACATCCAGACGTCCAAAGAAATTTTCAGGAATAAGCTCATCTGTGGCCATGATGCGCATTCCCTCATTGGTCAATTCGGTGATTTGTACATCACATCTTACAGGCTGACCATCGACAGTTACTTCCACAAGAATATCATTTACACTCATTCCGGTTTCTATCTTGCCGGCTGAAATCTGAACTTCTCCGGGAGATGACGTTGCAGGCTTACAGGCGCACAGAGAAAGACAGAGAATCAGAGCAAACAGTATTGCCAATCTTTTCATAATACAAATCTCCTCTATATTTTTTCACTTTTATTATATAATATCGAAATCACATTGTCCACACACTTCCAGCAAGAAATATTGCTTTTTTAATAAAAAGCAATGACTATGCTCGTAATTCTTCGGAAATATAACAGATTGTGTCCTTATATTAATAGTTGGTTTTCATTAATACATAGGCGCAACATGCCCATATTTTTGCTGAAACAAGAAAATACGAACCCATCTCCCACTGAAGACGGATTCGTATTTGAACTGTCTGGTGCGGGTGTTCATAACGTAACTAAATAAAAAATGTTGATACATCGGCAGTAATACACATATTCCTCGCTTACACATTTGATGATTAGCCAATTTATCGATAAAATATTAGTGAAAACGAGGAGAAATGATTATGAGACACTTCATAGAACAATTCTATTACGGAAATATCGAGCCGCAGGAACGGAGCACAAGGATGAACAAATCAGCACAGAAACAGCTTGAAATCATGGTGAACAGCGAGGAGATTCTTTCTAAAACACTAACCGAAGAAATGAAGAAGCTGTTTCTCGACTATGTAGACGCATGGCACGAGGTCAACAGCGAATCCAATCTTGACAGCTTTATTATGGGG
>JAZUNN010000050.1:0-59403 GCA_045604155.1 Acutalibacteraceae bacterium
ATCACCGTTGGTGCTCCTTATGTTGATTCCGCAAGCGTAACCGCTAAGGTTCTCAAGAACGGTAAGGGCAAGAAGGTCAACATCTTCACCTACAAGCCCAAGAAGGGTTATGCTAAGAGAAAGGGTCACAGACAGCCCTACACCAAGGTACAGATTACCGCTATCAACGCATAATGACAGAAATTAATTTTCTTTATTGCGGAAAGCTGCTGGCAGGCTATGAAATGAGCGGTCACGCAGACGATTCGCTTGTTGAGGGGGAGTCAGTTCTTTGTGCTGCTCTTTCCTCCGCAGCCTATCTCGTCGCTAACACCATTACAGATATCCTTCATGTTGATGCTGATATCGAGGTTGACGAAGGCTACATGATGCTCGTAGTTCCCGAAGAGGATCTCGAGCACTGCGCTGATATTCTCAATGGCCTGAGACTTCATTTTACATCTCTTGCCGAGGATTACAGCGATAACATCACTTTAAACGACATGGAGGTGCAGTATAATGCTGAAGATTAATATACAGCTGTTCGCTCATAAGAAGGGAATGGGTTCCACCAAGAACGGTCGTGAATCCGAATCCAAAAGACTCGGCGCTAAGAGAGCTGACGGTCAGTTTGTTCTCGCAGGCAACGTTCTTTACAGACAGAGAGGCACCCACATCCATCCCGGTGAGAATGTAGGCATCGGTACCGATGATACTCTCTATGCAAAGGTCGACGGTATCCTCAGATTCGAGAGACTGGGCAGAGACCGCAAGAAGGCAAGCGTCTATCCCGTCGAGCAGTAAGGAATATAACCCGAGGCTTTGGCCTCGGGTTTTTTCATGATTTTAGCATATTACATCGGAGAAGAGTGTTATGGTTGAAATATCAAAAGAGAAAAGAGATATATTAAGACCGCTTTTTGCATGGTCTGACGATACTGCAGTTACGTCATGTCTTGAGGGACGCAATTCATCCCGTGCATGGGCTGACGATGGGGAAAATCCTACAGCGGCGGTAGTTCAGCTTGGCGGCTTCAGAAAGGGCAGCGGTGCGTTTTCCTTTATTGCGGGAGATGCATCTTCTCCATGCGCAAAAGAACTTATTATGGCATGGCCTGCAGAATTCGAAGGCGAAGGCACCATAATTGTGCCGGAAAACGAAAAGTGGTCTGCGCTTATAAAAGAAGTCCTCGGGGAACGCTATAACGAGGAAGTGCGTTTTGCAACAAACAAGACAGAAAACAACTTTGACAAAGAAAAGCTTGCACTCTTTGCAGGCAATATTCCCGACGGCTATGAAATAAAGCTTATAGATAAAGAACTTTTTCCTCTTGTGGAGGTCCTGCCCTGGGCAATAGAAGCTGTCGGAAATTTCAGAAGCTTTGATGAATTTGAAAATGACAATGCCATCGGCGTGGTCGCATTGAAAGACGGAGAGATAGTCTGCGTGGCTTCCTCTTATTCTGCTTACAGCAGCGGCATTGAGATAGAAATAGATACAAGAGAAGATCACCGCAGAAAAGGACTTGCAAGAACCTGCGGTGCATATCTCGTGCTTGAAACTCTCAACCGTGGGCTTTACCCCAGTTGGGATGCTGCAACGGAGATTTCCCTTTCCATAGCAGAAAGTCTCGGATATATCTTTGACAGAAAATACATTGCACACTGGATATCTCATAATTAAGGAGTGAGCAGCCAATGTTTATAGATACTGCGAAAATCAGCATTAAGGCAGGCAAAGGCGGCGACGGTGCCGTTTCCTTCCACCGAGAAAAGTATATCGCCTCAGGCGGTCCCGATGGCGGTGACGGCGGCAAGGGCGGAAACATTGTTTTCCAGGTTGATACTAACCTCTCTACCCTCTCTGATTTCCGCTACAAGAGAAAGTACGCCGCCGAAAACGGTGAAAACGGCAGAAGCGGCAGATGCTTCGGCAAAAACGGCAAGGATCTTATTATCAAAGTTCCTCAGGGTACACTTGTACTGGACGATGAAACGGGCAGAATAATTGCAGATATGTCCGATGCTGAGCCCAAAATCATTGCAAAGGGCGGCAGAGGCGGCTGGGGGAACACCCATTTTGCAACCCCCACAAGACAGGCTCCCAGATTTTCAAAGCCCGGCACAAAGGGCGAAGAAATGATGATCCGTCTTGAATTGAAGCTCCTTGCAGATGTCGGCCTTGTAGGCTTTCCCAATGTCGGAAAATCCTCACTCATCGCCGCTGTCAGTGAGGCAAAGCCTGAAATCAAGAACTATCACTTTACTACAATTACTCCAAACCTCGGAGTTGTACGCCGAGGCGAGGGCTTAAGCTTTGTAATGGCTGACATCCCCGGTCTTATCGAGGGCGCAAGCGAAGGTCTGGGCTTAGGTCATCAGTTCCTTCGTCACGTTGACCGCTGCAGACTCCTTGTCCATGTTGTCGACGTTGCAGGCAGTGAGGGCCGTGACCCCATAAGCGATTTTGAGCTTATAAACAAGGAACTGCGTAACTATAGCGAAGACCTTGCTGATCGTCCCATGATCGTTGCCGCCAACAAGTCCGACCTTGCAACCGATGAGCAGATTTCAGATTTTGAAAAATACTGTGCAGATAACGGCTACGAGTGCTATACAATTATGGCACCCATAAATGTCGGCACTGACGAGCTTCTCAACAAGATAACCGAGATGCTTTCAGTTTTGCCTCCCGTACTCCGCTATGAGCCCGAACCCATGCCCGAGCCCGATCTCACCGCTATCAACGACCGCTCGGTCAAGGTCACCGTTCATGATGACATTTACTTTGTCGAGGGTGAATGGCTCCTTGATGTAATGAGGAGAATCGACTTTGACGATTACGAATCCCTTTCCTATTTTGAGCGTGTTCTCACCCAGACAGGTGTTATTGATGCCCTTGTAAAGGCGGGTATCAAGGAAAAGGATACTGTATCCATCTACGATCTCGAATTTGATTTCGTATTCTAAGGAGGCAGGTGTATGAGCAGACTTCTCGATCTTCCCTGCAATCCCAAAAGCTACAGCCCTGCGGCACTTGCATTCATCGGCGATGCAGTGTACACACTGCTTTCCCGTGAAAGCTTGCTTTGTGAGGGTAATTGTCCTTCAAACCAGCTTCATAACAAAAGTGTCGGGCAGGTAAAATGCGAAGCACAGGCAGCAGCCCTTGAGAAGATATCTGATATGCTTACCGAAAAGGAGCATGACATCTGCCGCAGAGGGCGCAATATGCACACCACCCATACTCCTAAAAACTCAAGCAACGCCGATTATCACAGCGCAACCGCACTTGAAGCTCTTTTCGGCTGGCTGTACGTAAATAATGAAAGCGAAAGAATCAAGGAACTTTTTACAATAATAAACTCAAAGGATATATAAGAGAGGTTGTTTTTTATGACAAGATCTCGCAGATTGCGAATTAAAAGTATTCTGGCGGATATTCTGTTTTTTGTTGTTGGATGTTTTCTGTATGCAGTATCTGTAAGTTGTTTTACCGCCCCGAATGACATAGCACCGGGTGGAGTAACAGGTATAGCGACTGTATTGAATTACCTGTTTGGGACACAGATAGGTATGATGATCATTATACTTAATACACCGCTTATTATTGCAGCATTTATTATTCTCGGCTGGCGATTTGTTATGAGATCGCTTGTATGCCTGCTTACATCATCGTTTATGATAGACGGAATTGCAATATTCTTTCCCAAACTCACATATACATCCAATCCGCTGATCGCAGCAGTTTTCGGCGGAGTAATCTGCGGTGCAGGGCTTTCGTTTATTTATCTGCGAGGAGGCTCCACAGGCGGAACAGATGTGGCAGCGAAGATACTCAATAAATATAAGCCGCACCTGAAGCTCGGTACTGCAATAATGATATTTGACCTGGCAGTTGTTGCTGCAGCTACTTTTGTATATAAAGACATCGAGCTGGCACTTCTTGCAGTTATCACCATTTTCCTTACAGGTCAGGTAATAGACAAGGTAATGGATGGTCTTGACATGGGTAAGCTGCTCTTTATAGTAACAGCGCAGCCCAGTGAAGTAGGAGAGCTGATTATAACAAAAATGGACAGAGGAGCAACACTGCTCAGAGGCGAAGGTGCATACTCAGGAGACGAAAAGAAGATCCTCATGTGTGCAGTGCGCAGAAATGAGGCTTTTAGACTCAAGCAGATTGTTTACAGTGTTGACCCTGCAGCCTTTATCATAATCGGTGACGCCTCACAGATATACGGAGAGGGCTTCAGACCTATAAAAGAAGAGGATAAATAGAATAAAAAAGGCTGCTTTCCGCAGCCTTTTTTATTTCCGAAGGATTTCATTACAGCCTTCCTCTGACGAGGGAGGTGTCACGTCTCTGCCGTGACGGAGGGAGAGAAAAAACACATGATAAGTCTTTCTGACAAATATTGAAAAGACAATATCTTAATAAAACAGAACTATGGCATTGTCGGATCTCCGCAGCCGTTTTTATATATGGACAATAAATACAGCACATGATATAATCATTTTAATTAAAGGTGGGATGAAGGGAGAATTCTGCATAAAGAGCATGTAAGAAATGAGATATTTTTACTACCCGCCCGAAGACCTTGATAAGATGCTTTCGTGCATGAAGAAATTTTTCAGTGAAACAACGTAAGGAGAATAAAAAATGAAAACAATAGTATACGCATCAAATACAGGTTTTACAAAAGAATATGCAGAAATGCTCAGTGCAAAAACGGGCTTACCCATGTGCAGTCTGGAAGAAGCAAAAAAGACACTGAAGCAGCCGACAGAAATAATCTACTGCGGCTGGTTTATGGCAGGCTCGATAGTTGGCTACAAAAAGCTTAAGAAAAAGCACAATATAAAAGCGGTCTGCGCCGTTGGACTCTGTGAAACAGGATCATTGCTTGAAAAAACAAGAAAAGACAACAAAATCCCCGACAATACAGAACTTTTCACTCTGCAGGGCGGCTATGCACCCGAAAAGCTTAAGGGTATTTACAAAAAGATGATGTCCATGGTTGCAAATATGCTTATCAAGCAGATAAACAGCTATGAAGTAAAGACAGAATCAGATTTAAAGATGCTTGAAACTCTTGAAAAAGGCGGCAGCTATGTCTGCGAGGAAAATCTGTCTGCAGTTCTCGAGTGGTACGAAAAGGCAGGTAAATAATATGAAGTTAAAGCAGAGCAGAGGTGCAAGCTTTCTTGTAGTTGCAATAATCTACATACTCGCATCGGCAGTGGGAATAGGCGTATATCTTATGCTTCCCTACGATATGTGGCTTAACCTTCTGATAGCTGACACAGCAGCTACGGTTTTCACATTCATATTCAGCCTGATCTTCAGAAATGCATCAGTCTATGACCCTTACTGGAGTGTTCAGCCTATAGTCATCCTTGCAGCATTTGCTGTCTTTGAGCAGATGACCATGGCAAAGATACTTGTACTTGCAGCGGTTGGAATCTGGGGGATCCGTCTTACTGCAAACTGGGCATATACATTCCACGGTCTTAACCATCAGGACTGGCGCTATACCATGCTTCACGATACAACAGGCATTTTCTATCCGATTATAAACTTCATCGGAATCCACATGGTGCCTACTCTTGTGGTTTACGGCACAACACTGCCTGCAGTGTATGTGATACAGAGCGATGCGCAGGGGAATATCTGGAGTATTGTATGCTTTGCAGTTTCTCTTGCCGCAGTAATCCTGCAGGGTACGGCAGATATCCAGATGCATAAATTCAGAAAAAACAGAACATCCGTGTTCATAAGAAACGGGCTGTGGGAATATTCACGCCACCCGAATTATCTCGGAGAGATAATTATGTGGTGGGGAGTGGCATTTTCTGCGGTTGCATCCCTCGGATTTATGTGGTATTATATTGCAGGCGCAGCAGCCAATACGTTGCTTTTCCTTTGTGTCAGCATACCTCTCGCAGATGGAAGACAGTCCAAAAAGGAAGGCTTTGCTGAGTACAAAAAGCAGACAAGAATGCTTCTGCCAATCAAGAAATAACATCAGAGGTCATTGATGAATAACATAAAATCCATTGTAGCAAAAAGAATAGCCCGGCTGAGACAGGAAAAAGGCCTGACCCAGCTTGAGCTTGCAGAAAAGCTCAATTACTCAGATAAGGCAGTGTCAAAGTGGGAGAGAGCGGAATCCATGCCCGATATTTCGGTGCTTGTAGAAATAGCTGATATGTTCTCTGTACCTCTTGACTATCTTGTAAGAGAAGAATATAAATTACCGGAAAAGAGCAAAAAGCCTACGAAAGAAAAGACTGTACGCAATTACGACAAGAAGTTCATTACTGCATTATCGGTGCTTGCAGTGTGGCTGGCTGCTTTTGTGGCATTTGTAATTATTTCACTGGCTGCGAAAGATTCACCTGTCCAGTGGCTCGTGTTTGTGTATGCAGTGCCTGCCTCAATGATAGTCTGGCTGGTGCTTAACAGCATCTGGTTTGATCAGAGAAAAAACTACCTTATAATATCCCTTCTCATGTGGTCTGTGCTTATTTCTCTTCACGTGTCCTTTCTTCCTTTTGGGGCAAATGTCTGGCAGATATATTTTCTGGGAATACCGGGGCAGATAATAATTCTTCTGTGGTCGAAAATCAAAAGAGTGCCGACGGATAACTTGAATTAAACTGAAACATAAAAGTGTGGAAAAGATTCTCAGTAAATCTTTTCCACACTTTTTACTATGTGCAAAAAACCTTGACAATAAGCCAATTCTACTGTCAGTAGAGTAGTAGAATCAGAATTCTACCGCTCTACTCTGAACGGTATAGTCCGAAAATAAAGGAGTAGGTTGAGTTTTTTCATCGTCAGAGGGTATACTCCGTACAGAGGCAGCCGACAAGGCGGCACCACTGAAAAAGGAGAATAAAAAATGACGAGGACAAAAATATGTGACCGTAAGCTCCCGGATTATACCCAGGGAGAAGAAATATTCAATACAATATCCCATGGAGCAGGAGCACTTTTCGGAGTGTTTGCGCTTGTTACCTGCATACTTGTGCCCGCATCAAAGGGGAATGTCTGGGGAGTGGTCAGCGGAGCCATATACGGAGCATCTCTTGTACTGCTGTATACAATGTCAAGCGTATATCACGGTCTTCCCCGCAATACAGGCAAAAAAATCATGCAGATAATTGATCATTGCACCATATATTTTCTTATCGGAGGGACATACACACCCATTCTGCTCTGTTCAATAAGGCTTGTGTCACCGGGCTGGGCATGGACTCTTTTCGGCATAGTATGGGGCTGCGCAGCAGTAGCGGCGGTATTTACGGCTATTGATCTAAAAAAATACAATGTCCTGTCGATGATATGTTATATTGCCATGGGCTGGTGCATAGTAATCGCAGCAAAGACAGCAATGGAGGCAATGAGCAGAGAAGCACTGCTCTGGACATTGTATGGCGGCATAGCATATACCATCGGAGCCATTGTCTATGGAATAGGCTCAAAAGTAAAATATATGCATTCTGTTTTTCATATTTTCTGTCTTGCAGGAAGTGTGATGCAGTATATTGCAATAGTGATCTACATCTTCTGAATGATATATCAGCCTGCTGAAAAAAAGACCGCCTTCAGGCGGTCTTTTTATGCTTATACTTCACGAGGATGCTTTTTGTTATATATGCAGAATGGAAGAAAGAAAATAAAAGCGGCGACACAAAGGCAGAAAATGTAAATGGGAGTGTTGATATACCATCCGAACCATTCGCAGAAGCTTTTAAAAACGATAATGGGAGAATTTGCAGGGCCGATATAGAAATTGTTCATTGAGCCGCCGGTTACCTTCCAGAGAGCGCAGTTAAGAATGAATGCGATCACACAGCAGACGGTGAATGTAACAGCAGCGCCTTTGAAATCTGACTTTTTAAGACCGCCGTGACGGCTGAATCCGATGTATAGACCTATAAAAACAAGGCTCATATGCCATACAAATGCGTGTATTGTCAGAGTCCAGTATTCATGAACAAGCCCGGAAGGCTCTATGAAGGAAATAAAACCACCCATCAGATTGAATGCAAGCATGAAATTATACATTGCATTCTGGACTTTTCCCTTAGGGAGGAGGGGAGCGATAATACATAAGTACATGGGCACACTGCAGAGCTGGAAGGGGAAAATCCACCACTGATATCCGCAAACTCCGTGCTGGACATAGTTTACAACATAATAATAGAAAAGCTGCTTGTAAACTTCAGTTATCATAAGGAAGACTCCGCAGCCTATAAGAACACCACGGAAAACCTTTTCACTTTTATTTCGGAGCAGATAGGCAAGAAGGACGGAAACTGCAAGACCTGCAAAAAAGAATATCAGATGGAAAGGACCGTAAGCAGGCGGCTTTTCCATTCCCCAGGCAGTCATCTCAAAGAATTCTTTCACAAAAAACACCTCTTTTACAGAATAAGACATTATAATAAGTATACTATCACGATTTTATCACATAGATAAAAAGGGGTCAACAGAAAAACAACATTGTGGAGTAATTAAAAAATTGTAATAAAATGGATATATAAAAATAAAAGGTGGGTTGCGCAACGGCGTAATGGTAATAATTGAGAAGAATCCATATATTTACCACGCGAAAACTGACTTTATGCACAGAACAGATAAAAAAATTACAGTATATAATGTCAAAAATAAAGTGTTTTCATATTTGTTAACATAGTATAAACTAATACTTGGTAGTAAGTGTTCTATGCACTTGGTACAAAATAAACTCATTGGAGGAAGAAAAAATGAAGAAAATCTTAGCAATGATCCTTTGCTGCGTTATGGTAGTCGCAATGTTTGCCGGCATGACCGTTTCTGCAAGCGAGTCCACCGCTGGCACCATCGAGGAACTCGACGGTTACTACGCATATCTTGGCGTACAGACCTGCACCTCTCTTTGGATTTTCCGTAACCCTGTTGACGATGCTACCTATGGCGTTGGCATGACCGATGCTGACACTGGCCTCGTTCCCTTCAACGGCCTCTGGGCTGTTGGTCAGCCTGAGCTCTATGCCGGTACTTTCACCGATGCAAAGATCGACGGCAACGGCACCTACACCGTTTCTCTCGTAGATCCTGACTTCCAGGATGAGCAGTATTTCTCCCTTATGTTCGTTTCCACCAACATTCCTCTTGATGCTGGTTACACCCTTTCCAACGTTAAGGTTAAGATCAACAACAAGACCGTTCTCACCGAAGACGAGGCATTCCTTAGCCCCGACTCCAAGGTTTACATGAACATCCTTCTCCAGAACCAGTGGAATGATGAGCGCAAGGATCTCTTCCAGATGGCAGAGCCCTGCAACACCCAGTCCATCGAGGTTTCCTTCGACGTTTCCGGTTTTGATTACTGGGCAGAGGGTCAGGAGCCCGTTGAGGAGCCTGCTGTTGACGAGCCTGCTGCTGACGTAGCAGTTTCTGAGACTGAGACCACCGAAGAGACCACCACTGAAAAGGGCGGCTGCAACGGTTCTGTTGCATTCCCCGCACTCGCAGCAGTTGTTATGGCTGCAGCTCTTCTCGTATTCAAGAAGCGCGCATAATTGACCTTTATCGGAACATATACAGTCAGGCGTGCCTTTACTGTATGAAATCCGTTAAGTGAACTTGTTTAAGCCGAATAAGAGGGCGGAGCAAAAAACTTCGTCCTCTTTGCGGCTGGATACAGTAGAGGCAGTTAACAGAAACGCCTTTCTGATTCGGCGTTCCTATGCAGCATATATATAATGGAACTGCCGAAAAAACGATCAATACAGATAAAATGTCTGCATTGATCCGGCACTGGAGGTAGAGGATGAAAAAATTGATTTCCACAAGGGAAAAGATAGCGAATAAATTTCTGTTTGTATCCAGAATCGCTGTTGTTTTTGCTTCGCTTCTGATCTTTTTCCCCGGGTTCAACCCCGTAAGAGTTTATACAAATATGAGCACGAAGACTTCGCTGCTCACATGCGCAATTTCTTATGAAGATTTCCTCGGCAAGAATATAATGAATATTCTTAATAAGGGTGGCCTTGATGAGATGCCTCTCTCAATGCTTTCCTATATGGCACTTCTCCTTCTTGCAGGACTACTTGTTGTTGTCGTAGGTTCCTGTATGTCCCTCGGCAACCTTAAACTTAAGAAAATCGGTAACTGGGTTACCATCGCAGGCGTACTTGTTGAGTTTGGTGCTCTCGCAGGCATCTATGTAAACTACATGAACGCTGTTGTTGCTTTCGAAAATTACAAAGTATACTGTGCAGCAACAAGCACCAAGGTAAAGTTTGAAACCATGTTCCAGCCCGGATTCTGGTTCTTCCTTGGCTTTGCAGCATTTATACTTGTTATGGTTGTTTTGGCACAGGTCATTCTTCCCAAGGTTGAGAAGGGTGAAAAGTGCTTCATGGAAACAAAGTACAGACTTTTCCTCATGTTCCTTCCCTTCGCTGTTCTTTGCTTCCTCTTTGCTTATCTCCCCCTCTGGGGCTGGCGTTTTGCATTCTTCAAGAAGACCTACAGCACTGAAACTGATACAAGCAGTCTGTGGACCATCCTCTTTGGCGACGGCATGGGTGAGTATGTTGGTTTCAAATACTTCAAGATGTTCGTTCAGGATGCAGCATACCGTGCAACACTCTTCAGAGTTCTGAAGAACACTCTTATCATGAGTGGTCTTGGTATTGCAACCAGCTGGTGCTCAATGGCTATTGCAATCCTTCTTGCTGAGATCAAGAACAGCAAGTTTGTCAAGATCATTCAGTCTGTAACAACTATCCCGAACTTCATTTCCTGGGTTCTCGTATATGCTGTTGCACTTGCAATTTTCTCAAATGACGGTTTCATCAACACCGTATTTTCCAATATGTTCTCCGGATATGAAAAGCAGCTCTTCCTTGAGGATGCAAGCGGCATCTGGTTCAAGATGCTTCTCTGGGGAATGTGGAAGGGACTCGGATGGAGTGCAATTGTTTATGTTGCGGCTCTGTCAGGTATAGATCCCCAGCTTTATGAAGCAGCAACGGTTGACGGTGCAGGACGTTTCCAGAAGATGTGGTACATATCTCTTCCCGGACTCCTTCCCACATACACCGTTCTCCTTCTCCTCTCCATTGCATCCGTACTCAGCAATGGTACAGAGCAGTATCTGGTATTCTACAACAGTTTCAACGCAAAGGACATCGAGGTTCTCGACCTTTATGTTTACAACGTTGGTATAGCAAACTCCAAGGATGCACTGAACATTTCGCTTACAACCGTTGTCGGTATGGCAAAGACCGTGGTCAGCGTATTCCTGCTCTTCTGCGCTAACAGCATTTCCAAGCTGTTCCGTGGAGAAAGTATTGTATAAAGGAGGCGGAGAGATAATGTCTATTGAAAAAGATGAAATGACTGTCGTAACAGAAGAAACTGCTGTGGCAGAAAATGAAACTGTCATCGAAGAAGATGAGCGTATCGTTATCATAGAAGATGAAGATGCAGAAGAAACTGTTAACGTTGAAAACACACAGACAGAAGAGCAGACTACTGCAGCTGCTCCTGCAGCAGTATCTCCGCTGAAAAAATCCGGCAATCATATTAAAAAGAATGCCGGTGACTGGGTGTTTGATATCTGCAATATCACATTCTTTGTCCTTTTTGCAATTATCTGTATATTCCCCTTCTGGTATCTGTTTATCAACACTATATCTGATAACGAAGCAGTTAATAAAGGTGCGGTAAACTTCCTTCCCCAAGGAATAAACCTCAAGAACTATACACAGATTATTCAGTCCGGTGAGCTTGGTCAGGCATTTCTGGTTACAATTGCAAGAACAATTATCGGTACTGTAACAATGGTTCTTGCTTCTGCATTCATCGGTTATCTTGTAACCAAGAATGAGATGTGGCACAAGAAGTTCTGGTATCGCTTCCTTATCATTACAATGTACTTCAACGCCGGTCTTATCCCCGGATACCTGAACAATGTAATGCTCGGTCTCAGCGATTCTTTCCTTGTTTACATCATCCCCGGTATTGTAGCACCCTACAATATCATCCTTGTTAAGACTTATATTGAGTCTATTCCCCCTGCTCTTGAAGAAAGTGCATTCATCGACGGTGCAGGCTACTTCAAGATCTTCAGGAAGATCATTCTTCCTCTTTCCGTACCCATCCTTGCAACAATCGCAATCTTTGGTATGGTAGGTCAGTGGAACTCCTTTATGGATTCTCTCATCTACTTCAGCGGAAAGCCTGAACTCCAGACACTCCAGCATAAGCTTGATACCTATCTGAGAAAGTCATCCAATCTTCAGAATATCATGAGCGGTACGGTAACGGGCTCAGATATTGATAAGCTGAAAGAATCGTTGAGCAGTAAGGTTCGTACTTACACTGTATCAATGGTTACAATTCTTCCCATCCTTATTGTTTATCCGTTCATGACCCGTTATTTCCAGAAGGGTATCATGCTCGGTGCAGTTAAGGGTTAATCAGTCCTTAATAAGGTTTTGTGAAGAAACCTTTTATATCAGTAATATAAATTAGGAGGAAAAGAGAATGAAAAAAATCATCGCATTAGTTCTCGCTGCTCTTATGCTTGTTGCTTGTTTTGCAGGCTGCCGTTCAGTCAGCTCCGGCAATAACCTCAGTGCAACAGACATCGCAGTCAAGGAACCCGTAACCTTCCCTCTGGAAGAAACAGCTGAAATCGTTGTTTACAGCCAGCTTGCAAACTTCAACGGTGAGCTCACCGGCTGGTTTGCAGAGATTCTCAAAGAGAAGTTCAATGTAAAACTTACAATCATCCCCGATGCTGACGGCGTTTATGCTACCCGTATGGAGAGCGGCGACCTCGGTGACATCGTTATCTGGGGTAACAACGGTGCTGACTATCTTGCAGCAGCACAGGGCGGTTACCTTTATGACTGGGAAGACGGCGACCTCGTAGGTCAGTACGGTCCTGTTATCAAGGAAAGCATGCCCAAGGCTCTTGAGGCAAACAGAGAGCTCAACGGCAATGGCTGCGTTTACGGTTTCGGTCACAACGTTGCATATTCCTCTAATGACTGCGAAGATGTTCTCTATACCTGGGATCTCCGTTTTGATCTTTATCAGCAGATCGGTTCTCCCGAAATCAAGAATCTTGATGATCTCTACAATGCATTTGTTGAGATGAAGAAGATCTGCCCCAAGGGCGAAGACGGCAATGAGACCTATGCATACTCCATCTGGCCTGACTGGGACGGCAACATGGTAATGTATGTCAAGTCTGCTGCAACTGCATACTATGGCTACGACGAATTCGGCTTTGGTCTTTACAATCCCGACAACGGCGAATATTATGCAGCACTTGATCCCAATGGTCCTTACATTGAAATGCTCCGTTGGTTCAACAAGCTTCACAGAGCTGGCCTCATCGACCGCGACTCACCCACTCAGACCTTCGATAAGATGTCCGAGAAGCTCGAGAACGGTCGTGTATTCGCATCCATCTTCAACTATGCAGGTCATATGACTTACAACACAGAAGAGCACCTTGCAGCAGGTAAGGGTATGTTCTCTGTTCTTCCTACCGAAGCTAAGCCCATCGTTTACGGCATGAGCATGACCGGCCAAAACAGAATCTGGTCCATCGGTGCTCAGACTGAGCATCCTGAGGTTTGCATGGCTATCATCAACTGGCTCTGCACTCCTGAGGGAAGACTTACTTCCGACTACGGTCCTAAGGGAATCTGCTGGGACTACGACGAAAACGGCAAGACTTACTTCACTGAGCTTGGTAAGCGCTGCAAGGCCGACAAGAACATTGATATGGCTGTAGAGACCGGCGGCAAGTACACCGGTAAGTTCGGTGACAGCTCCAACCAGATGAACAACACCACCTGGACTACCAGTGCAACCAACCCTGAAAGCGGCGAGCCCTTCAACTGCGATAAGTGGGCATCCAACCAGGTTGCTGCACAGTATGAGATCGATCAGCAGTGGCGTGATTGGGCAAGTGCTGAGGTTGGCAAGACAGTCAACATAAACTACGAGTACCTCAACGAGCTGCCCTCCATGGTATCTGTTGCATCCACCTATGCAGAAGCAAAGATGGACGACGAGCTTAAGTTCAAGGCTGACTCCATCAAGACCCTCGTTGTAAACGGTTCCTGGCAGTGCATCACCGCTGAGGACGATGCAGCTTTCGATAAGATTCTTCAGGACACCATCGACGAGTGCAATGCTCTCGGTTATGACGAAGTTACCAAGTTCTATGTTGATGAAGCTGCACGTAAGTTCGAGCTTCAGCAGGCTAGCAAGAACTGATTCCATCACAAAAAATTACGTTTTTATCACGTAATATAAGGCAAAAGGCTGTTCCTTGCGGACAGCCTTTTGCTGAAGCAAAACACATAAGGAGATAAAAATGAAGTTTTTCAGTGTCGACGGTCCGTTATATAAATTCTTATGCAAGCTATGGCTTGCATTGAAACTTAACTTCTTCTGGGTTGTTTTCAGCCTTCCCATAATCACAATAGGAGCATCCACAGTTGCTGCATACTACGTGGGAATGAAGATTGTACGTGATGAAGAAGGTCATATTTTCCGCCAGTTTATAAAAGCATTCAAATCAAATTTCAGACAGGGAACCATTGCATGGATTATCAACGTCATAGTTGCCATGGCAATTTATCTTGATTTCCAGCTTTGTGAAATTGTAGAAGGTGACCTGCTTACAGCAGTATTCTTCATCTTTGGAATCATCTGTCTGTATTTCATGGTAATTGCAATGCTGTACACATATCCTCTTATTGCAAGGTATGACAATAAACTTTTTGCAACGATAAAGAACTCTGTAAGCATCGCTTTCCAGTTTTTTGTCGGAACAGTAGTTATGGTTATCCTGCTTATTGTTGAGGTGTGCGTTTTCTGGTGGAGCACAACCATGTGGTTCTTTGGAATCATCCTCGGACCGGCTGTAATGATTCTGACCGTAAGCTATTATGCACGTAATTGTTTCGGAATAATAGAACTTGACCCTGAGAACATCAGAGAAGCAAAGAAAAAGAAAAGAAAGAATACAGATTTTGTTGCAGAAGCAAGCGGCTATGAATATACGCCTGTTTATGATGAAGAACGAATTCTCATAATGCCCGAAGATGATGAAGGTGAATATGAGGAAGAGCTATCTGAATCAGAAGAAGCAGCAAAACTCAATGAAGAGGATATCTGATATGCTTCATCGTAATATTCCGTTAAAGGTAAAAGGCTCTCTCGAGAGTGCATCATTTACCACATACTTTATAGACAGATCCGATGAAGTCGGATTGAACAAGCGTCCCTGCATAATTCTCTGTCCCGGCGGCGGATATGAATATCTGTCAGACAGAGAAGGCGAATACTTTGCACTTCAGTATATGGCACATGGAATAAATGCTGTAGTGCTGAACTATTCCTGCAAGCCTGCAGTATACCCCACAGCTATTCTCGAACTTGCGGAAACAATCCGTCAGATACGAGAAAACGCAGAAGAATGGAATATTGACCCTGATAAAATCATTGTCAGCGGTGCTTCTGCAGGCGGACACCTTGCCGCAAGCTACAGTGTCTTCTGGACTGAAGAATTTGTGGCAAAGGAAACAGGTGTTGATAAAGAAGTCATCAGACCCAATGCACAGCTCCTCAGCTATCCTGTAATAACCTCAGGCGAATATGCTCACAGAGGTTCATTTGTTGCACTTCTTGGCGACAGATACGATGAACTTGTGGATAAAATGTCACTTGAGAACCAGGTTAATGAAAATACTCCCAGAGCATTTGTATGGCACACATTTGAAGACGGTTATGTACCACCCGAAAATTCCCTGCTTTATGTAATGGCGTTGAGAAAAGCAGGTATCCCCACAGAGTTCCATATGTTCCAGCCGGGTGGACATGGCATTGCACTTGCAAGCGAAATGACAGCATGGATAAATGGCGATGGCGTAGTGCCTCAGTGTCAGTGCTGGATAGAGCTTGCCTGTGCATGGATAAAGAACTTATAAGGAGGAACAAATCTCAATGAAAAAGCTTTTCAGGAGAATTGCATCACTTGTGCTTTGCGCAGTGCTTATAGCTGCAATGGTTCCCGTATTTGCAGTTTCTGCAGCAAATGAAGTTGATACAGCACCTAGATTCCGTGTTCTTACGGCAGAGGAAATGACTGCAGAAATGGGAACAGGCTGGAACCTTGGCAATACAATGGACGGACATACCGGCGGTACTCCCAATGAACTCCAGTGGCAGAGTGTTGCCACAAGTCAGGAAATCATTGATGCTGTACATGATTACGGCTTTAACAGCGTACGTATTCCTATCACATGGGGTACAATGATAAACGATGATTATACCATCGACGAAAAGTGGATCAGCCGTATACAGGACATCGTTGACTACTGCGTAGATAACGGAATGTATGTAATCATCAACATCCATCATGATGGAGGCGACAATGCATACTGGCTCGACCTTACGGCAGATGACATGACTCCCGTATACGAGAAGTTTGCAGGCGTATGGAAGACCATTGCAGAGCGCTTCAAGGATTATGACGAGCATCTTCTTTTCGCTGCATTCAACGAAATCGCATCAACCGGCAACGACGCAAAGACAATTTCCCGGGATATGGAAAGAATCAACGAGCTCAATCAGATTTTCGTTGATACCGTCCGTGCAACCGGCGGCAACAATGCAGAGCGCTGGCTCGTATGCCCCGGTCGTTATACCAACATCGAAACCACCTGTAATGACACCTATGGTTTCAAGATGCCTACAGATACCACAGCAAACAGACTTTTTGTCGAGTTCCATTACTATGACTGGCAGTTTGGTATTTATGAAACAATGGGAAGAACCGTATTCAGCATAGACAATGCAGATGCACTTGAAGACAGCTTCAAGCTTCTTGATGAAAAGTTCATTTCCAAGGGAATTCCCGTAATTCTTGGTGAGTACGGCAGCGTATACAAGGCAAACAATGATGAGAGAGCATATCATCACGAGGTTGTAAACCAGCTTTGTGCAAAGTACGGAATGGTAGTTCCCATGTACTGGGACAATGGTGAATATGATCGCTCCAAGGATCCTGCAGATTTCTGCTTCACCATCATTGACAGAAAGACCCTCGAGCTTGTTGATCCTGAAGTAACATGGGCAATTTTCCGTGGTTTCTATGCATCTGAAGGAATGACAATTTTTGATATCAAAAAGCCTGCAAAGATCGTTGAGGCTTCTGATATCAAGGTCGAAGCTGCAATCACCATGACTGCAGGTGAAAACAGAAAGATGAATGCAGTAATTGCAAACACCGACTCCAACGACGCACTTGTCTGGAAAACCTCAGACAAGAGTGTTGCAACAGTTCTCAACGGCGGATATATTACCGCTGTAGCACCCGGCACTGCAACCATCACTGTAGCATCACAGAGCGGTTCAGTATCCAAGGATATCACTGTAACCGTTCTTGCTCTCGATGCAGATGCAACAATCAGCGCAGACAAGGAAATTACCCTTGATGCAAAAGGTTATGTATATCTTGATGTTGACTTTGAGTCAACTTCCGCAGATGATTATATTGTTTATCGTTCCTCTGATGAAAATGTAGCAACTGTTTCTTCTGTCGGCAAGATTCTTGCAATAGGTGAAGGTACAGCTTACATCACAGTTTCCTCTGCATCCGGCACAACCGAGATGGTAAAGGTAACTGTAAATCCCGCAGAAGTATCCGACGAAGGTCCTTCAATAGAGCTTGGCATCAATGTTTATTACAACGATGCAGATACAGGTTACTACAATAACGAGTGCAACTATGATGAAACAGTAAAGGTAACAGGCGACGGCCAGTACACCCTTACCTTTGACTGTTCCAAGCATCTTTCCGATGCAGCAAAGAATGCAGGTGTAACAGGCCTTAACAATCTTACTGCAGTTTATCTTAAGGACCATGCAATTACTCTCGGAAATGACTATGTTTCCCATGTGGAGAGCTGCAATATTTTCTGGGATTCCGTTGTTGTTGACGGCAAGGCTCTTACCGTCAACCAGACCGAACCCAAGTCTGCAATGAAGTCAAACGGTCAGGTTGATACCAATGATCCTCTCAACTCCTGGGACGGTTCATTTGTCAATGAGGTAGAGGTTGCAAACCATGTTCTTAACATTGTTGGCATTGAGAACCCTCAGGTAATTACAATCACATTCACCATCTCCGATCTCGTATTCTCCGCTGATGCAATGTCCTCAGGCAATGCGATTGAAGCAGAAAAGATCGAGATTTCCGGCGATGAAGTAATCTCCGCCACAGATATCGGTGAAACAGCTGAATTCTCCGTAATGGTTGACCCCGCTGAAGCAGCAGGCAATGTAACATTTGTATCCTCCGATGCATCTGTTGCAGCTGTTACCATCAATGGTGAAAACGCAAATGGCAAGGTAACCGCAACAGTAACCGCAACTGGCGAAGGTGAATGCACAATTACCGCATATACCACAAATGGTCTTACCGCAGAATGCAAATTCGTCTGCGCAAAGGTTGAGGCTCCCGCAGCTGATGTCACAGAGGAAGATACTTCTTCCGGCGGATGCTCCGGCAGCGCAGTAATGCTTCCCTTTGCAGCTGCAGTTATCGCAGCAGCAATCTTCGTTTTCAGAAAGAGATCATAACGACTTAACAAAAAGCTCACCGCATAAGCGTTGAGCTTTTTGTTCTTATACAGAGTCCCAGATCTTCTGGAATTCCTTTTCACTCAGTTTGAAGTGCTTTTTCAGCTGAGACTTGATTATCTGAGGACGCTTCTGGAAGAATCGTTTGATATTTTTGACCTGATTTTTCTGCAGTTTAACCGATGGGGATCCCCAACGATCATACTGTCTTGGAATTTCAGAATCAATGGAATCCTGAATGGAATCAACGATAGCACTTGTTCTTTCATAAGTGAAAACATATTTCAGAGCACGAATGTATTCAGTGACAAACTTATCGCAGAACTCGTCATTCTGCAGCAGCCTGCGTGACATGATGTTGCTCATGTTATTTGTAGAACCGTGTCCTTCGGGGTCAAACATATGGTCATAAATAGCATCCTTATTGATTCTTCCGATCATAAGTGCCCAGTCAAAATCATAAAGCATCCAACGCCATTTTCCGTCTTCACCTTTATAGCAGCGAATGTTACCGGTGTCATAGTTGTTGACAAAGGTTTGTACAATCCAGAACTGAATAAAGGAATCAATATCCACCTGAGAGCAGAAGTACTCATAGTTCTTCTTGCCCGTAAGTTTATTTTTGCGCAGCCATTTCGTAAGATTCTTATAATCCTTGTTGGAACCTGCACGGACCATGAACTGACCTTTGATAAGATCAAAAGTTCCTTTTTCGTAGCCGTATTTGTACGTTACGTAATTGTCGTTAAGCTTTTCTCTCAGATAATACAGACCCCAGTAGTCGCCGTTTATATAAAGTGCAACAGGAGTAAAGTCCATATAATCAACTGATGTCATGTAAGTGCCCTTGAGAAGAGCGGGGATAAGAACATCTCGCATTTTTGCTCGGTTCCAGTCCTGACCTTCAGGACGAAGAAGGAGAGATTTATAGCTGGCGACATTATTGTCTTCAAAGAAAGGATAGGATACCTCATTGGCACCATACTGTTCACGGAGAATCAGAGCAAGACCTTTCTGCGGAAGACCTCTGGCATACTGTCCGAAGGTATGCACACCGCAGTTGAATTCAACTGCTTTTTCTCCGTCTGTGGTAAAATATTCAATGTGGGCAGATCTTTCCCAGTCTTTCCAATAATTTGCACCATAATGCGGCAGTTTTTCGGTGTATCCCGGACCGTCCTCAAGAATACCCTTACGATAGCTGAAGAGACCGTCAGGGGCGCTTGAAAGGCTGACGACAGCAATATCATGCTGCTTTTCGACGAGATAGGTAGATGTAATAACATCACTTGCAAGATAACCGTCGGCAAAAGCACGTATTTTCAATACAGTGGAATTTTTGACAGTTACCTCAAAATCCTCTGTATGAGTTGCCTTGTCAGAAATCGGAGTGGAGCCGTTTGTGGTAATTGCAACATTGAAGCCTTCAGGCACATGAACTGTTATTTTAGTGCCCTTTTTGATATATCCTGATTCAAGGTCGAAAGAAGGAACAGGGCAGTAAGCTGAAGCAACAGAATTAAGATTATTTGCCTTACCGGGAGTGGGCTTTGAGAGAAAGAGTCTGCTGGAAGGAGCTGCTTCGTTTCGTCCGCTGGACATACCATTACGGCATTTGCCGGTGGAGAAAATATCTACAATCTTTCCGAGAGAATTGAAAAGATAAATCTGCTCGCCTGAGCTGCTGAGTTTAAATGCGGTTTTCAGAGTTTTTCCGGATATTGCCTGTTCTGTGCCGGTACAGTAAACCAGCAGATATTTGCCCGGTGCAAGACTTGTTTCAGGGAAAGTGAATTCCACAATATCCTTATCGGTAGATAATCCGTAGCCTGTAAGATCAACAGTGGCATCGGTGGAGTTGTAAATCTCAATCCAGTCGTTTGCATAGGATGCCCTGGAGCCTGAAACACTCATGGCCTCAGAAATAAAAACGCCATCGTTTATACTTGCGGAAAGAACAGAGGTAAGAGGATAAGATTCAGCGTTGTTTGCTTCATTGGGAGTACCTCTTGAAAAAAGCTCCTGGACACCGTTTTCGGAAATTCCCGTAGAAACATTCTGAGAAAGCCGGCATATTTCAAGCTTTGAACAGAGAATGCCCTGAGGAGTATAAAGACAGATCATATCATCTTCGCTGCTGATTGAAAAAGATGTATGAATTTCGCCTGCCTCGCTGACAGTGTCAAGCCCGGAGCAGAAAACCGTGAGATAATCTTCGGATTTCAGAACAGTGCCTGCCGGGAAAGTCCATTTCATCACGTTATATCTGTCGTCGGTGAGATAGAAACCGGTGAGATCAATATCTTCAAGAGAGCAGTTGTAGAGTTCAATCCAATCGTAATAATCTCCCTGACTGTCTGCAAAAGAATAGGCATTATCACTCATATACTCATTGACAAGAATATTATAAGTAGGAAAAACCAGATCTTCTTCAGAAGAAACACCGCCGGAGTTTTTTTCTCCGGGAGAGGGGACAGAATAATAGAGAAATGTATCTGTGTGATTATCTCTTCCGTAGGAAACATTCTGAGGAAGAGAAGGAATGGTTATCTGCTGAAGCACATCACCGGAAGAATGAGAAAGAATAAGAGTTTCGCCGGAAGATGAAAGCTTGAAATTTGTATGGATCTCATAAGCTCCATCCCATGTATCGATTCCGGACGTATACACAGTAAGATAGGAATGAGCTTTAATGATAACAGAAGGGAATTGCCATCTCAGAGGCTCAGAGCCTGAATCTGAAAAATAAAAACCTTCAAGATTGATATCATCGTCACTGTTGTTGTAAAGTTCGACCCAATCGTAGAAATCACCATCAAAAGCCTGAGCATAATGGTTGTTTGATGACATTATTTCATTTATTATCAATCCTGTTGTTTCTTTAGGAGCAGCCTTATTTTCGTCATTTTTCTTACCGCAGCCAAAGAACAATGCACAGCATATGCAGATACAAAGAACATATGTAATTGTAAGACGTACTTTCCTGCCCAAAATATGCACCATCCTTTCGCTCAGACTGAAAATACTGAAATTACAAGTTATTTTACCACAAAACAAGCGATCTTCCAACAGTTTTTGCAAAAAAAAGCCGGAAGATCGTCAATTCATATGTCTTCAATTAAAGGCAGAGCAAACCAGAATGTGCTGCCATGTCCCAACTGAGATTCAACACCGAATTTGGCACCGTGCTGAAGGAGAATTCCTTTTACAATGGAAAGACCGAGACCGGAGCCTATCTGACTTCGCCGATGCTCCTTGTCTACCTTGTAATATCGATCCCAGATAAGGTCAAGACTTTCCTCAGGAATACCGTCGCCGCTGTCAGAAACTTCTATTCTGACACTGGAATCCTGAACAAGCTGTCGGATAATAACGGTTTTATCTTCACCTGTATAGTGGACCGCATTGCTTACAAGATTATAGATAACCTGAGAAATTTTCAATGTATCAGCATTGACTGTCACATCTTCATTGGGCTCAAAAACAATATTGAATCCGCTCTGCTCAATAAACTTTGAGTAGCGTACGATAATATCACGTATAGCATTTGTGAGGGAAAAAGTTTCATAGGAAAGAATCTGATTACCTGACTGAATCTTAGACAGGTCAAGAACATCACTTACAAGAGTGCTCAGCCGCTGCGTTTCATCAATAATAACCTGAAGATTTTCGTTGCTCATCTCTCCCGGGATATCACGCATCATTTCTGCATAACCTGATATAAGGGTGAGAGGTGTACGCAGATCATGAGAAATGTTGGCAATAAGCTCATTCTTAAGCCGATCAACCTTGCCAAGCTCCAGTGCGGCATGATTAAGTGAGTCTGAAAGTTCACATATTTCTCTGAATCCACCGTCAGGGAATGAAGCAGAATAATCCATTGTCGCCAGACCTTTGGCACGCTTGTTAAGCCTGATTATCGGTTTTGAGATAACCCGTGAAATTACGAAGGAAAGAACAAGAGACAGAAGAATCATGATAGCAGTTACATATATCAACTGGACCTTCAGAGTATCGACAGTGCTGTCAACGGGGTAGAGGGAAGCACCGAGATAAATGACAGCGCAGATATTTTCTGTATTAACAGTGCGCACATATATAATAGTCTGAGATACACGGGACCCATTTTTGGGAACAGCTCCGAGATAATCATGAAAGTTATAGGCGCTGTGATTGAATTTGCTTCTGTCATAGGTAACAGTACAGCTTCCGCCATTATCCAGTGCGTTATTGTACAGCCTGTAAAGCTCAGCATCAGAAAGGGAGTGCAGAAGTTTTGAATCAGCAGACATGGAGTCAATGGACATAAATGACTCAAGGGAAGTCCCGCCATTGAAATACAATACTTTTATAGAAACACCGCCATCCTCCACAATACGTGAAGCGAGTTCAAAAAATTTGTCATTGTCAATGTTTGAAGCTATAACATCTGCATGCTTTTTTACTCTGTTCTGAGTGATATTTTTATAGAAGGTATCAAGAAGTGAAATCTGGAACACCCAGAGAAGAAGGAGAGTGAGAGCGGAAAAACTGAGAAATGAAATTATCAGCTTGACAGTAATTCCGACTCTTGATTTCCGTTTTTTACCTGACATCAAAGCGATATCCCACCCCTCTGAGTGTCACAATGAACTTGCTGTATTCACCAAGACTTTTTCGCAGCAGCTTGATGTGAGTATCAAGAGTCCTGTCATCACCGTAAAAATCATAACCCCACACATCAGTAATAAGCTTTTCACGGGAGAGAGCAAGACCACGGTTTCTGACCATATAGAAAAGGAGCTCATACTCCTTGGGACTCATATCAATACGATTACCGTCGACAAAAACAAGTCTTCCGGCAAAGTCCACGGTCAGTCCGTCAAAGGTTACAGTATCTGAAGCGGCAGCAGCCGGGCTTGTTCTTTTCAGAATTGCAGAAATTCGCATCATAAGCTCTCTGGGAGAAAAAGGCTTGACAACGTAATCGTCTGCACCGGCTTCAAAGCCGTGTATTCTGTCGTACTCCTCGCCGCGAGCGGAAAGCATGAGCGCAGGTGTAGAGGAAAATCTGCGGATTTCACGGAGTGCGGAAAAACCGTCCAGATCAGGCATCATGACATCAAGTATGATTATATCAAATGTTTCCTTACGGCACATTGCGACAGCTGTCATACCGTCGCCCGCTTCTGAAACCTGAAAATTTTCAAATTCAGCATATTTTCTGATGAGGTCACGAATCATTTTTTCGTCATCGACAACAAGAATTTTACTCACTGAAGTGCCTCCTTATAATTCAGCTATTACAGATATATTGTAACTTTGTAATGTGAAGAATTCATGACGTAACATAAAAATATGCCATAAAATAAAAAAATCCGTTTAAAAAACGGAAAAGCTTGTCTGCGGTACCTGTCGGAGCGGTATTCCGACCCTCCGACAGGTCGGCAGTAAGAACAAGAAGAGAAGTAGAAAAAAGGAAATATCTATATGATAAAAGGGGAAATCCCCTGTTGTTTTCTGCCTTAAGGCAGTATTTACATGAAAAAGTTTATCTGAAAAGTGTTTTGTTTTGCTGACCCTATAAGCCTCACCTCCTTTGGGGTACGGTTAAAGTATAATGCATAATTGTGATTTGGAAGTTAAGAAATTGTACCGATTAATTTAAGAGCGGGTAAAGGTATTGTGAATTTAATGGATAGAATGTAAACAAATATTACCGTAAAGTTAATTTACATACAAATAAAAACAGAGCGGCCAGAAGCCGCTCTGTTTTTATTATGAAAAGACTTTTCCTATAGTAAATACAAGTTTGTTATCGAGAATCTTGCATTCAGTGATTGTGATATCGAGAGTATCTTCATAGGAGAATGTGCCGCCAAAAATACCTGCGCCCCAGTCAAGGAAATCCTCAACGCCGGTCATAAAATTGTTCTTTCTTATATATCCGATAAAGATATCGTTAAGATTTTCAGTGTTATATCTGAATTCAACATTACTCTTGTCGAAGACGATGCCTTCAGGATAATCAACATCAGCAAGGAACTTGGCAACGAAACTTTCGGGGACAGAGAACTGACCGACCTTGATCTTATTGATAACAACGCATGCATAGGGATCATCAAACTTGATGTTAAGGACTATTCGGACGGGGAGTGTTATTCCCTTATAGTTTACTCTGGCGTAGTAAGTAACCTTATTATCGTTGATAACAATAAAGCTTTCTTTAAGCGTTGCGCCGATGGATTCGACAGCGGATTCTATGCTTGGCTTGACCTTTTCGTACAGACCGTTGACTTCGCTGGTGGTAAATTCCATACGTCCTGAATCAGAGGTGAACTCATCAAGGGTGTCGTAAACAATGTCAAAAGTTTTAGTGGTTTCAGTAGGAGCAGCAGGCATATCGTCGTAAACGAGGAGGAAGAAGAGAATTCCTGCAGTAATAACAAGAATAAAAATGAGAGATGCAAAGGTTATGATAAGTCCTTTAAGCAGCTTTCCTCTCTTTTTCTTTACCTGCTCAGGTTTTTTGTCAACAACCTTCTGGACTTCCCTCTGGGTGGGAATATATGCTTCGGCAGGAGTTTCAAAAGGAGTTGCAAGGGTGGTTTCTCCGGAAATATTTGCAGCAGGCTCCTGGATAGGGGGAGCATTTTCGTCTATTGTACCGCCGAGAGATATGGTTTTTTCATCTGACATTTTAAATTCCTCCTGTTATTTAAGTGTAATTATTGTAACTCCCGACTCACCTTCGCCGAAGGTGCCGAGGCGGAAGCTTTTTACATGGGGATGCCTTCTGAAATGCTGGTGCAGACCTGCACGGAGTGCGCCTGTGCCTTTTCCGTGAATGATTCTGATTTCGCCCAGATTCATTACAGCAGCAGAATCGATGGCACTGTCAACCTCAAGGATGGCTTCATCTACAGTCTGACCTCTTACATCAATCTCGCTGGAAGCATCTCTTGTAAGCTTTTTGGTAACAGAATAATCCTTCTGTCTGTTGTTTTTCTCTTTCTTTTCGGGAGCGGCAAGTCGAAGATCGGAAAGCTTGACTCGCATTTTAAGAGCGCCTGCCTGAACCTCAACATTGCCTGAAGAGTCAGGCTCCTTTGAAACGGTGGCTTTCTTTCCGATGGTGGCAACAAGGACAGAATCTCCGACTTTGAGCGGGCAGGGAAGAACATAATCCTCATCATCTTCATAGGTGCTGATAGGATCGGCAGTATCTTCAAGCCCCTTTATACGGCTGCGAAGCTGCTGCTTTGCCTTTACACTGAGTGCTGCTGCGTCTGCGCTGTTTTTAAGCTCTTTTCGCAGCTGATCGATTTCCTGCATAAGAGCCTCAGACTGAGCACGGGCAGAAGAAACGATTCTGCCTGCCTCAGCTCGAGCAAGGTCAAGTATATCCTGGCGGTCCTTTTCAAGCCTCTGCCGGGATTTTGCCGCATCGTCACGAACCTTCTGAGCCTCGATTCTGAGCTTCTGAGCAGCCTCCTGCTCGCTTTCCATGCTCTGACGACTCTTTTCAAGGTCTTCAACAACCTTTTCAAATCTCTTATCGTCCTCGTCAATAAGCTCCTTGGCTCTTTCGACAACCTCCGAAGGAATGCCAAGCTTTTCACTTATTGCAAAAGCATTTGAACGTCCGGGCATACCGATAAGCAGCCTGTAAGTAGGTCTGAGGGTCTTGACGTCAAATTCACAGCATCCGTTTTCAACTCCAGGAGTGCTTATTGCAAAAGCCTTTATCTCGGCATAGTGAGTGGTAGCTGCAATGGTGCAGCCCTGCATTCTGAGATGTTCTATAATGGATGTGGCAAGAGCCGCACCCTCAACGGGGTCAGTGCCTGCACCAAGCTCGTCAAGAAGTACCAGAGTGCGTGAATCGGCAATCTTAAAGAATTTAATGATATTTGTCATGTGTGCCGAGAAGGTGGAGAGTGACTGCTCAATTGACTGCTCGTCACCGATATCGGCAAGAATATTTTCAAATGTGGAAATTTCACTTTCGTCACTTACGGGAATCATAAGACCGCACATGGCCATAGCGGACAGCAGACCGAGAGTTTTAAGAGCAACAGTCTTACCGCCTGTGTTGGGACCTGTAATGACCAGAGTATCAAAATCCCTTCCCAGTCTTATGTTTGTGGGGACAACCTTATCACGGCTGATAAGAGGATGACGAGCCTTTTTGAGGTCAATAATACCGTCCTCGTTGACGGAGGGGAGAGAGGCCTTCATATTGTAGGCGAGCCTTGCCTTTGCAAAGAGAAGGTCAAGCTCCATGAGCATATTGTAGGAGGTAATAATGCCGTCAGCACAATCACCTGCCTGAGAGGAAAGAGCGGTGAGTATTCTCTCGATTTCCGCACGTTCTTCCGTCTGAAGAACTCTTATTTCGTTGTTTGCCTCAACAACGGCAATGGGCTCAACAAAAAGTGTTGCACCCGATGAAGAAGTATCGTGAACAAGTCCTGCAATTTCACCTCTGAATTCAGCCTTGACGGGGACGACAAAACGACCGCCTCGCTGAGTGACGATTGCATCCTGCAGATGCTTTGAGTGTTCAGCTGAACGAACCAGAGCATCCAGCTTTTCACGTACTCTGCTCTGAGCAGAGCGGATTTTTCTGCGTATTGAAGCAAGATCAGCAGAAGCATTATCCGATAATTCGTCTTCGTTAAGAATTGCAGAGTTGATGTTTTCTTCAACAGATTTAAACGGCACAAGAGCCATAAACAGCGGGTCAAGGCAGGTAATAACACCCTCACAGTGACCACGCCATTCACGCAGTGAACGGACTATTCTAAGAACTTCGCTTATTCTCATAAGTTCAGGGATAGTAAGCACAGCACCTGCCTGAGCTCTGCGCACAGCATTGGTTATGTTTCTGACACCACCGAAGGACGGGGAGCCGAAACGACCGAGGAGCATATGAGCATCGCTTGTTTCCCTGAGCATCTGCCGAACTTTAATAAGGTCTGTCTCAGGCTCAATGGAGCGAGCGGCAGAGGCTGCATCCTCGCAGGAGCATTCCTTTCCGAGCATATCGAGGATCTTGTCAAGCTCCAATGCTCTCATAAATTTAGTATCCATAATAATTATCCTTCTGATTGTCTGTAGGGGTGGCTATCAGCCGCCCGTTAGTTGCTTTTGATCTGATTATAAAATTCAAGTGTCCGAAAGCTTCTCTCAAGGCGTGAAACAAGATAACGCTCACAGGCTGCTGCCAGCTGGCGCAAAGCATTATCAGAAAGAGAGAAGGAGAAAAGTTTGTTGAGATCAACAAGAGCACAGTGACGCAGTGCGGTCAGCGCACCGGGAGAAAGTGCCACGCCGCTTGAGGAAGGATCCTTTTCCTTTGCGCAGCTTTCACAGAGAAGAGAGCCTGTAACGGGATAGAACATCACAGTATCGTCTTCATAGGCACCGCAGGAACGGCACATAAGAAGATCGGGCATAAAGCCTGCAGTACAAAGAATACGCATCTCAAAAGCGGCTTTTATCAATTTCTTGTCGCGTGTGCCTGCATTGAGATAATGCAGAGCAGCTCTCAGCAGGCGCAGATAAGTTTCTGCGTTTGTGCCTTCAGGAGCAAGCTCCATACAGAGCTCGCAGAAATACTGACCAAGGGCAAGAGCCTCAATATCGCCGTGCATATCGGCATAGCTCGCCTCGGCGTGGGACTCTTTGATGGTAAAGGAATCCTTTGAAGGGACGAGGAGATAATTGCCGTATACAAACTGAGAGGTAGCAGCAAAGTTCTTGCTCTGAATACCTCTGGCACCGTTTGCGAAAGCATGAATAACACCGTGCTTTTCAGTCAGCAGATATACAACACGGTTTTTCTCGCCGTATGGCTTGCATTTCAGAACGATGGCATTTTCTGTAAAGGAGGTCATCAGACATCCTCTTCCTTGAATCCGAAGCGGCGGAGATTTGAAGCGCTGTTGCGCCAGTCCTCACGAACCTTGACCCAGAGCTTGAGGTTTACCTTACAGCCGAGGAATTTTTCGATATCCTCTCTTGCGTAGGAACCGACTCTCTTGAGCATTGCGCCGCCCTTGCCGATGATTATACCCTTGTGGCTGTCGCGCTCGCAGTAGATAGTTGCATCAATATCAACGATATCGCCCTGACGCTCGTCTGCCTCCTGAGCGCCTGAACGCTCTCTCATTCTTTCGATGTCTATGGCAATGCCGTGAGGGACCTCATCGGAAAGAAGTCTTAAAAGCTTTTCTCTGATTATCTCAGCGGCGATCACCTTTTCAGGCTGATCGGTAAGAGTGTCGTCGGGGAAGAAGTGAGGGCCTTCCTCTGCGGCATTGCAGAGCTCGTGGAGCAGGTCTTCGAGCCCCTCGCCGGTAACAGCACAGACGGGAACAACCGCATTCCATTCATAAAGAGAAGAGAACATTGCTATCTTCTCGAGAAGAGCTTCCTTGTTTTCCACAAGGTCGATTTTGTTTATAACGAGAATTGCAGGCATACCGAATGCGTTGAACTTATCAATAAGCTCAGACTCCGCAGGACGGATATCCTTGTCGGTTGCATCAACAACGAGCATACAGATATCGGTGTTGTCAACGCTGTCTGCGATAGATTTGACCATAAAATCGCCCAGTTTGTTTTTGGGCTTGTGCATACCGGGGGTGTCGGTAAAAACAAGCTGTACATCGTTCTTTGTCAGAACACCCATAATGCGTGTACGGGTAGTCTGAGGCTTTGCAGAAACGATAGCGATTTTCTGACCGATAAGTGCATTCAATATAGAAGATTTGCCGACATTGGGTCTACCGACGATAGCGACAAATGCAGATTTTGTGTTGTTCAAATCAATGTCCTCCGTAAGGTGAATATAATTACAAATTATTATACCACGCAATGCGTGGTAAATCAATAATATACATTAAAAACCTCCATGCGCAGTGGTGCATGGAGGTTAAAAATTATTGTTCAGTTATTTTGATAACGGGATTCTGAATTCCCATTTCCTTGGCCATTTTTACAACAGAGCTGTGGCAGGTGAAGATAATGACCTGACCGAGCTCCTTGCCGCCGCTTTCCTTTGCAAGATAGAACATTGCCTCAGCAACTCTCTTGTCGTCGTACTGAGCGAAAGCGTCATCGAGGAAAACAGGAAGCTGGACATCGCTGAGAATGCCTGCGATGGCAAGTCTTAATGCCAGATAAACCTGATCATTTGTGCCAAGGCTCAAACTTGAGCAGTTGCGGATGTTTGAGCTGTTGGGACCCTCTGTAACAGAAGGCACAAGTCTTTCAGAGATAAAAACAGAGGGATATCTTCCGCCGGTAAGCTCGTTAAGAATACGTCCTGCCTTGAAGTTAAGGATGGGACCGAAATCTCTCTGCATGGTTTCAAAAGCCTCACCGAGAGCCTCAATAGCGATATTGATAGCGTCAAGCTCAAACTTATACTTATCTGTTTTGGAAATAAGCAGTTTGATCTTATCGTTATACTCTTCAATATCCTGAATGTTCATGCTGCAGCCTGCAAGCTCAGCCTGCTTTCTTGCAAGCTCAGTGCCGACTTCAAGCAGCTTGGAAGAGGTTTCATCGGTGCGCTTTTCGATTTCAGCAATTTCATTGCCTGTAAGCTTGCGCTTGCAGCCGAGTTCTTCTTCCAGCTCCTGAGCCTCAAGAACAACAAGGTCATAATCCTGACCGTCAAGCATCTTTTCGAGAGCCTCTCTGCTGCTCTGAAGCTTCTGCTCAAGAACAGCATGCTCTCTCTGCTTCTTATCAAGAGTAGAGATTATAGCCATGGCCTGATCGTCAGTATCGATTCTTGTATAAGAACTGAGAGAATCACGAAGTGACTGCTTCATGGAAGCACATTTTGCTGTAAGTTCTTCAATTTCAATCTTAAGCTTTTTCTTTCTTCCGACCTCGGTCTGAGTAAGAGAAGAAACTCTTTCCATTTCAGCAACTTCATCACGCATTGCCTGAATATGAGGAACACCCAGTTCATCAAGAAGTCTTCTGTTTGAACGGGAAAGCTCACGAATATCGCCGTCTATTTCCTGAATTTCGAGTTCAATTCCCGAAGTGGGAGTGGGGATAATACCCTTCTGCTTGAGAATGTAGTAAGCAGCATATCCACCGCCAACAAGAACGGCAAGAACATAGAAAAGCCAGAATTTGAAGGCAATACCGAGAAGCAGCAGACCCAGAGAAAGAAGACCGATAATAATTGCAAGATTCTTCGGGCTTATCTGAGAAGCTTTTACCTCGTTTTCGTAGTCCTCAAGACGTTTTTCAGCATCATAACGGGAATCGAGAAGCTTGTCATATTCCATAAGAACACTGTCAATCTGCTCCTGATTGTTGCTTATGGTTGTCCACAGACCGACTCTCGAGCGGTCAACGGATTCAAGCTGAGCATTGCATTCTGCAAGCTGCTCTTTCTTGACTTCAATAACCTTCTGCTCGCTGCGAATATTTTCGAGAAGATCTCTTGAATTTGCAACAAAGTCATCGTCAAAGCTGAGCTCACTGCCGTACATTGCCTCGTGAAGCTTGTTGTATTTTGCCTCATCAGCTTCAAGACTCTGCTTTGTGGTGATGATATCATCAAGTTCATTCAAGCGGGTGGCTTTCTTTACGTTGTCACGCAGAGAAATAAGATCATTGTATTCATGGCTGAGGTGAAGATGCTTTTCCTCAAGCTCCTTTACACTTTCACGAAGTGTGTCAGCCTGCTTGAACTGGTCAACGATCTCAGAACGCTTGCTGAGAAGCTCACTCTGCTCAGCTTCAAGTGCAGGGATAATTGCGTCAGAACGCTTGGAACTGAGCTTGGAAGCAGCCTCGTTGAGTCTGCCTTCGATTTCTGTTCTGGAAGCGGTTTCGTCACCTGCAGAAGCAAGATTCATAAGCTTCTTGAGAATTTCATCGTTGGAGCCTGAAATAGCGGGATTTATCTGTCCGATAAATACGGAGTTGACGAAGGACATTTCGTTGATACCCAGAAGATATTCGCCGGGCTCAGTCTTTTCGGGAAGATCGACCTGCTCGCCGGTGGTTTTACACCACAGCTCAATCTTGTCAAGGCTCTTTGAAGCGCCGAACTGACGGGAGAGGGAATAATGCTTGCCGCCGCACTCAAAAACAAGAGTACCTCCCATTCTTCCGCCGTCCCAGGGCTCGTACTTACGACGTGATTCAGCACGGCCTGCACCGTAAAGCATGGCCTTGATAAATGCCATTATGGTGGTTTTACCGGCCTCGTTGGGACCGTAGATAATATTTACGCCTTCGTGAGCGGTCAGCTTGAAGCTGCTGAGCTTACCGAAGTTTTTGATATAAATCTCATTTATCGTCACTGATGATCACCTCGCCGTCAAAAGCTCTGAGTCCGTAGAGCAGTGCTCTGAGATATTTATCTCTGTTCTTTTCGTCCTTCTGGATTTTGCTGGAAATAGCTCTTGCGAAGGCACCTCTGAGGGTGGTGTCCTTGCCGAGCATATCAATGTCAAGCTCAGTTGTGGTAGTATCGGTAAAGCGGATAAAATGAAGCTTTTCACGAAGTGCAGCAACGAGCATGGGGATATCAGCCATAATGCCCCTGGGCAGCTCGCCTCGGAGGGTGATATCATAGAGATTGAGTGCATAATCAGCACCGTATCTCTTTTCAAGAGTTGTAAGAATAGAAGAAGCAAATTCACTTGTTACAGTGCAGCCGGAAACATCGACAGTGTCGCTGATGTATCTTCTGGAGCAGGTGGAAATAAAATCCATATGGGCAAAACCACGGCTGACATAGCCTGCGTAAATACCCTTGTCACCCTGCTCGTCAAAGCCTCGTCCTTCGGGAGCACCGCAATATCCGTAAAGGAAATCGCCGGATTTGTGAAGCTCATTTTTATGGATATGACCGAGAGCAACATATTCAACACCAAGTGAACAGAGCTGCTCAGCAGAAACAGGATTATATCTGCTTTCACTGGTTGCACCTGAGTAAAGCTCACCGTGCATAAGAAGAATGTTGATTTTGCTGTCGTCGGGCTTGAGCTCGGTAAGGAGAGATTCAAGCTGGAAACTTCTTGTAAATGCAGCACCCCATACACAGGCATTCTTTGAAGGAATCTCAATGCATTCAAGAGCACCACGGAAAATATGAACATTGCTGGGCCAGTCCTCGCCCTGAGAATAACAGGAGTCGGGTGTGGCGGGATCATGATTTCCCGGGGTAATGAAAACATCACAGTTACAGGTTGTAAGAAGATCCTTGGTTTCGCTGAGAAGCTGAGGGTTAACCTTGAGTGAGTCAAACAGATCACCTGCGATAAGCAGTACATCGGACTCACGTTCATTACAGATATTGATTATCTTACGCAGTGTTTCAAACTGATCTATCCTGCGCTGTACAGCGACTTCCGGGGTCGATGTAAACAACGAACCGAGGTGAATATCGCCTGTATGTACGATTTTGAGAATTCGCATATACTTTAAACACGTTTTTCAGAAGGTGAAAAACTTCTCCTTTCAGCATCAGATAAAAAGGTACAGAAGACCTTAAAAATCGAATTATCCATACACAATATCAATGATATCATAAGAATATAAAAAACACAATATATAGTCGAAAAATAAACGAAATTAATTTTACACCCAAGATATAAGCGAAACAAAAAACAGAAAAGAGCCCCGTAAAACGGAGCTCTTTCTGTTTTCAGAGATAAATAAGAGATATAAAAATGGAGAGAGATTTATTTTGTTCTTTATCATTCTTTCTGATAACATAATAGCACAAAAGAATATATCTGTGTGAAAAATATCTGTATTTTAACCGGGTAAGACAAAATTGTAATAAAATAAGCGGGATGGATGAATATGACCGAGCAGCACTTGAATTACCCGAAAAACTGTGATAAAATTACTTTTAAATCTATGGGAAAAGGTGTGGCACACATGAAAAAGCACTATGAAAATATCCCCCTGAGAATCCGTGAACTGAGAGATATACTTGAAATTTCTCCCGAGGAAATGGCAGAAAAACTGGAAATAGATGTCCAGTATTACAATGATATAGAATCCGGCAAGAAGGATATCCCAATCAGTATGCTGTATGAAGTTGCATCCATTCTGGGTGTTGACTTCACCACTCTTCTCACCGGCGAGAGCCCCAAAATGAAATCCTATACCGTAGTCAGAGCAGGCACAGGCGCAGTTGTTGAGCGTTACCCCGGCTATGACTATACAAGCCTCTGCTATAATTTCATAGGCAGAGAAATGGAGCCCATGCTCGTACATCTCCAGCCCGAAGATGCAATGCCTGCACTCGTCAGCCACGGCGGACAGGAATTCAACTATGTCTTAAAGGGCAAGGTGCGCATCATAATCGGCAATAAGGAGCATATCCTCAACGCAGGCGACTGCATTTACTTTGATCCTCGGCTTCCTCACGGACAGCACGCCGTTGATGAGCCTGCGGAGTTTCTGACTGTTATCAAGGAATAAGGACTGAATAAAATGGACTATCTTATTAATAAATACTGTCCTCGTACTGACTTTGAAAGCTATGAGGACATGAAGAAGAATTTCACCATCAATGTCCCCGAAAACTTCAATTTCGGCTATGATGTAGTTGATGAGTGGGCGAGAGTAGAGCCCGAAAAGCTTGCTCTTGTGTGGACAGATGACAGCGGAAAGGTAGAAAAATACACATTTACCGATGTCAAGCGTGAGAGTGACAGAGTTGCAGCATACTTCAAGTCCAAGGGCTTCAAAAAGGGCGATGTTGCAATGATTATCCTCCGCCAGCGTCCGCAGGTATGGTTTACCCTTGTGGGACTGTGCAAGCTTGGTGTTACCTGCATTCCAGCATCCTTCCAGCTGACCCCCAAGGATATCGTATATCGCTGTAATGCTGCAGAGGTCAAGGCACTTATCTTTATCCCTGAAGCAGGCCTTATCGATTATGTAAGAGAGTCTGTTCCCAAGTGTGAGACTCTTAAATATGTCTATACTTTCGACGGCGGAGATTTCTCTTCCGAGGGATATCTCGATTATGCAGCAGAGCTTGCGGCAACCGAGCCCGTTTTCGAGAGACCCACAGGTGACGAAGCAACCACCAATGACGATACCATGCTTCTTTACTTCTCTTCGGGCACATCAGGTATGCCCAAGATGGTACGTCATGATTTTGCATTTCCTCTCGGCCATATAATTACCGCACGCTACTGGCACAGAGTAAAGGAAAACACAGTACATATGACCCAGACCGACTCAGGCTGGGCAAAGTTTGCATGGGGCAAGATCTACGGTCAGTGGATATGCGGTGCGGCAATCGGTGCCTTTGATACCATCAAGTTCAAGACTGATACAATGCTTGACGCAATCTGCAGACTCAAGCCCTATTCCTTCTGCGCACCTGCAACCATCTATCGCATAATGATAAAGGACGATTTAAGCGGTTATGATCTTTCCTTCATTAAGCATGCATCTGTTGCAGGTGAGCCTCTCAATCCTGAGGTCTACAACAAGATTCAGGAAAAGACAGGTCTTGAAATTTTTGAGGGCTTCGGTCAGACCGAGACCCCTGCGATCATTGCAAACTTCGGATTTTTCCCCGTAAAGCCCGGCTCAATGGGCAAGCCTGCACCTATCTTTGATGTTGTTCTTCTCGATGAGAATGATCAGCCCTGCGAAGACGGTATCGAGGGTGTTATTTCTATTCGCAACGCAGGCACTCACGGACCTGTCGGTATGTTCAGAGAGTATTTCAAGGACCCTGAGGCAACCGCCAAGGCATGGCATGACGGAATTTACCGCACAGGCGATATGGCATGGCGTGACGGCGACGGTTATTACTGGTTTGTCGGCAGAAACGATGACGTTATCAAGTGCTCAGGCTACCGCATCGGACCCTTCGAAGTCGAAAGCGCTCTTCTTGAGCATCCCGCTGTACTTGAATGTGCAGTAACAGGCTATCCCGACCCTGACCGTGGGCAGATAGTAAAGGCAACGATAGTTCTTGCAAAGGGCTTTGAGGCAAGCGATGTGCTTACAAAGGAGCTTCAGAATCATGTAAAGCACGCAACTGCGCCTTATAAGTATCCCAGACGCATCGAGTATGTCACAGAGCTTCCCAAGACCACCAGCGGAAAAATAATCCGCCGTGCGATCGTTGCAAAGGACAACGCTCAATAATTGCGGATTCCAAAGGACTTAGTCCTTTGGCGGAGTCAGGAGGCAGAGCCTTCTGCAGGGTTTTAAGGGACAGAGTCCCTTAACTCAATAATTACATATCCATAAAGCAGGCATTTTGCCTGCTTTATGTATTTAAATCAGGTGATAACATGAAAGTCTGTACATTATGCCCACGCAGGTGCGGCATTGACAGAAGCAGATACGCAGGGCGCTGCGGCTGCAAAGAAGAAATGCGGATAGCCCGAGCGGCACTGCATTTTGGCGAAGAACCTCCCATCAGCGGCACAAAAGGTTCAGGAACAATATTCTTCGGCGGATGTTCACTGGGCTGCTGCTACTGCCAAAACAGTGAAATATCCGCAGAGGCAACGGGAAAGGTGTATACAACGGAGCAGCTTGCAGAAACCTTCAGGAATCTTGAAAATCAGGGAGCACATAACATCAGCTTTGTGACAGGCACACAGTATACCGATAAAATAATTGAAGCCTTGTGTATTTATCGACCTGATATCCCCATTGTCTGGAATACCGGCGGCTATGAAACACTTGAAACCATAGAGCTTTTGAAGGATTATGTTGATATCTGGCTGCCTGACATAAAATATGCAATAAGTGAAAAAGCCGATCGCTACAGCCATGCAGCTGATTATCCCGACACAGCATTTTCTGCAGTAAAACGCATGCTTGAACTTTCCGGCCCGCTTAAAACAGACGAAAATGACATAGCTTATAAAGGTGTCCTGATTCGTCATCTTATTCTTCCGTCAAACACCAGAAACTCCATAGCGGTGCTTGAGCGGATTGCTTCAGAAATCGGTACGGATGTCCCCGTGAGCCTTATGAGTCAGTATATTCCACATGGAGATATATCAGAAACAAAAGAAATCAACCGCAAAATAACCCGACGTGAGTATGACAAAGTGTGCGAAAAAGCAGTGCAGCTTGGGATAAAAGGCTATACGCAGGAGTTGTCTTCAGCAGAAGCAAGCTATATCCCTGAATTTGATCTGAGCAGATAACAAATGAATTAAAAATCATTAAACTGTGTTTACTATATGAAAAAAATATGATATTATGAACGGGTAAAACAAACCATATCTGCAGACCTTCTTGCAGAGAAAGCTGCAGAAAAAATGAAAGGAAAGATAACAATGGCAAAGAAGAACAAAGAAGAAAAAGTCGGCGCAGTAAAAAAGTTTTTTGCTGATTTTAAAGCATTTGCACTTAAGGGCAATGTTATGGATCTGGCAGTAGCAGTTATCATCGGCGGTGCCTTCCAGAAGATCATCAACTCTGTTGTAAACGATCTTATCATGCCCTTTATCGGCGTGATTTTCAAGGCTGATTTCACAAATCTGTTTGTACCCCTTTCAAATAAAGCGGTTGAAGTTTCTCCCGCTGTTCCCGCAGTTATGAGCGGAAGTGATGTTATTGTATCCGCAACTGATGCAGTTATGTTGGCACCCAAAGATATGACAGCTGCACAAATTGCTGAATACAACGTACCTGCATTCAAGTATGGTCAGTTCATTACCGAAGTTCTCAACTTCATCATCATGGCATTCGTTATTTTCCTTCTTGTAAAGGGCATTGCAAAGCTTTCCAACCTCAGAAAGAAGGAAGAGGTCGAGGAAGCACCTGCAGCACCCACCACCAAGAAGTGCCCCTTCTGCAAGACCGAGATCGACATCGAAGCAACCCGCTGCCCCCACTGCACCAGCGAAATAAAGGAATAAAAAGAATTGCAGAGCAGAAAAGACAATACATACAAAGCACTGCTTGATACACGAAAAAAAGCAATAGCACTTGCGGCAGGAATATTCCTTGCCGCAGTGCTTACTGTGTTTTTCTTTTTTACAATTGAACGTAAAGCATCACTCATATTTCCCGATTGTATGCTACGCACTGCAACGGGAATAAAATGTTTTCTGTGCGGAGGAACAAGATGTGCAAGGGAGATAGTAAGAGGCAATATCGGAAAAGCCTTTTATTATAATCCATATGCCGTATTACTGGGATTATCATTGCTTGTGTGGTATATCCGACTTGTAGTCAGCATCCTGAGAAAAAATTATCGTCCGCTCAGACTTAGCGAAGGATATCTCTGGGTTGTTCTTGCAGGTGCAGCAGTGTTTTTCGTAGTAAGAAACTTTGATTTTTATCAGAGTGTATTCTATTAAATCAGGAGTTTAATATGAGTAAAATAAGAACTGTTTTAATTTTTGTTCTTTGCATTGTAATGCTTGCACTTATGGCAGGCTGCGGCAAGGACGGAGAAATTCTTTCCGGCAACCGTGATGACAGCCTTTATGCAGACAATGTGCAGTCAGGAGCATCAGAAGCCGAGCCGGGAGAAGGCGGAGCATATTACAATGATAAATTCTACAGCGACACCGAATATAATTATGAAGAGAAGGATATAAAATTCCTTAAGAAGGCAGATGTGTCTGCTGATTTTAAAAAAGCAGAAGACGGCGCACAGCTTGCACCTCCCAAGGCAGGCGATAAGGTTGCCGAGATAATTACAAGCCATGGCAGCATAAAGGTAAAGCTTTTCCCGAAGCAGGCACCTATGGCTGTTTCGAGCTTTATTTCTCTTGCCGAGCAGGATTATTTTGACGGAATGATATTCCATCGTGTAATGAATGATTTCATGATTCAGGGCGGCGACCCCACAGCAACAGGCTACTACGGCGAAAGCGCATATGGTGAGGATTTCGAGGACGAATGTCAGCGCAATCTCTACAATTTCAGAGGCGCACTCTCCATGGCAAACAGTGGTGCAAACACCAACGGATCCCAGTTCTTTATTGTTCAGACTGACGACGCAGGTTCAGATGCTGAAACACTGAAGGCATATGGCTGGCCCGCATGGGCAGCAGAAAAATATGCAGAGCTTGGCGGAACTCCTCATCTTGACGGAGGACTTTCACCCCAGGGCTTTGCGCATACCGTATTCGGACAGGTTTATGAGGGACTTGAGATTGTCGATTCCATTGCAGCAGTGTCTACAGATGGAAACGACAAGCCCTTAAAGAACGTATACATCTACGATATTATAATTTCAACTTACGAAGGTTAAAGGAGAAAAGACATGAGCGAATTTGTAAAGGCAGCTGACGGATATCAGCTCCAGCAGCCTGCAAAGGGCGAAGAAGTAGCAATTCTTCAGACATCCATGGGAAATATTGTAATCAGACTTTTTCCCCAGCAGTGCCCGAAAACAGTTGAGAACTTCAGAACTCACATTGCAAACGGCTATTACAACGGAATAATCTTCCACAGAGTAATCGACGATTTCATGATCCAGGGCGGTGACCCCACAGGCACAGGACGCGGCGGCGAAAGCATTTGGGGCAAGCCTTTTGAGAATGAGTGTGAAAGAAACCTCTTCAATTTCCGTGGTGCTCTTTCCATGGCAAATGCAGGTCCTGACACCAACGGATCCCAGTTCTTCATCGTTCAGGCTTCATCCAGCGCATATTCTGCTGCTGCAATGAAAGCTCACGGCTGGCCTGCATGGGCAGCAGACAAATATGAAGAGCTTGGCGGCACTGCATATCTTGACGGAGGACTTTCACCCCAGGGCTATGCACATACCGTATTCGGACAGGTTTTCAGAGGCATGGATGTAGTCGATGCGATAGCAAAGGTACGCACAAATGCAAATGATAAGCCTCTGCGTGATGTAGTAATCGAAAAGGCATATCTTGGAATAATGGAGCAGTAAATAATTCTGCAAAGGAGTAGAGAGCATGACAATGACGCAGAAGATACTTATTATCGTAGGCTGCGTGTTGCTTCTGCTGCTGATATGGTGGCTTTTGGGAACAAGAGGTGCATTTTCCAGACTGAGGAAAAAAGCACGTGCAGCATATAGTGAATTGTGCAGTAAGACATATGAACTTTATGCATTTTCAGACAGAATAGCCGATGAAAATCCTGAAAGTAAAGAGATAAAGGAAATCACAGAGGCAAAATATGAAGCTCAGTCAATGACTTCTGCAGAGTCGAAAGCAAAAAGTGATTCGATTCTCCGTAACAGACTCAGCAGATATCTTTCTGAAATAAAGTCGGACAGTGCGGAGGAATTTGACGATATTCAATCAGATATTTTCCGTGCAAGAAAGAAGTACAATAATATTGTAAGAGAATACAATTATAAAAGGAAAGCATTTCCTGATAAAATAATTGGTGCGATATTCAGATTCTCGATAATTGAGTACTATACTGCAGACGAAGTTCAGAATATGAATTAAAAAAAGGGATATCCGATATCGGATATCCCTTTTTTTATTATGTGTTTTCCGGTGTTTCATCCGACCCACCGCTGTCGGATGGTGCCTGAGTGGTTGTTGTAGTTGCCTTTGTTGTGGTGGTTGTTGTGGTGGTTGTAGTAGTGGTACTGGTGGTTGTTGACTCAGTGGTTGATATTGTAGATGATGTCGTGGTATCGCTGTTATCAACAGAAGTTGAAGATGTGGTGCTCTGTGTTGAAGATGTGGTGCTCTGCGTTGAAGATGTGCTGCCAGTAGAAGTGGCAGAGGTTGAAGAACTGGTGGATTCTGTTGATTCAGTGGATACCGTTGACTCTGTAGCATCTGTGGATTCTGTGATACCTGTAGATTCGGTCGGAGCAGTTGTAGTGGTTGTTGTGTTGCCGCTTCCGGTTTCGAAATAGGTATTCTGCCATACCTTTTCATGGATATCAAGCTTTGTTGTACTGTAAATATGAGCTCTGATAGCCTTCTTGTTAACCTTGAAGTCAAGGGAGATAACGGAAGCTCCGCTTGCATTATAATACTTCCAGCTGCCCTTACAGGGGATGTTCAGAGTCTCAATTTCCTTGGTGATGCTTCCCAGTGCAGCAGGAATAAGAGAATAAATCTCGTCCTTTGTAAGGTTGGTTTCCACAAGAGGAAGAACCTCATTCATAAGGTCATAGATGGTAGATACATCTGAACCTTTAAGCTTGTCAGCTATAGCGATAAGGACTTTTCTCTGTCTGTCAGTACGTCCGAAATCGCTGTCAACCTTACGGCATCGAGCATAGTTGAGAGCCTCGGCACCGGTCATGATATAGGTGCCCGCACCGGCCTTATAACGGGGGAACCGACCATAATCCTTATGTGCCCACATATATTTCGCTTCGGCTTTTGTAACTTCCATTTCAATGCCGCCTACAGCATTGACGACCTTTTTGAATGCCTGGAAATTGACTCGTACATACTTGTCAACTTCAACTCCGAAGTTATGCTTGAGAGTTTTGAAGAGAAGATCAGCGCCACCGAAAGCAAATGCAGCATTCATACGGTATTTGCCGTATCCGGGGATGGTAACATATGAGTCACGCATGAAACTGGTCAGTTTTATGGTATTTCTCTTGGTGTCCAGGGACATAAGTATCATACTGTCAGAATTGTCTCGGACATACTTTCCTGAACGGGTATCGGTACCGAGAAGAAGAATGTTATAAACATCGTCTTTCTCGATATCAAACATATCCTCTGTGAATTTATCCAGAGTAAGCTCAAGAACAGCAATTTCCTCCTCATTGAGATCAGAATTACTGCTGAGGTCAGAGAGTGAAACATCAGAATCACTTTCTGCCATGGAAGCCCATGCATCTGCTTCAGACAGACTTATATATCCGTAATGGTCAGCAGAAACATAGTTGATCTTGTCGAGCATGGAGTCCATGAAGACAAGAATTGAACAGATAGCAACAATAAGGACGACTCCGATGCATGAAAATGCAAACTTTACCCACTGCTTGGGAGTACGAGTCTTTGCCCATCTGACAAAATCATGACGTCTGAAGAAGTCTGATGAAAGAGAGGGAATGCTTTTAATATATGAGGAAATAGCGGAAGGAGCAACTTTTACATAATTTGCAATTCCGCTGCCAAGAGATCTGAAAGTAGGTGCGACATTACCGGGTGCAGCAAGCATTGCAGCACCTGTTCCGTCGATAACAGCGCTGAGGCTTACTTTCTCCCTGACTGTGTTTTCTGCAGAAATCTCGGCGGGAGGAGCAGAAATCACATTACCGGAAGGTGCATCTTCGTACTCGTAATATTCCTCATCAAACTCGTCCTCATAGTTTTCTTCCGAGGGAGGAGTAACAACAGTATCCTCAACAACAGGCTCCACAACTGTTTCGGTAATTATGGGAGTTGGCTCAGCATGAGTTCTCATACCGATAACAGGAGTTTCATCTGCAGCATTTTCCGGAATTACCTGAGTGACTTCAGAATTCTGAGCTGACGGAGTGGCTTTTATAACTTTAACGGAACCGTTCTTTTTTCTTGTTACAGTGATCTTGACACTTTGAGCATCACCTTTGTTATTAGGTGAAGGATTATTTACGCTCAAAAGCTCACTACCTTTCTGAAAAAATATAGGGAACTGCCAGAATGGCAGAAATCGTTCACATCAACCATTAATACATTTTAACACAAAAATATCGGATAGTAAACAAAATAGAAGATTGTTCACATATATTATGTCATATGCCCAAAAACAAATGTAAAGATGTCGAAAAAATAGAGCATAATAATTTGTAAAAGGGCAAAAACATGCTGCAATGGAAATAATTATCAACATTGCTCATATAACAACACATCTGAAATCCCTGTATTTTTTCAGACTCAGCACTGTTTATTGAGAAAACCTGCAGCAAAGCTTATGCTTCGTTCGATTCCGGAAAGAAAGCGCACAAGATAACTGCTGTTTGATGCATCGACAGCGATGACTTTACCCTGTCCAAGAGTGGGATGTTCAATGGTGGTACCAACAGATAAAAGTTTTATGTCAAGCTTTCTTTCATCGACCGTGATGTGACTTCTTGCAATTTCAACCAGCTCTTCGCTCAGAGCTACAGTGTATTGCAGCAGTTCAGGCTCAATGTCAAATATAAATCGTGAGGGATATTTCATATTTGAATCAAGCCCCATGCCTTCGGAGTCAGTAAGATACAGAACGCTTTCCGCACGGGTCATGGCAACATAAGCAAGTCTGCGTTCTTCTTCCATTTTGTCACGGGTATTGGTTTTGCGGGTGGGGAATACACCCTCAGACAGTCCGCACACAAATACAACGGGAAACTCCAGACCCTTTGCCGCATGAATGGTCATAAGCCTGACAGCCTCTGTGGAATCAGGGTCATCATTGTTTGTCATGAGAGTAACATGGGAAAGATAATCATAAAGGCTCATCAATTCCCCTTCGTCACGTTCATACTGAGCTATAGCCTGCTTTAACTCGGCCAGATTATCCAGCCTTTCGCTGTCACCGTCATTTCTCAGCATCTGCTCATACCCGCTCAGAGCCAGTGTTTCTTCAAGAAGATCGGAAATGGAGCGATCCTCAAATCCTGCACGAAGAGTTGTAATCAGTTCGATGAATTTCCCGGCACGTGTCTTTGCGACAATGGGAGAGCCTTCGTTCACGCAAAGACAGAGTGCATCGTAAAGAGAAATATTCCTTTCCTGAGCATATTCTTTCAGCTGTCCTAATTTTGTTTTTGAAATTCCACGTCTGGGTGTATTTATTACACGGGCAAAGGAAAGGTCATCGCCGATGCAAATCATACGCAGATAAGAAAGAACATCCTTTATTTCCATTCTTTCGTAAAAACCCACACCGCCGTAAATTCTGTACCTGATATCTTTTTTCAGAAGCTGTTCTTCTACTTCTCTGGACAGATAATGAGCACGGTAAAGCACGGCTATATTATGAGGAGATACACCCTTTTCTATGTGTTTTTCTATTTCATCGGCGATAAAAATTGCCTCATCACGTTCACTGCCGGTGTGATTGAAAACTGCAATAGCGCCGGTGGGACGCACTGCAGTAAGCTCTTTTTCCATACGGTATCTGTTTTTTGAAATAAGAGAATTTGATGCAGCCACAATCTGGGGAGAAGAACGATAATTTGTGGTAAGCATTATTGTTGTAACATCAGGGAATACCTTGTCAAAATCCAGAATGTTTGCAACATTTGCACCACGCCATGTGTATATGGTCTGATCAGGATCACCGACAATAAACAGATTCTTATGATAGGCAGAGAGCCGTTTGACAAGGGCGTATTCCGCATCGTCTACATCCTGAAACTCATCCACCATGATATACTGAAGCCTTTTCTGCCACTTCAGGCAGATTTCTGGGGCTATGCCGAGAATATAGAGAGAAAAATAAATAAGATCATCAAAATCAAGAGCGAAGCACTTTCGCTGTTCAAGTAGATATCTGTAGAATATCTCATCCTTTTCACTTGAGGCACTGGTAATAGCCCTTTCAAGGGCAGTGCCGTCAGTGTTTGCAAGCAATGCGACATAATCCAGTGAAGCACCTTTTTTAGGACCGATTATATCATTGACTATCTTGCTTATCTTATGATCCTGAAGAGAGAGCTTCATGGTATCCATAACCTGACGGAGCATGAGCTTCTGATCCTCACGGTCCATAACCATGAAGGTGGAAGGATAACCGACAGTGTGGATATCCTCGGAAAGAAGCCTGCGGCAGAAGCTGTGAAATGTTCCGATAAGTCCCGTGTCGCTGTCGCCGATCATCTGACGTATGCGTTTTTTCATTTCTGCAGCAGCCTTGTTGGTAAATGTAAGGCACAGAATGTTTGCGGTGGAAATACCAAGCTCATCGGCAATATAGGCATACCGTCGGGTGAGAGTCCTGGTTTTGCCTGAGCCGGCTCCAGCAATGACACGTACATATCCTTCAGTATTCATAACAGCAGAAAGCTGATGTGTATTAAGTCCATCCAAAATGTGCGACATGAAAAATCCCTCCGTAAAACAACTTACGAAGGGATTATAACGCACGTTTGTTTGTTTTTCAAGTGCGAATTGCCGTGCGTATACAATATATGAGTCAATGATGGTGCAAAACTATTTCACTTTTGCTCTTTTGCATCTGGAGTCAGAGAAAAAGGTCATAAAAGACATGAGGAAAGCAAAGAAAAGAGCAAGTGCAATAAATAGGTACATATGAACATTTTCCATCATGAAACCCGTAAATGCAGGGGAGAGTGTAATGCCGATATAAGCGGAGGCCATCTGAAGGGAAATCATTGCCTGAGAAGCATCTATGCCGAATTTCTCAGGAGTCTGGTGGATAAAACAGGGATATATAGGAGCACAGCCGAGACCGATAAGACAAAAACCTGCGCATACAAAAGCCGTATCAGCGGCAAGTGCAAGAACAGCAATTCCGACAGCAATGATGATTTCACCAAACAAAACAAGCTGCCTGTCCGAGAATTTCATTGTAAGAAATCCGCTCAGTGCACGTCCGAGTGTAATGCCTGCGTAGTAGAGCGCAATAAGAGATGCAGCCGTTTCTTCACCTATATCTTTTGCAAATATCATAAAGCTTGCACCCCATAGCCCGACAAGCTGCTCGAGGGAGCAGTAGCAGAAGAAAGCGACGAGCATCTGCCATGCACCGGGAAGCCTGACTGCCTTTGTAAGCTTATAGGGAGGAGCATCGGTTTTATCGCTGCTTTCTGAAGGTGTGCAATTCTTTTTCCAGAGAGGAAGAGAGAAAACAAGTATAGCTGTAAGAATGACCTGAATAAGAGCTACAGAGCGATATCCGTTTTCCCATCCGAGATTGTTTGTTAAACAAAGCCCCATTATATAAGGACCGACAGAAGCACCGACACCCCAGAAGCAGTGCAGCCAGCTCATGTGTTTTGCTTTGTAATGAACAGCTACGTAATTATTTAGTGCTGCATCGACAGAGCCTGCACCGAGTCCGTAGGGAATACCCCACAGACAAAGCATCCAGAGTCTTGAAGAAAATGAAAAGCCAATAAGAGCAGCGGCAGTGGTGCCGACACTGAGAGCAGTCAGTCCGCCGGTGCCAAGCTTACGCACAAGTCTGTCGCACATAAGGCTTGAAACAACAGTGCAGAAAGCGATAAGCATGGAAACGATGCCTGCAGAAGAAAGGTCTGAGCCAAAGGACTGATACATTGTGGGCCATGCAGAGCCCAGCATGGAATCGGGAAGTCCGAGGCTGATAAAGGCAGCATAAATAATCGGGAGAAGAAGGCAGACCAAATAAAACACCACTTTCAGAATCCGAGTTTGCAACAAGACTATACTACAGAATTGTTTTTTAGTCTATTTAAATAAATAAAACGGCTCCGAAAATTCGAAGCCATTTTATTTTATATGTTTTTCAGAGTATCAGCAATATTCCTGACAGTGTCCTCATCAATTTTGATCAGTGCTCTGTCGTAGGTAAGAACGCCGTTTACCTCATCCTCAACGTCGGTAAGCTGGGTGTATACACTTGCACAAAGTCCTTTTTTAGCTGCAGGAATTACTTCATTTTCAAAGAGCTTTCTGTATGCAGCTGTAAGCTCTTCTTTCGATGCAAACTTTCTGTAGCCGAAATCCTTTGAGTTGTAAGCATGACCTTCAATGCGCTGGTTGTAGCCGCCGAACTCAGAGAGAACAACAGCACGGCCGAGCTTATCGGGTTTGAACTTATATTTTGTAAAGTATACGTGGAGGCTTTTGATATCTCCGATTTTCTGATCATGCCATCCGCTGGCATGATCAATGGGACGGGTAGGATCGAGATCAGAAATAAGCTGACAGGCATCTGCAGCATCAAACTGACCCCATCCCTCGTTGAAAGGTACCCAAAGAACAACGCATGGACATGAGCGGAGATGGAGTATCATCTCACGAAGTTCTTTATAATACTGCTCACGACCTGCTGCATCAGTACGGGCAAAAGCTCGGTATTTGTTATCTTTTTTGTGGCGCTTGGTAATAAGCGGCGAAGAAATGGTCCAGAATTTATATTTGCCGCCGCCGTTTATCATGTCCTGCCACACAAGTATTCCAAGTCGGTCACAGTGATAATACCAGCGAAGAGGCTCGATTTTTATATGCTTGCGCAGCATATTGTATCCGAGCTTTTTGGCTGTTTCGATGTCAAAAATAATGGCTTCTTCACAAGGAGGAGTGCAGAGGGATTCAGGCCAGTAACCCTGGTCGAGAAGCCCGTTGTGGAAAACGGGTTTGTTGTTGAGAAAAAGTCTTTTTACACCTTTTTTATCCGATGCAATTTCAATTTTACGCATTGCCGCATAGCTTTCAACTTTATCATCGCCCATCTCAACGCAGAAGGGGTAAAGATGAGGATTGTCGCAATCCCACGAAATGAAATCAGGCATGGGGATTCGCACAGGAGCATTTGAAATCGCTTCAACAGTCCGTGAATCGATGTTTACGGTGCAGGGAAAATCTCCGCTGCTGCACTCAACAGTAAGCTCAAGCTCACTGCTGTCATAAAGAGGCGTAATAAGCAATGAGTTGACATAATTTTCAGGCACATATTCAAGCCATACAGTTTGCCATATGCCGCTGTGAGGTGTGTACCATATACCTCCTCTGTCAAACTTCTGCTTTCCTCTTGAGTGACTGGAAGTGTCACTGTAGTCGAGAACTTTAACAGTAAGCTCAAAGCTGTCACCATTTACATTATCGGTGATGTCAACGGAGAAAGGAGTATATCCGCCCACATGGTGAGCAACCTCTGCGTTGTTAACATAAATCCATGCGATCTGATCAACTGCGCCGAAATGAAGAAGAACACGACTGCTTTTTTCGGGCGGGTTAATCGTAACACTGCGCTTATACCAGAGATATTCACCCGGTTTAAGAGTGCGCATGACACCGCTTGCTTCGCATTCAGGAGAGAAGGGCACCAGAATCTCACCGTCATATTTTTCGGGCAGCTTATCTTCTGCGGTGAAGGCATAATCCCACAGACCGTTAAGGCAAAGCCATGTGTTTTCAGCTCGTTTCATCTGTTCACGGGGATATTCACTGAGAGGAAGCTTGCCTATGGAGTCAGCAAAAACGGATCTCATTCAGAAACAGCCTCCTTCTTTGTCTTTCCGGATTTGACCTTAAGAATGATAACAGGAATTATAATGGGAAGCAGAGCAACAGCTGCAGCAAGGAAAATATAGGGAGTAGGAACAGTGTTGACCTGGTTCATATCATCTGTGTATGTCATGGGGTTGTTCTTGATAACTGCAGAGCCGATATAGGGACCGATTATCATGGGAAGCATAACACCGAATATCATACGCACACCCTGGAAATGACCGACAGAATCAGAGGGAGTGTAATCTCTGACAGTTGCGTTCACAGCAGCAGTGACCAGCATATATCCGCTCATCATAACGATACCTGCAGCAATAACGGTCCAGAAGGAAGTGACAAAGAACATTGCCACCAGACCTGCAAGCATGACAATGCAGGCAGGAATAGTAAATTTAAGTGTGCCGACCTTGTCAATTACTCTGCCGAAAACAACAGATACAACAGAAGCGACGAGAAGAACAATGCCGAGAATAATTGCAAAATTCTCAAACTTGAGATAATACTGAATATAGATTATCAGATAAGGGAAGAAAATCTGTACAGCAATGGAGAAAATCAGCATTGCAATAAGGGAGATATAAAGCATGGGATTTGCTTTTATTACTGAAGGACGGAATCCGTAGATCAGTTTTTTGAAATACGGATCCTTTGAAGGCTCTATCTTTGCGTCCTTTACAAGGAAAATGGAAATAATACCGGTTACAGTTACAGCACCGCCAAAAATAAGGAAGAACTCCTGCCACTTTCCTTCAGTGGTCATACCGCCGAATAAACCGAAAATAATAAGCATGGAAATAAGAGGGAGAGTGGCAAGAACAGATTCAGCTTTACCACGGTTTTCGGGATTGGTGTTATCTGTAACAAAAGCATTGAATGCAGCATCATTTGCAGTTGAGCCGAAGAATGTCATAATGCAGTCCATTGCAATGACAAGGCCAGCTGCAAGGGAAACAGCGGAAGCAGCAGGGAAGATGCCCGCCATATTTTCGGGAGTGATAAATCCGAAGGATGCGGTCGAAATACCCCAGAGAATATATCCTGTGCAGATGAAAACCTTGCGTTTTCCGATCTTGTCTGTAAGAGCGCCCATGAGAAGGGTTGTAAGAGTAGCACTCACAGCACTTGCAGCAACCATGGTAGCTATATAGTCAAGATTTTTGGATACCTCTTTATAAAGGTAAACATTGAGATACATATTTTCAATAGTCCAGGCAAACTGACCGACAAGACCGATCAGAATAAAAGAAGCCCATAGTCGAGCGGTGATTTTTTTCATAATAACCAACCTTTCTGTGTTGTGAAAATATACCTTATTGAGTATATCATGAGTCTTAAATTCTGTCAATAATGTCAAATGAGGATAAAAATAAAAGCCATGCCGCATTATGCGGCATAGCTTTGTAAATATCAGAAATCAGTCTGCGTAAGTTTCATCGGAATCGAAGAAAAGCTCAATGGCATATTTGCCTGCGCCGGTGATGAATGCAGTTTCAGTATCATACTCGGTGGTGAGAATCTCCACATTGGTGCCCTTGCCTCCGAAGTGCATGGTGTTGAGTTTCTCACGAAGCTTTGAGAAGAAATATTCACCTGCAGTGACATATGTACCGTAGATAATGATAACCTGAGGATCGTGGCTGAGGAGGATGTTATGGAACTCAACACTGAACCATACAAGAACCCAGTCAATAACAGCACATGCAAAAGCATCGCCTTCATTTGAAGCATCGAATATCATCTGCATTGTCAGAGTCTTGCTTCTGCAGGACTGTGCAATGGGAGAATTTTCGTAAGCATTATTCTCAGCAAGGATCTTTGAAGCCTGACGGAGAACTCTTTCCTCGATTATCATTTTCTCGAAGCAGCCCTTACCGCCGCATTCGCAGACCTCATCATCAAAGGGATTGACGATCTGATGACCGAACTCACCCAGTTCGAAATTAGCACCTCTGATAATCTGCCAATTATGAAGAACGCAACCACCGACACCGTATTCAGCCATGAGAGCGATAACATCTCGGCTCTGCTCGACAGTGAGCTTATCAAGGTCGGAATGAGCCATAAAACGGACGTTGTTGTCCGCAAGAACACGATAATTATTGCCGAGCTTATCAGAAACAAGCTTGCCGATATCGAGATTCTTGGGCCATGTACGGAAGTGGGGGCTGTTGCATATAACACCGCTGTCGGTATTTACGATACCGTCGCATCCAACAGCAACCATGATAATCTGATCAAGTGCAATGTCATTCTTCTCACGGAGAAGACGGAATGCAAGAGCGATGTTGTCAACAATGGTTTCGGGGGATGATTCTGCTGCGTGGCCAATCTTGCATCGGTCGAGGATAGCGGACTCCATATCAAGGAGAGCACCCTCAACAGATGTAGGGAGCAGGGTGACGCAGTATACAAAACCGTAGTTGGAGTTGAATCTGAAAATCTCGGGCTTTTTGCCGCCTTCAAAGGTGGAGTCACCCTTACCGGCGGAAACTGCGTAGCCTTTAAGCTGCAGGAAGTTTATGGTCTTCATTGCAGTGGTACGGCTCAGACCGGTCATTTCAGAGATTTCGGTTACAGAAAGGAGAGCGTTTTTTCTCAGCAGATTGAGAACAGCTTTTCTGTTGTTGGTTTTAAGATTAGAAGGCTTCGCAGCCGTGGTAAACGGAGTATCGTTGTGACTGTCCGGATTAAACATAATTACCATTCCTTACGTATTCATACTGAACCCACAAAGGTTACAATTTCAAAGATTATCATATCATTTATAGTCAATAATGTCAAGGAAAAAGGCTTTAGTAAAGAAAAGAGGTGTGTAAAATAAATTATTACACACCTCTGAGCAGATTTTACGTACGGAGAAGGGGACTTCTGTCGGAAAAGCTATCACGTGCAATACTTTCCGTTCTGAAAACTGACAGCATCAGACCCAGTGCAAACATATCCGGAATCATTAGTTTTCCGTTATATGAAAACAATGGAATACCATCTAAAGAAAAAAGCACAAAACCAAGATTACAGGCAATATAGGCAGTTATACGAAGGGCAAAAGATAAACCTACGGTAAGCAGTATCAGCTTTGAAAGGTGACAGTGTTGTTTTCTTGTGCCGATAATAACAACTGCAGTCAAAAAGGCAAGAAGCAGAATGACTGCAATAAAAATCAGAAGTCCGAACTTATGGGATGCAACAGCAAGAGTAAAATCCTTAAGCGAAAAATCAGATGAACTCATAAAAGTCTTGGAGTATTCGCTTGTTTCGCCTGCCCCGACCAAAGCAGAGGTACCGATGAGCTCACGTACACGAAGTGAAACCCAACCTCCGGCATATGGGTCAGCCTCGGGATCAAGTGCACCTTTGATAAAACGGTGCCAGAGTTCACTACGGCTGTCTGTAAATGCAAACACGGAAATTAAAATAAAAAGAGCGAAAAAAGAGCCTGCAGGAAGCCATGCCTTGAATTTGTTGGTGCTTATAATATTCTTTGATGCAGCATATATGAGAATAACACCGCAAACTGTAAATAAGTAAACAAACATGGAGGCAGGATTGTGTGAAAGCATGGAAACCCATAAAATCAGCAGTGATGTGCCGGAAAGAATATATGGTTTCAATGGAGTTTTGAGAGAGTAGACAATACCTGCAAAAGCAAGAGGTAAAATATAGCAAAGCTGCGAAGTTATATTCATGGAAACATTTTCTGTCAATGGTGGAATAATACACGAGCAGCAGAAAGACGTGAAAATGGGAACTGCGAAACGAACCAGAAAAGTGTAGTCACAGAAGTATCCAACGATAAGAAAAATAAAACCGAGTCCGCTTAAAATAAGCATATGAGAAAATTGCTCGGATTTTCCTCCAACAAGGTATAACAGAGTCATACCGAGAATCAGCAGTGCAGCAGCACCGCCGAGCAGAAACCAGTTTGGTTTGGGTCGGTGAATCCTGTCAAGTTCAAGGCCAGCAGCCTCAGGGTCACCCATTTCAGAAACAGCAGCAGATTCTGCTTCATGCTCGTCAATACCTTGTCTGATAAGTGCATCACGTCTGTCAAGGATATGAGTTTCAAGCTCATAGAGCAAAGGTTTACGTGCACGTTCCCAGCGAATCTGCTCACCTGCTGTTTTCAGGTATTCCTGAATACTGTTTTCAGTATGCAATGAGAGCACCTCCCAGCACATCATTTACAGCGGCAGAAAAACAGTTCCATTCCTCCTGCTTCTCTGCAAGCTGATGCTTTCCCTTTTCGGTTATGGAATAATAGCGTCGTGACCTGCCTCCCTCCATTATCTCATATGCCGAAACCAGACCTTTCTGTTCAAGAGTGTGGAGCAGAGGATATAAAGTTCCTGATTTCATTTCAAAAACATTCTGAGAGCGACTTGCAAGCTCCTCGGTTATCTGATAGCCATACATATCTTTTTCATTCAGGAGCCTGAGAACAAGCATTGCTGAGCTGCCTGAGAGCAGCGACTTATCAATTTTCATATTATAACCTCCTTTAAATTTATGTGTAGACAATCTACATATCGGGAATGACTATATTATATGTAGATAATCTATATATGTCAAGTGTTTTTTTTATAAAAACTCCGACGGAAAATCCGTCGGAGTTTTCTGTCAGAACGTACCTTTTGTAAATTCATAAAGTCCCATAGCAGCTGCGATGGATAAATTGAAGCTGTCAACCGCATCAATGGAACGAATCATAACAGGCGAACCCAGATTCCTGTATCTTTCGGGAAGACCGGTTGCCTCGTTTCCGAATGCGAGGGTGATATTGCTGCTGCGATCAATGGCGATTTCGTCAAGATAGCAGTTCTCTCCCAGCATAAAGGGATAAAGATCACGGTGGGGGAAACTATCGGCATACTCTTCATAGCTGTCAAAATACTGAACTCTCAGATCGAAAATTGCACCCATGGACGAGCGGACTGTTTTAGGATCAAAAATATCGAGCCCGGGTCGGATGATTGCAAGATCACGGACATTGAAGCCCAGCATAGTCCTCATAATAGTTCCCACATTGCCGCTGTTTGACGGGTTGTCAAGAAGCACATGGAAAGGTGAAGACTGAAGAGTGCTTTCATATTTTTCAAACACGCCTATAACATAAACATTTTCCTTTGGGGAAAGTCTGTTTACAAGTTTGTCGGAAACAGTGATATCAACGCCAATCTTGCTGCATATTGATTGCAGCTTATCATAGCTTTCATTTTCGGTAAAAGATGAATGAACATATACAAGCCGTGCAGATTCAGGCTTTGTGTTCAGCAGATAAAAGACAAGGGTTGCACCGAAAGCATAGGAGTGCTCAAAACTTTTCTTATATGATTTAATAAAAAGACTTGTGTCCATCAGATCAATCCTTATACTTTGCGCAGGTGAAGTCGGCAGTGCCGTCAAAGGGTGAGAAATATATACCGCTTACACCCGGCAGAGTTGCATAGTAACGTGTTTCGTAATACATGGGATAGAAAATTGCCTTTTCGTTGAGATACCGCTCGGCGGCAACAAGAGGAGTAAGCATATCCTCTGTTGTGGTGGATGCCGAAGCACTTTCAAGAAGAAGGTCATAGGCGGTATCCTTCAGACGTGCGGGGTTATAGTAGGTTGTTGATTTGAAAAGGTTAAGACAGTTGAGCGGACCGTCCTTTGAAGGCTCAAGAGCATAGAGAGCAATCTGGAAATCACCGATATCAACACGGTTTTCAAGAGTTTCAATATCCAGAGGCTCAAGGTTGAAGTAAATCTTCAGGTGCTGCTGCCATATGGACAGAAGCTCCTGCATCATAATGACGGTTTTTTCGTCATCAGGGCAGATAATGGTGATGGACGGCAGAGATTTTCGACCAAGCTCATTAAGTCCGATTGTCAGCAGGTCAGGGGCATATTCCTTGTTGGAGGAAAGCTTGAAGCCCGAGCCCGCAAGCTCTCTGTAAAGCTGACCGTTGATTGTTGTGGCAGGAGGAATGATATCGTATGCAACGGTAACATTCTGAGGTACCATAAGCTCATAATCAGCAACATCAATGCAGGAAACAATGGAACGTCGGACAGTATCGTTTGTCAGTCCGGTTTTTTCAGTGTTGAAAACAAGTCCCCAGGTTTTATCGGTGTAGGTGGTTATTTTCAGATCAGCATTCTCAAGCTTTGAGATATTTTTGGATTCAATGGCAGCCGCCTCAACAGTACCCTCGGTGATAAGTTCGTAGTAGTCTATGGTGGACTTTCTTATTCCGAGATAAAGGATACGGGGAGCAACCTTGTTTTCACCTGAATAATATTCATTTCTGATAAGTCTGACATAGTTGCCGTGAGACCAGCTTCTCTCGTTGAATGTGAAAGGTCCGTTGGAAATAAGATAAACGTCATCAAGAGCATAGTGACCGTTTGTGCCTGCAAAGAAATTCTGATTGCAGGGCATATACTGAGGCATGGTGGTCTGGAGAGGAAACTGAGCGAAGGAATACTCAAGAGTGACCTTGAGTGTATACGCATCAATGAGTGTAACACCAAGCTCAGATGGGTCGAGATGTCCTTCGTTTATAGCACGGGCATTCTTTATACAGAAAAGAGAAGATGCAGTGGTTGAATGGGTGGCAGGGTCAACGCATCTCTGCCATGCAAACTGAAAATCGTATGCAGTTACGGGAGTACCGTCAGACCACAGTGCATCCTTACGAAGCTTGAATATATATTCCGTGTTATTGGAATTTGCAGTCCATTCAGTTGCAACTCCGTTGATAAGCTCACCGTTTGGACCTATACGCATAAGGCCCTCAAATGTATTTTTGATAACAAGCAGTGAGTTGTTATCCGTTGCAACCTGAGGATCAAGATTTTTCGGCTCTGCCGTCAGCGAATAGCTGAATGCGTAATCGCTGCCGTCGTCATCGTCACAGCCGGTAAAGAACACAGAAAAAGAACAACAGATCAATATACATAAAACGACTGAAATTATACGTCGTATGGTTTTCAAAGCAATCAACTCCACGAAAGTCAATACATATATAATTTTAGCGAAAGTTATGTAAATAGACAATAGTAAAAAATAAAATTTGCAAAAAATTAAAATAAAAAAGCGGAGAGCAATCGCTCTCCTCTTTTGATTTGAATTTATACGTACATGAATATGTATCGGATTGCTGCAAAACCGAGAAGAACGATTTCAGCAGCAGTGATATCCTTGAAACGGAAGCAGATGATCTTAACGATAAGATGCATGAGCAGACCGAAGGAAAGAGCCTCAACAATGCCGACGAAAGGCATAAGTGCGAGGGTGAAAAGTGCGGGTGTTGCCTCGGTGACATCCTTCATGTTGATATTCTTGATAACACGGAGCATATACATACCGATGAAGATAAGCAGAGCTGCAGCAACTTCGGGACGGAAAAGCTCAACAACGGGAGCAAAGAAGATAGCTGCAAGGAAGAGAACAGCGGTGATTACAGAGGAAAGACCGCTGCGACCGCCGACAGAAATACCGGAAGTGGATTCAGGGCAGGCGGAAACGGGAGAAGTACCCATAAAGGAAGCAGCCATGGTGGAAATGGAATCAGCCAGCATAGCTCTGCGAGTGACATTGATTTCCTTCTTGCCGCCTTCAGCACCTTCTGTGTTATCCTCAGATCTCTTTTCTTCTTCGTCGAGAACATCAATCTGCTGACGCAGACCGAAGTTGATTCCGACGCTCTGGAATACCTGAACGAAGGTAAAGGAGATGGTGACCATCAGAACGGTAAAGAGAGTGTTGAGGAATTTACCCTCAGAGAACAGAGAAACAATACCCTCAGTGAAGCCCTTTGCAAATGAATTGCCGAGCCAGGATTTAAAATCAGAGCCTACACTTGCAATATTGAAGGAGAAGCCATCCCACTCAACAAGCTTGAGAGGAATACCTGCACCGTAGTAGATTGCACCGGTAAGGAGAAGCCCGAGAACAAGAGCAGCAGGCATTCTCATGCGCTTCATAAGGGTTATGATGGCGACACCTACAATAGCGATACCTGCAGAGAAAAGAACACGATAATTACCGGCGTTGTAAAGACCCTTTATATTAATAAAGGAAATGGAAGAACCGGAAGAAGTGATTATGCCTGCCTGCTGAAGACCGAGCATAACGACATAAAGTCCGATACCTGCGCAGATTGCAACTCGCATATTCTTGGGGATTGCGCTTTCAACAGCACGACGGAGTCCGAGAATGGTAGCGATGAGGAAAATTGCGCCTGCAAAGAAGGTGATTGCAAGAGCCTCTGCATAGGTGTAGTTCATATGCTGAAGCAGAGTGCAGGCGAAAACCGCATTAAGTCCCATACCGGGAGCAGATGCTACAGGGAGATTTGCGAGAAGACCCATAAGAAGTGTGCCGCAGAATGCAGCAAGGCAGGTAGCTATGTAGAGTGAAGCAGTCATTCCGACCTTGGGTGCATCCATGGAGCCTGCGATAAGAGTAGGCGTATAGATGAGAACATAAGCCAGAGTGATAAAGGTTGTTATACCCGCAAAGATTTCCGAGCGGATACGGATGTTGTTTTCTTTCAGCTTGAACAAAGTAACAGCCTCCTTTTAATGTTTTAAAGGGGTAATAGTTAATATTATTATATGTGTCGGATATGGCAGAATCAAGTAAAAAACAAAAGAAAAAGCAAAAAAATAAAGCAGATGAAAACTGAAAACGTTTCACCTGCTTTATTTTTTGATCATCCTACCATGGAGTTTCTTATGCTTGTTATAATTGCCTTTTCTCTTCTTGAAACCTGAACCTGTGTCATGCCCAGCACGGCGGCAGTGTCACTCTGTGTTTTTCCCTTGTAATACCTGAGATAAATCAGTTTTTTATCACGTCCGTCAAGAGAAGAAAGAAGCTGACGTACCGAAATAAGGTCCACAAGGGAGCTGTCAAAGCTGTCTTCCTTTATATCAAGTGTTTCACCGCTTTCAGAATCGGTATATGAGGTCAGCGAAATCGGAGCACGAATCGCATTCACTGCTTCTGTGGCAGTTTCCGCATCAACCCCAAGTATTTCCGCAAGCTCAGATATTTTCGGCTCTCTTCCGTGGGATGCTTCAAATTCTCCTGCACTTCTCGCCGCCTTTATCCCCAGTTCTTTCAGAGAGCGTGAAACCTTGACAGCACCGCCATCTCTGAAAAGTCGCTTTATCTCGCCCAGAATAACAGGAACAGCATAAGTTGAAAACTTTACCTGACGATCGTAATCAAAAGCTTTGGCTGCCTTGATAAGACCAAGACAACCTGCCTGATAGAGATCATCGTATTCTATACCCCTGCCGATGTACCGTCTTGCACATGCGTGTACAAGTCCCAGATTTTCCGTTACAACTTCGTTGGTATCACCGTTCATCTGACCGCCGTCCCGAAATTTTCTTTTCCATGGTCACCGTAGTGCCCTTTCCTTCTCTGGAAGAAACACGAAGCTTGTCCATAAAGCTTTCCATAACAGCAAACCCCAGACCTGCTCTGTCTTCGCCGCCGGTTGTGAAAAGCGGCTCCATAGCCTGCTTTACATCAGGAATTCCGCATCCCGTATCACGGATTTTCACATTGAGCCTGCCGTCCTCAAAAATTTTTGCGTGTATGTAAATCAGTCCGATAGAGTTTTTATAGCCATGGACGATGCAGTTTGTAACAGCCTCAGAAACAGCGGTTTTGATATCGGTGATATTATCTATGGTAGGGTCAAGCTGAGAAGCAAAAGAGGCAACAGCAACACGTGCAAAACTTTCATTTGTTGACGTGCTGGGGATTACCAGCCTCATTTCGTTAATTGGCTTTTTCATATTTTTCACCTCCTACACTGATTCCAAGACGGGAAAGCCCTGCCAGGGACAGCATTCGTCCAATACTTCCTCCTGCGTGGCGGATGCCGAGAATACCGCCGTTTTCACGGACTATTCTGAATCTGCCCATAATAAGTCCTATCCCTGAGCTGTCCATAAATGATACATCTGAAAAATCAAGTATCACTTCCTTTGGCTTTCTCAGTTCTATTTCCTTGTCTATACATTTGCGCATCTCTGCTGCGTTATGATGGTCTATCTCACCGCCGAGTCTTACAATAATCCGTGATTGTTCCTTAATGATTTCAGGACGCATAACCTCACCTCATAATAAAAAGCATCTGTGGTGATAATACACCACAGATGCAGTAAAAAATCGGGAAGTATGTCGCAGGCAAAATAAAACTTTCCGTTCTGATTGTAGGGGCGACCATTGGTCGTCCGTTTTCATGAGTTTGCCTGCCCCATTTAAATCAAATATCTCCTTGCTTCCTCCGCAAGATACAGTGAGCCAAATACAATAAGAGGCAGGTTGTGTTTTTTTGCTTTTTCGAGAGCATCCTGCACGCTTGCACAGCTTTCAGACTTGGTATACTGAGCAACACATTCCGCAAGCTTGTCGGCATGGAGTGCTCTGGGGTTGTTTGGGGTAACCGTATATATTTTATCAAACATCGGCACCAGAAGCTGTACGGCTGTATGATAGTCCTTGTCAGCCAGCATACCCATAACGCCCACCATGGGAGCGTCATCGAGGAGCATTTCGAGAGTGTCACGCAGTGCTTTTGCACCATCGGCATTGTGTGCACCATCAAGTATGACGAGAGGCTCATCGGAAATAACTTCAAATCTTGCAGGGTGAGTGCAGTCAAAAGCAATATCGCAGGCTGAATCCTCAGGAAACAGATAGTCAGTGGCAGCAGCGGCAACAACTGCATTCTCAGCCTGATGAGCACCGATAAGAGAAGTGCATAGTGTTCTTTCGCCGTACTTCAATTCTGTGCCGGAAAGTGAAAGGGAGAATTCAGCGACAGCAGTACGAGGCATAATAAATTCACTGCCGGAATCCTTTGCCTTCTTATGTATAACTTCAAAAGCGCAGTATTCCTGATAAGGGGATACCACCACAGGACAGCCATTTTTTATTATGCCTGCTTTCTGCGAGGCGATTTCTTCAATCGTATTACCGAGGATATTTACATGATCCAAAGAAATACTTGTAATAATACTGAGCACAGGAGCTTTTATTATATTGGTAGCATCGTAAAGACCGCCCAGACCGACTTCGATAATGGCATAATCAACATCCTGACGGCAAAAGAACAGAAATGCAGCGGCTGTCATAATCTCGTATTCCGTAGGGCAGTTGCCCTCAGAATCCATAGCATCTGCATAAGGCTTTATCTCTGTTATAAGCTCTGCAAACTGCTCATCGGTCATATTCACATTGTCAAGCTGTATCTGCTCGTTGAAATGGGAAACATAAGGGGAGGTGTACTTGCCCACCCGATACCCTTTTTCGCACAGATAAGCAGAAAGCATTGCACATACAGAGCCCTTGCCGTTGGTGCCTGCTACATGAATAGTCTTTATCCTGTCCTGAGGATCGCCGAGTCTTTCCGCAAGCTCATACATACGCTCAAGCCCGGGGCGAATACCGAGGGCTTTTCTCGATGCTATGTATTCTCTTGCTTCTCTGTAATTCATAAAATCAGCTTCTTTTATTTAATGCCTCCCTCTGACGAGGGAGGTGTCTTCGCAAAGCGAAGACGGAGGGAGAGAAAAAAGGGAGACTGCTTTTGCGGTCTCCCTTTAAGATGTATTTATGTTTTGCTTGGCTCCCTCTGATGAGGG
>JAZUNN010000051.1:0-46226 GCA_045604155.1 Acutalibacteraceae bacterium
GAATAAAACTGAGTATGTACAGCACTCTAAAGCCGTATCGACTGACTATTTGTTTCCTTGCCGCAAAGACCATTACCGTCACAAGTGACACGGATATTATGATTGAAAACAGCAAACCTGCCATAATTATTTCCTTTCCGAATATTAGTTTTCTGTTTCGGAAACCTTTTCGTCAATAAATGCTTTCAAGTCTGCCATGTCTTCCTGAGAAAGATTCTTTCCGCTGTAAAGAGCAGAAATAAGCTTTGATACCGAGCCGCCGAAAACACGGTCAATTATAGTCTTGCTCTCCTGACGAAGGTAATCGTCCTGAGAAACAACAGCAGAGTACATCTTGTACTTTCCGACCTTCTCGGTTGTAACAAAGCCTTTTTCAGTAAGTCTGGCGAGGAGATTAAGGATAGTCGCAAGGCTCCATTCACGAATGCCGCGAAGTCCCTCCTGAATCTGCAGAGAGCTTACAGCATCATTACTTTCCCAGATGAAATTCATAATGTCCATTTCTGCATCGGGCAGTCTTTTTAATTCATTGCTCATAGTGTACACCTCGTAAAATATAAATTTAACAATTGTTAAACGCAAACTCATTGTACAACTGTTAAATAAATTTGTCAACACCTGATTTATGAAATTAACACATAATTATATCCCGTCTTGACAACAATGCTACAATGAAAGCAAGGACGGTTGATATGTATGAAAATTGCAATCTGTGAAGATGAGCAGTGGTTCGCACTGTCGCTCAAAGAAAAAATAGGATCCTTCTGTGTTAAAAAGAACACCAACGCCGATATTGTCCTCTATTCTGACGGCGGCAGTTTTCTTGCCGCTTGCGAAAGTGGTGAGGTGTTTGATGCTGTGTTTATGGATATAAACCTCGGCAAAGGTGCAGACGGTGTTGATACCGTCGCGAAAATGCGTGAATATGGCGACAGCGCACCGGTGATATTCGTTACCAGCCTTGAGAACCGTGCTATTGATGGCTACGATGTCAGTGCCTTCGGTTTTGTTGTCAAGAATAACTGCGACGAAAAACTGCCTATTGTTCTCGAAAAGCTGTGGAAGAAGCTGTATGTCAGAAAGACGTTCACGGTAACAACCAGGGACGGTGCGATGATAATAAATAACGATGATATTCTCTATGCCGAATCGGATGGAAGATACACGCTCATACATACCATGACCGAGGCAATAACCGACACAAGAGCTATCGGGTCATTCTCTGCCCTGCTTGACAGCAATGACTTTATTGAAGTGTACAAATCCATCTTCGTCAACATCGCACGAATCAGGCGCATCAATGCTGATACCATTATTCTTGAAAATGATGCCGTTGTACCTCTCAGCAGAAGAAACCGTAAGAATGTTATGTATGCAGTGATGAAAAAGGTGGATGGAAGATGAAACTCGGTAAAAACACAATTCTTGCCGCAATAATCACTATTGCTGTAATTATTCTCAACGGTGCAGTGTTTTACAGCGTATACTGCTCGGGCGATGTAATACAGAGCAAGGACGTTTACGGCAACGAATATCAGGCTAAACGCAGTGATATATTTTTCCAGCAGAAGCTTATTGAAAGCTTGCCTGCGAACAAGGCCGAAGCGTCAGAATATCTTAATAACAGGATTTCGATTATGGATAACTATCTTGCGGCGGCAAGGTATATGTCGGGCGATACATATATACTCAACAGTATCAACGGTACAACAGCCGATGAACGCCGCGAGGAAGCTCAACGCCTGTATGCAGAGTATACATCCAATATGCAATCGCCTGACCCTGCATCAGTTGTTGAGCAGATAAGCGGAGAACTTGCAAAATACAAAGCCGTGCTTTTAAGAGTCGATTATGTCCTTGGCTACAACAACTACATTGAAGAGGTTCTCGGCAATTCGGAAATGCTTACTGAAATAGGAATATACAAAGGAAACGGATTTCTTCAAAACAATATCATCAAAACACAGAAAGACTTTTACGGCCTGCACGGACTTGAGCTTTCAGTAGTCTCTGACGATGGCAGTATCGCTTTTATCAACTGCCGTTTTACCGATGTGTTTGCATTGTTTCTCACAGTGCTTACGCTGGTGTTCGTGTTTTTCTATGACCGAAGCGATTCAAGGAACGGACTTTATCACAGAAGTTCTCTTATAGTCCCCATATCTATGCTCTGCATTGGTATTGCCGCAATGTACATAAGCAATATCATCATTATGGCACGCAATGTGGGAATGGTGGATTCAAGTGTAAATATTCAGTCGATTTACGCCTTCCGAAGCTGCCCTTATATCATCAGCTTCGGTGCTCTTGTGGTGCTGTCGGTGATTATGAAGATAATCGGCTGTCTTATTGTCTTCGCTCTTGCCTGTGCAGTGGTGACAGCAAAAGGCAAAAAGCAAGTTATCCTAGGCTCAGTGGTAGGGCTGTTTGCCCTCGTCGAGCTTGCTACTGCCTTTTCCAATTCGGAAAGCGCGCCCATGACACTGCTCAGAGAAATAAATATATGCTCTCTTTTCAGCTTTGAACGCTTCTATATCCGCTATCTTAACCTGAATATCGCTTCCCTTGCAGTGTCACGTCTGCCGATATTCATTGCTTTTGCTTGTGTTCTCGCCATTACTTCTTTTGCTCTTGCAAGGCGGAATATCCGTGAGAATGCACAGGCTCTTGTAAGCGAGGCCGAACGTGGATATTACGACGAAATCAACCGTCGCTATACCGAATCAAGAAAAATCCGCCACGACATAAGCAATCACCTGCTTGCTATCAGTGCTCTTATGGAGTCGGGCAATATAGCCGAAGCAAGACGGTATCTCAATGAAGTTTCTGAAATGAATGACCTTGCGGCTATGCCAGTAAAGACAGGTGCAAGTGTGCTCGATGCCCTGCTTTTCAAAAAGACCGAGCAGGCAAGAGAAATGGACATTATCCTATCATTCGACATCAGCTGTCCTCTTGGTGATACGGCAATTTCAGACTACGACCTCTGCTCTGTTTTCGGCAATATCATAGACAATGCACTTGAGGCGGTTGCGCCGCTTGAGGATAACAGAAAGGTCACTGTTGCAATTGAAAAACAGCTCGATATGCTGTATATTCGCTGCTCAAATCCCTTTGAGGGCGAAATACGCACACGAGGCGAGCGTCTGCTTACCGGCAAAGCAGACACCTCTCTTCACGGTTTCGGTATTTCTCGAGTGCGTGATATTGCAAGAAAACATGGCGGTGAAGTAAAGATAACTGCTGAGAATGGCGAATTTATCATTGAAATACTCATGAATATGTAAATATTATAACCGCTTCTGCAGGAAAAACGACCGCTTCTGCAAAAGCGGTTTACTTTATTTTCTCAGTTGATACAATGAAGTCAAAGGAGGCGTGAAGCATGAAAAGAATACTCTCTGTTCTGCTTGTATCGATAATTTTGGTAATGTGCCTGAGTGGGTGCAAGCAAGAAATCAAGCCCGATTTTCTGCCGAGCAATTACGGCTACGGCTGGACAGGGCTTAATGAGGTTATGGCAGGTGATGGTGGATACTACTACACTAAGTCAAACGCTATAATGTATGCCGACCTTGCCACGGGCAAGAATATCTACCTTTGCAGCAAGCCTGAATGCGACCACGCAAACGGCTATTGCATCAGTAATTCATACAATGTAGCGACTTTTGATGCAGCTATGTACGACGGATATATCTATGTTACCGCAATGAATCTTGATTATGAAGAAAAGAACATAGAGTATATTCTGCAGCGGGTTGATCTGCGTGGTACAGAGCGTTCAACCGTGGCAAAGTACTACACAGTTCATTCGGAGAATATGCGATGGACGCAGATAAGTGAAATGATACTGCACCGAGGCAAGGCAATAATAAACTACGGCATTTCCCCTTATGATTTCAAAGACGGTATGGAAACATATCTTTTCATTGTTGACCTCGACAGGAAAACGTCCGAAAAGATAATACCTGTAAACAATACAGGCAAGCCTGATATCAGCGGTGCAGTCAATCTGTGCGCTGATGGCGATTACGTCTATTACACTGTCACCTATGACTTTGCCGATTACGAAAGCGGCAACGGTACTCTTGTTCGTGCGCAGCATGTAACAAAGCTGTACCGCCTGAGCCTGAAAACCGAAAAGACAGAAGAACTCCCTCTGCCTGATAGATTCACCGACTACACCGTCAGTGACGGAAAGGTATACTACACTATTATTAAAGATGGTGAGATTTCGGTTCATTGCTATAATACCGAACTCGGCACCACTGTCCAAATTTCGGATACTGTAATTACAATCACTGCAAGCAAGTATACGCCCCACATAATGACCGACAAAGAATATCTATATATTGCACCCGACGGAAGAAGCGGAAAACTTGACAGCTTTGAGGATACACAGAGAGATTTTTATATCTTTTCCCTTGAGGGTGAGCAGCTTGCAAAATTCGGTTTACCGGAGGGAACATTCTCTGAGGAATACGAGCTTTATGAAAACACCTATCTTATGAATGTGCTCGGCGGCAAGGTCTATATTCAGGGTGTAAATGATATGTTCTGCTGCTCGGTTGAGGATATTATAAACGGCAGTCCAAATTGGCAGCGGCTGTTTTCATTCGGCAAAATGACTATTGCCGAGATTGAAGGTTTGACCGCAAGCAATTCAGACATCGTGAGCGAGGAGGAATAACCAATGAAAAGAATAATTACAATTTTACTGGCTTTTGCAATGCTGTTTACCATTTCCGCCTGCAGCAAGGGCGGAAAAGCTGAATACGTCCAGAGCAACAGTGGTGCGAATATCGGCTCGCCTATAATGAAGGGTGATGGCGGATATTATTACAATGCATCGTCACTTAACAAACTTGCTCTGCGTTACTTTGACATTGAAACAGGCAAGACGATTTTCCTTTGCAGCAAACCCGAATGCGCTCATGACGGCACCATATACTGCACCGCCACAAGTGAGAAATACCGTGCCTTAGGTACAGCCTATTATGAAAACGAGCTGTACATTGCGGCTCTCGAAGCTACCGACAGTGAAATAATGTATAAGCTCCTTCGTGCATCAAAAAACGGAACAGAGCTTACGGAAATATCAACCTTTGCGAAAATGTCCACAGATAACCCTTTTGTTGGTATGAGCTCATTTACCGACCTGGTAATTCATAAGGGCAAGGCTTACTCTCCTTATGAATTTTCCGGAAATGAATCAGTATCACTCAATGGTATTGCGGAGATAGATATAGCAAGCGGCAGAAGCCGAAGCATAATCGAAGGCACTGAACACGGACAGTTTTTTAATATGACCGCCGCAGGTGATACGGTGTATTTTATGTCCCTTTCTTCAAATTTCAATTTTAACATTTTCGCCTATGACATCAGTAAGAAGCATACCGAGAATATAGTCACCATTGAGGACGGCTGGCTGTACAGCGGAACGGTAGTGGGTGATAAATTCTGGTACACTCTGCAAGGTGAAGATTATATTCACCGCATTATGATATACGACCCTCAGACAAAGGAATCAACAGAATTTGTTTTTGATGCAGACATTCAGCCTAAGGGAATAACCACCGACGGCAAATATCTGTACATTACAGACGAGAAGATAAACCATGTGTCAGATGAAAATGTCAGAGTGGCTGTATGCACGCTTGAGGGTAAGAAGATTGCTGAATTTGAGATACCTATAAGCGACTCTGCACAGGGTGTTGGCGAAGAATATGCCCTCAATATTCTCGATGATACGGTTTATATCCAGTATTACGAAAAGGTTGTCTGCTGTCCGCTTGAAGATATTCTTGACGGAAATACGGCATGGGAAGAAGTGTTCCGATTTGAAGGGAGAAAGATTTACTGATGCTTGAAATAAAGAATCTCACAAAGAAATACGGCGAGCTTGCGGCTCTTTCTGATTTCAAATTTACATTCGACAAAGGTGTTTACGGACTTCTCGGTGCCAACGGTGCAGGCAAGTCCACTCTACTCAACCTCATTACCGACAACATCAAACGCACCGAGGGCGAAATAATCTACAACGGCACGGATATTCTGTCTCTCGGAGCATCTTTCCGCAGTAAGGTCGGCTACACTCCGCAGCTTCAGGGAATGTACGAGGATTTCACAGCCCGTCAGTTTCTTCGCTACATCGGCTCACTCAAGGGCATGAAAGCAAAGGACTGCAAAGCACAGGTAGAGCAGTTTCTTGAGATAGTCGGCTTGCTTCACGCCGCCCATAAAAAGCTGGGCAGCTATTCCGGCGGTATGCGTCAGAGAGTGCTGCTGGCGGCGGCAATGCTTGATAACCCCGAAATACTTATCCTTGATGAACCTACCGCAGGACTTGACCCCGAGGAACGCATAAGACTGCGCAATTACATATCCGAAATCTCTCGTGAGCGTACCGTTCTGCTGGCAACACACGTTGTAAGCGACATTGAATCAATCGCAGGAAGCGTTATTGTGCTGAGTCGTGGAAAGATTCTTGTTTCAGGTTCGCCGTCAGAACTTGTCAGCGGCATAAAGGGCAAGACAAGCATATTTATTGGCAGTTACGAGGACGTTGCGGCACATAAAGAAAAATACCCGAAGGGTCAGGTTTCCCTTTGCGGCGATAACTACCGCCTGCGAATAGTCGAGGACGAAATTCCCGAAGGCTTCACGCAGACCGACGACAACGCTGACCTTGAGGACGTTTATCTGTACTATGCGGAGGGGCGCTTATGAATGAAGTAAGGCGAGTTCTTCTCTCACGAAAAACTCTTGTTTTCTTTGCTCTTGCCCTGCTTCTCAACTGCGTTTTCTTTGCCTATGAGTGCAGTGAAGAAAAGGCAATAACCTTGCAGGGTGAAGAGCTGACAGCATACCTTGACAGTTATCCTGCCTTTTTGCAAAATGTCAGCAATAATGCCTCAGACCTCGATGCGATTTCCATATTACAGGGACAAAATAGCTTTTCTATGGCAAACATAGAAAAGACAGCACAGGACTATGCCGCACTGTCAGGGGAGGTTTCCTTTGGCGAAAACCGAGGAGTTGTTGTTTTCTCAAACTACATCACATCGGATTTTATTCTGATTGTTGCGGTTATTTATGCTGTTACATTGTTTACCGAAGAAAAAAGAAAAGGTCTGCATTATCTTATTCACAGCACAAAAAACGGACGGATTCAGCTTGCACTCCGGCGTGTGCTGATAGTTTCTGCAGTGAGTATTATTGCGAGCCTTGCATTGACAATCACATCCGTCGCAACTGCTTCGGTTGTTTACGGAGATATGGGCTTGCTTCGTTCAATACAATCTGTTCCCGAATTTATGAAGTGCTCTCTTCCGATAAGTATATTGGATTACTTCATTTTTTCTGCATTGCTCAAAGCCCTTGCAGCCGCAATAATCGGTCTGGTTTTCTGGCTTCTGTCTGCACTTTTTGAATCTGTTGCCGCTGCTGTAGGTTCTGTTTTGTTATTCGGTGCTCAGTATCTGCTGTACGCTCTGATAATCCCGACAGATGCCCTCAATCTCCTTAAATACTGCAACATATTCGCACTGCTTAATAATGATGTGCTCTATAAGAATTACTGTAATCTGAATGTGTTCGGCAAGCCTGTAGGTTTCGCTTCATCGGCGATATTTTTCGGAGCTGCAGCATTCACACTGATTGCGGCTGTCTGTGTGCTGTCCGCGTCGGGCAAGGTGATGCTGACAAGAACAAACAGCAGCATAATCACAAAACTCAGTAAAGCTGTAAGCCGCAGAACACCACAGTTACCGCTGTTTCTGTGGGAAACAAAGAAAGCACTTATCGACCGAAAAGGCTTGATTATCATTGCCGCAGTTATCTATCTTGCAGTGTCCTCTACTATGCAGTACACCTACACGGGAGACATTGATATTGAGTTTGGAAAGCTTTATGAAAATTACAGCGGACCTGTTACGCAGGAGATGGTGGACGGTATCAACGCAGAATACGACGAGATGAACCAAGAATGGTATCGCCTGCACGCTGAGTTTCAGGAGATGGAGAAAAACGGCGCATCTGAAAATGACCTGAATCGTATGGCATATAAATTACAGATGCTGGCGTATGATATTTCAATGCTCGGTCACTTTGTGGAAAAAGCGGAAGACTGCTGGGCATACACCTGCGAAACCGGCATCAGCGTTGAGATAATCAACCAGAATGTATATAATCTTCTGCTCTCCGGCGACAGGCAGACCACAAGCAAGAACAGCCTTTATATTTTGCTTGCACTTATTGCCACTTTCGGCGGCATTATGTCCTTTGAAAAGCAGAGCAATATGACAAATACGCTCAAAAGTTCAAAGCGTGGACGATTCTGTCTGACGGCAAACAAGGTGGTTCTTGTGCTCTGCGTATGCATTATTCTGTCTCTGAGTGTCAATATGGCTCAGCTCTGGCAGATATCAAGCGGTATGGAATTTAACAATATTGACGCACCTTGTCAGAGTGTTGGGATGCTCAGAGGTATTCACATTGAGATGTCACTGAAAGAATATCTTGTACTGCTCTATATCGTGCGAGTGCTCTGCACATGTGCGGTCGGACTTATAATAATGCTGATAAGCAGCCTGTTCGACAACTCCATAATGGCTATCGGTGCTTCGGCTGTATGTCTGCTGGTGCCGTCAGTGCTTAACAGCGCAGGACTTAAGTTTATACCAAGCTTCACGGAGTTTATCGGGATAGTGATAAAGTAAACGAATCAAAATAGACGGCAGGGATTGCTCCCTGCCGTTCATTTTTCTATTTATTGAGACTGAATCCAGTCGATTAGGGTGTTGACCTTGGAAATATCGTCATCGCTCATCCAACGCAAGCGCTCGCAAAGCTTTGCGTAGGGCGTATCGGTTTGTTCAAGCGGTGCAAAGAACTCGCTTGCAGATACATCAAGATACTCAATGATATTGAACAGTTCCTTGACGGAAGGCATAGCATTATCTGATTGCGTATGTGACCCATCCGGCAAGCAATGCGAATAAATCAGTTGAGTATGCGAGAGGAAGAGCATGTAAACATGAAATTCACATTAGAAATATATAAACTATTCAAGCCAGCTGGTTATGATAGATAACAACGGTTTTGATTACTACTACGAACCGACTAACCTGAGAGAGGCTTTAGCATTCAGAGACGCAAAAAAATTCATGAGTATTAATTGAAAAACCGCCGTGCGAGAAACGCAAAGTTTCCGCACGGCGGTGCTTTTTATGCGATTATCAGAAAAGCCTGTTCATTTGAAGAACCGTATAAGTCTATCAATATCCATCAGAGAACTAAAACGATTCTGTAGAGCAGACAGTTACATCTACAGAATAAGTTTATCAATATCCATCAGAGAACTAAAACCTGCAACTGAATATCCCTCAACAAGCCTCTGTATAAGTTTATCAATATCCATCAGAGAACTAAAACAGAAAGCCACGACTTTACCTATTATACGGAGTATAAGTTTATCAATATCCATCAGAGAACTAAAACCCATTGTTGTCATATACCACCAGCTGCGCAGTATAAGTTTATCAATATCCATCAGAGAACTAAAACAGCGACCGAAAGAGGGAAGCCGCCGGGAGCGTATAAGTTTATCAATATCCATCAGAGAACTAAAACCGCAAAATATTGTGTATTCTGCGGTTTTAGCCGTAAAAATCAACTATATTATAATTCAAGCACCTGCTTTGTGTCAAGAAGCTCCTCCTGCTTCCACTTTTCGCCTACAAGAATCTCCATGGCGGCGTACTGCTTTTCGGTTACGGTCATTATTCGCACAGAGCCTTCGGAGGGAATATTCTGCCGTATGCGTTCAACATGCTTTTTTGCATCGTCGAAATTCCGCACAGTCCGGCTGTATACGGAATACTGCACCATTATGCAACCGTCCTTGATAAGATACCTGCGGAAATCAGTGTATCGCTTTCGTTGCTTCTTTGTCTTTACAGGCAGGTCAAAAAAGACCATTATACGCATAAATCTATTCACCATCCTGCTCATCCTCAAAGAACTCGTCTATCATAACGATTTCGGGTACGATAAGTCTGTCGGGGTCATTTTCAAGAATTGCGGTAGTGAAGGAAGAAATATACTTATCTATGGCGTAACGAAGTCTGGTTTTCTTTCCGTTCATTTTTACGGGGAGATTTACAATGGACGCCAGTCTTCTGCGGTTGCTTTTTGTAAGTGTCTCAAAAAGCTCATCGCACATACGGTCAGTGACCATGTCCACAACAGGTCTGAGAGGCTCCATCATATCATCAGCAAGATTATAGTGATTTGATGTGTTTTCATGATGCAGTCCTATTACACAGTAATATCCGTAGGCAGTAAGTGTTTTGGCAACACCTGAGCGAATAACGGCATAGCCGTAATTGAGTGCATGATTTGTCACTTCATCGTCAAAACGCCTGAAACCAAGCCCGAACAGGGATTTGAAATACATCTTCGCGGCCATTGCCTCTCTGTTTTTAGGGTCACCGGGCAAAACCTCTTCTGCCAGCTGCTGCAGAGGCTTGTACTTTTCGGATTTTACTCCGCAAAGCCGCAGACAGGCAGCTTGATTGCTTATTTTTGCAGATATTATCCGTTTCCAGAATTCATCCTTCATCTCCTGCGGCATTTCAAGCTGACGCCTGACCACTGCAAGAGGTCTGTAATGCTCTGTCATAGGCAGCGCCATGGAAGAAGGGATATGTTTTTCGTCACAGAAGCAGATGTGAGCACCTGCTTCTGTGATTGCATTTATTGTGGCGATGCTGATTGATGCACTGCAGTTGTCTATTATCAGAGCATAAATATCTTCAATAGGAACTTTGCTTGTTTCTTCGCCCGATGATACCACAAGCCAGCCGTTTTCGGTTGTCAGCTTCTCTCCGTTATTGACAATAACGGTTCTCCACATTTTATTTCCCCTCCCATTTTTCCGAGAATACTTATTTCGTATTTATTTACCTTGCTTTTTACAGGAATGCGCATCCTTCCATTTCTTGCTGTACAGTTACCTGCTGTATATATTCTTCTGTCGTTTACTCCTGCAGAACCAACTGCAAATCCTCTGAATATACATTTGCCATCTGTATCAGATATTATAAGATAGTCCCATTTAAACAAATACATAATATGTTCCTTATAATCTGACGGGACTTTATACTTTTCTGAAAAATATAATTTGCCTTCCTTTTTAACTAAATCCGAATACGAAATACCAGCCATACTTAAATACCCATTAATATCCTGATATAATTCAAGGCAATAATAATCCTCAGATTTAAGATTTGACCAGTTCACTACTGATATGTTTTTAACAAATATTCTATCAGTTTTTTCCGATAGCGTTACTGTAACTCTGTTTATACGTCTTCCATTTGGTGTGCTGAAATACGTCAATCCATTTGCATTCAATGCATCCTGCACAGTGGATGCATCGGAATATGGTTCCATTAGTCTTTTTAAGCAGTGAATCATTTCAGTATCTTTGCTGTATATTCTTTCGATTTCTTTTTTCTTAATTTCAGTTATTTTTTTGCGTTTAAGCAGTACATTTTCACCATTTATTTCTTTCAAAGTGTATAAAGTCGCTTCATTTACTTCACCGCTTGCTTTACGCGATTGCTTATGGGACACAATTACAGGATGAAGGCTGTCTGCAAAGGGAATATCATAATTATAGAATTCTCGGCACTTTTCATGGTAGAGGGCATATATTTCCTCGTCGAGCATTGCTTTCTGCTCTTCTGAGCCGAATTCTCGGAATGTATGAGGCTCGATGAATCTGACATCCACCTCTTCGCGGATGGATGGAATGAGACAGGGTGTGCGGTCACGGCTTCTGAGAAGTCTCGTGACTTCATCACGCTTCATTCCGTAATATGTTGTCATTGTTTTAAGACAATCCTCAAATACTGCTCTGTATTCGTCGGTCTCCTTTTTGCCTGCACGCTTGTAAATGTTGCGCAGTTTATTCTGGACTGACGCAATTTCCACATATGCTGGAATGCAGCAGGCAATAACAACCGCATCAGCCGCATGGTCGAGAAGGGAAATATCCTTGAGCTCTGATTTGTCAGTCTTGCCCCATGTTTTTTCGTTCAGCCACAGACGACGAAGCTGAGATGTTATTGCACTCTTTACGGCATAAACCTCTGTACGTCTGTAATTCTCATCTTCTTCATGGTTAAAAATCAGATTTTCACGCAGATATCGAACAAGGAATTTCGATATGTATCGGGTGTCGTTTATATTTCGTGTCTTCCATTCACCGAGAATGTCGCCACTGAAGTCCGCCTGAAGCAGATAATCATATTTCTTTTTGCTTATCCTGTCTGCCTTGTACAGTACTCTTACTCTGCCCTTGAATTCCTCTGCCTCTGTGCCGCTCAGATACATAAGCGGTGTTCTCTGTCTTTTAAGCTGATTCTCACCGGCGTATACAAGTGCTTTATTGTGCTGAGTGTTATCAAGTATGAGAGAATATGGAATGATATGGTCTATCTCATATGTGCGGTTGTTTTTATCAAGACATGCAAGCATATCTATTTCTCTGCCCGAATACATACACTTCCAATTCTGCTGTTCACCGAGCAGATAGCACTCGACCTGCCTTGCACTGACCTCGCTTTCGGTAATTCCGAGAAGCTTTGCAATTTCGCCTTTAATTCGAGTTCTGTTTTTATCATTTGCCTTTTGTGCCTTTTCGATTTCCATGCGGTCATCAAAACACCTGTTGAGTTCGGAAGCGACCTCGATATTTATTGCATACGGAGAGCCATAAACTGAGATTATTGCATTGATGATTTTTCTTGTCTCATTTATTGCTCTGCACACAACAGGGTTTTTATAAAACTCGAACTCTTCTTTCTTTTCTTCAAACGATGGAAGTTTATAGTGTGCATTGGATGATTCCGAAGTCTGTCTGTTCTCGGTTTCTTTGAGGATATTTGCCTGATAACTGCCATAAATCTCACCGTGAAGAAATGCATCGATTGAACCAATCATGTGCTTGTCGGAAACGTTGGATGTTCCGGAGAATTTCTGTATTGCAAGTCGGGCTATGGCAGCTTCATTGATTTCAGTAAATTTACGAAGCTCTTTGATTCTGCGTTTCGGAGTCTGGTTTTCGGCAAGGCATTTTCCGAGTCTGTTGAGAAATGCGTCAGAATCCTGCCAGTCACAGTCGATTGCACTGCTCCAGTCAAGTCCGCAGGAGTCGAAGATTGGTTTTATTACCTTTATGTATTTCAATGCCTTGGCAAGAGTGTCTCTTTTGTCTGCGGCACTTGTGGACAATGTTATCTTATGGGCTTTTGCAATTGCTTTTACGTCCTTTACCACAATATTGCCGTTTTCAAGGGCAAATCTTATCAGCTCAGATGCAAGAGCGCCGTTCAATCCCTCGCTGCCGTCAGCAGAAAAATATCTGTACTGTGAAAGGGTGTTTACCAGAGAATAGATATCGGCAAGAACCGTTAATCGACAGCCGCGCTTTTCTTCGGGGTAAAATCTGCAGTTTCCGTAAGTGTCAAGGAAACCTGTATATCGGCGCAGTGGTGTTTTTTCGTTGCCGGGACCATCTTCAAAGCAGCGCTGAGTGAAGATAATGTCCAATATTGTCTTAATATTCCGTTCACTGAGCTCAGCAGGATAGTATTCCGCCTGCTTTGTCAGAATAAGCTCACACTCACATTTCAGATAATTCCTGTTAATCTGTAGTGTTTCTTCTCTGAAGGAATTATTGCGGTAACTTCTGAACTCGCCAACTCCGTCAAAGTATTCTTCAGTGAGTATCATTTCGGCGACAGTACGGTATTTTCCTGTGCCCATTATAGAATCGATAAATTCCGCACCGCTTCTCTCAGAGAGATACTCTTTCTTTTCTTCGGCGGACATTATACTTTCGTCCATCTCGTAAAAGTCCTGATATCCGCGTCTGTTGCAGAAGTTTATCAGACATGCCGCAATTTCTGCAGGTGTAAGCTTATAATCAAGCCCTTTGACTCGGAGCTCTATTATGTTGTTGCTACAATCACGAAAATATGATTCCACTTCGTTTATGGATATAAGACCTATATTCTCAAGATGCGCTTTGATTCTGTGCTTGCGGTGAGAACGTCTGCGCACAAGTCTGCGAGCGGCTCTGTACCGTCTTCTTTCCTGACTTGTCCTGCTTTTTCCTTTTTCGAGTTCTCCTGATTCAAATGAACGCACACCAAAATCAAGTATTCGCCTCGGTTCATCATACTGAACTGCAGACCATCCGACTGAACCTATACCTACATCCAAACCAATAATGTAACGCATTTTATTTACCTCCATCTTTTTGTATTGACATTTATAAAGTGATATTATATACTCAAAATGTACTTAGAATACGATGTGTAAGTTTATCAATCTCCATCAGAGTAAACGCATTGATTCAATTTACTTTTGTAAGTTTATCAATATCCATCAGAAGTTCTAAGATAAGGCTTTATGCCGTAGGGTATGGCGGTATCCCAAAGTTTCCGCCGTTTTTGATATTAAGAAGCAGATGTTATTTACGTCTGCTTTTTTATATTATGATTGCAAAAATATGTTTGTTTCATTATAACACATCAAACTGCATTATACAATTCGATATAATGCAGTTAATCATTAATTGTGTATACTTTATGACTTATAAGACTGGACTCAATTTTGTTGGAAATATACGCTATAAAAAAAAAGGGGCAAGGCGTGGACTTATAAGACTGGACTCAACTTTGTTGGAAATATACGCTATATAAAAGAGGGGCAAGGCAAAAAGCCTTGCCCCTTGATTCAGTTGATATAAACAAGCAAATCCGAACCCATCGCCAACTGGCATTAGGTTCGGATTTGCTTGTTTTGGTGGACCCAAAGGGATTCGAACCCTCGACCTTACGGATGCGAACCGTACGCTCTCGCGAACGGGTTAGTTTTTGCCCTGCGTGTGGAGGACTTATGTTTGAATAATTTAGTATTTATTATACTATTGCTAATCCTATTATGCTATCATTTTCTCAAGTGCATTCTACATGACTATCCAATAAAACCACAGGAACTCGTATCTTTGGATAGACAGTAAACATTTTCCCCTGCGCTGAATACAACAAAACCAATACCGTCTGCACCGAAAAATGTTCTGATTTCTCCGTCAAGTACTGTTTCAGACAGCAGCGAAATCGGTGTGTCACTGTTTATATCAACAGCATAAATGCACCATGCAAGCTTAACATCTCTGAAATAATCCTCATCTCCGAGAATAACCTTCAAAGTTCCAAAGGTATGTTCATCATACACATACCACACATAATCAAATGCGTCATCACCGCTCAGAGATGATTTTGCGCGATATAGGAGTTTTGGCTCAGCACTATTAGAAAAATCAAAAACATCAAAACCGCCCGGGCCCTCTGCAGGATTTGAGTATCTCAGATAAATCCCCTGCCCCATTGGTATCAGCGTTTCAAACTCGTCCAGTGGGTTGCCATAGGAGGTGCCCACGCGACCGTCCATATAATCTGCAGTCAGTTCGGACTCTCGGAAGCTCACATCTATACCATCAAACTCAGCAAAGATGAATCGTGTTTTCAGCTCCATATTATTTGTGTATGCATCGTTCATTACTCCGACACAGATTATTGCCCTATCAGGTTCCCATCGAATCTCTGTGAATGAGCTGTACGGATAGTCCTCTCCCGCCTTAAGAAGCTGCGTTCCGACCTTTCCTTTCTCTGTGTCGACTGCTATCGCCATGAAGGAACCTCCATCTTTATTCGAATAGGTTCCCAGCATACGATAAACACCATCATACTTTGTGACCGATACTATACCGATATTATCTCCGCTCTGCAAAACACCGTTCTTTATCTTATTTGTTTCCGACACATTGAGGATTGACGCTGTGTTTATTCTTCCTGTAAAGTCAAGATTGCCATCAAAGGTATATACACTCGGGTTTTCTCTGTATTTCTCAGTTTCACCGGCAACAGTTGCCGCAATCCAATCTTCACCGTAGAATATCTTATGAATATCACCGTAAAGAGCCTCTTTACCTACGACCTCGCCACTATTTCCGTTTATTACCGTAATAGCGGAATATTGCACTCTTGTGGGTTCTCCAAGAATTGATATATCTTCATCGTCCCATGCTACCTGTTCGCCGTTGTGCATAAGAGCAGGATAATAGCCTTCGCTGTCCTCCAGACGTGACCATCCGCATGCGCACACCCCGTCGCCTGTTACCAGATAAATTTCCGCACCAACCATCCAGCAGGCAGTCAGCGTACCAAGCTGAATATATTCATCCTTGAGTATCGGTTCCGTTGGAACGGCTATATCATATATTCTGACCTGAACGCTTACCTCGGGATTAAACTCATCTCCGCCGGACTCAAATTGCGACACTACGAACAGATTTTCATTACAGATAAACAACCCATCTGCTGCCACATTGATTGAACCTGCGTTTACAGTGTTCTCACCCTCCAATCGGGAAATATAGATATCGTTTTCTCCGATATGATACGCATACTCTCCTGAATTGCTTACAGCAACTCCTGTGTTCTCAACGAGTTTCGGATTTTCGGAGGCTCCTGAATCAACCGAAATATTACTTCCGCCAGATGCATCTTGTTTTCGGTCATCATGATTGTCATGCCTGCTCAGATACTCAAGCAGCTCTGGTAAATTTTCATAGGTGTCAGAGGTTTTTTCAACAATCACAATACTTGGTTCATCATTTGCGATTGGCTGCTCAAGATTATTCCCAAAACCGTTTACAACTATTATCACTGCCGTTATCACCACAATACAAAAACATGCCGCTATCCATCTGGCCCAATGCTTATCTGACTTATTTTCTCTCAGCTTGTCTACTGCTTCAATCATATCATTATCAATTTTTCCTACAGAATCAATTATTCTGTCTTTCATATTTCAAAACCCTCCTTTGCCAGATGTTCCTTTAATCTCTGTCGTGTGCGGTACAGCAAGCTTTTCAGCTTTGATTCACTTATGCTGCAGTATTTGGATATGTCTTTCAGCGAATCAAAGTAATAGTATCTTGCAACAAACACATTTCGTACTTCCTGTGGAAGCTCGCGTAGAAATTCGTTTATAGACTTGTCAAGCAAATTCGCATCGACCTCGCATTCCGTAGATACTTCTGTCGGGAATACATCTTCCATTTCAGAAAGAGATAATGCATATTCGGAAGCATAACGTTTTTTGCTGTTTCTTTTTCTGAATGTGTCAATAGACAGATTCCGGATTATTTTCCCAAGAAAAGTTGACAGTATGCTCGGTTTCTTTGTCGGCATAGAGTTCCACGCTTTAAGATATGTATCATTAACACACTCCTCGCTGTCCTCTGTATCTGAGAGAATGTTATTCGCTATCTTTTTCAGATAATTTCCGTACTTCTGAGATGTCTGCTCAATTGCGCCCTCATCTCTTTGCCAGTACAACTCGACAATTTGTTCATCAGTCATAGAAGAGCCTCCTTTCAGTTAAATTATAAAAGCGCCTTCACTATATATCACGTAAATTTTACTCGGAGGTTTTATTCTAAACAAATTTTATCACATGATATTACCTACATAAAGGGCAGATTTATTAAGCCTGTTTTAAATAGCCATTGACAAATTTGTCACTTCGGATAGATAATGACCTTATATCAAGACTCATCAGGCAGGTGTTTTCATGACAAATATACTGTTAGTTGAAGATGATAAAGGTATAGTAGCCAACCTCAGCGAATTTCTCGCTTCGGAAGGTTATTCGTTAAAAAGTGCCTCGGGACAGGAAAGTGCTTTGAATCTTATTGAAGGTGAGCAGTTTGACCTTGTGCTTCTTGACATTTCTCTTTCCGACGGCAACGGCTTTGCTGTCTGCAAGGCGATAAAGTCTGAGCATAATATCCCTGTGATATTCCTTACAGCATCAGGCGATGAATACAGCACTGTCACAGGCTTTGAGCTTGGTGCCGATGATTACATTGCAAAGCCTTTCAGACCCCGCGAGCTTGTAACGAGAATCAAAAACATTCTGCGTCTGACAGGCGGTGCAGGCACAGTCATAAAACTCGGAGATGTGACTGTTGATACAGTAAAAGGCACTGCAAGCAAAAACGGAAAAGACTTGTATCTCTCTGCGCTTGAGTACCGTCTTCTGCTTGTTTTCCTCAACAACCGAGGTGTTATATTATCCCGAACCCAGCTGCTTGAAGCCATCTGGGACATAGCCGGAGATTTTGTCAACGACAACACTTTGACTGTGTATATCAAGAGACTGCGGGAAAAGATTGAAAATGACCCTCAGAACCCCGAAATTATCAAGACCGTCCGAGGGCTTGGATATAAGGTTGATGCATAATGAAGCTTTTAAGAAATCCCGAAGTAAAAAAGTCACTGCAGATTTACGGAATTATATCGGTTATAGCAGTAATTGCAGCCTTTGTATGGAATGCGCAATTTGGCGTGTTTGTACTGGTTCTCTGCACTGTTTTTACAGCAATGCACTTCATAACTACATACCGGCGCTACAAGCGTATCTATGAGCTTTCTGCCGATATTGACCGCATACTTCACGGTAATGATGATAATATTTCTCTGAACAGATATTCAGAGGGTGAGCTTGGAGTCCTGCAAAGCGAGCTGCACAAGATGACAGTACGCCTGCGCGAGCAGAAGCAGCAGCTCATAAACGACAAGGTCTATCTTGCTGATTCAATAGCAGATATTTCCCATCAGATAAGAACCCCTCTCACCTCTATCAATCTTCTTGTACACAGGCTTTCAGAGTCAGAACTTACCGAGGATAAAAGAATTCAGCTTTCTCATGAGCTGATGAGACTGCTTTCCCACATAGACCGGCTTATCACCACACTGCTTAAAATATCAAAGCTTGATGCAGGCACGGTGCAGTTTAAGAAAGAGACTGTTTCTCTGTCAGAACTGATAGAGAAAACCGCTGAGCCTTTGCTGGTGCCGATAGAGCTGCGCGAACAGAGCCTTATAATAAACACGGATGGCGATTTTTCGGGTGACGTTTCATGGACACAGGAGGCAATCGGAAATATTCTGAAAAACTGCATGGAGCATACGCCCAACGGCGGCAGACTTGAGATAAATGCCAGCGAAAATGCCCTTTATTCAGAGATTACCATAACTGATAACGGCAGTGGAATTGACAAGGAAGATTTGCCTCATATCTTCGAACGGTTCTATAAGGGTAAGAATTCGGACAACGGCAGCTTCGGCATCGGTCTGGCTCTTTCCCGAATGATAATCACCGCTCAGAACGGCACTGTAAAGGCAGAAAATCTGTCCGCAGGCGGTGCAAGGTTTACCGTCAGATTTTATAAGGGAACCGTGTAATACACGGCTCCCTTAATTCATTAAGTGACGTTTTTGTTATTTTAAAGTCACCGTGCTGTAATATTGACAGAATAGAATAAACCCGTAAACCACGAAAAGGAGTTTTTGACATGGAAATTTTAAGAGTGGAAAACCTTTGCAAAACCTACGGTAAGGGCGAAAATCAGGTAAAGGCACTTGACGATGTGTCCTTCTCTGTAAGCAAAGGCGAGTTTATTGCTATTATCGGACCTTCAGGCTCGGGAAAATCTACACTGCTTCACATTCTCGGCGGTGTTGACAAGCCCACAAGCGGTAAGGTCTACATGGATGGCTGTGATGTATATGCACAAAACGACGAACAGCTTGCAATCTTCCGACGCAGGCAGGTAGGACTTATCTATCAGTTCTACAATCTCATCCCTGTGCTGAATGTTACCGAAAACATCATACTTCCTGTGCTTATGGACGGTCAGAAGGCCAATAAAGACCGTCTCGGTGAGCTTATCAATACGCTCAGGCTCGGCGGCAGAGAAAATCACCTGCCAAATCAGCTTTCGGGCGGACAGCAGCAGAGAGTATCCATAGGCAGAGCTCTGATGAATGCCCCTGCTGTAGTCCTTGCCGACGAGCCTACAGGTAACCTTGATTCAAAGAACAGTCAGGAGATTGTTGACCTTCTTAAAATGTCAAACAAGAAGTATAATCAGACTCTTATTATCATCACTCACGACGAAAATATTGCTTTGCAGGCAGACCGCATCATAGCTATTGAGGACGGTAAAATCACCCGTGACGAGGTGATACGCAAATGAATATCTTCAATAAGGTAACTTTAAAGTCGCTGCAGAAGAATAAAACACGCACTGTTGTAACCATTATCGGTATTATCCTTTCTGCGGCGATGATTTGCGCTGTGACCACCTTTGTAAGCAGTATCCGCAATTTCGCACTGCAGACCTCAATTTACTACGACGGCAACTGGCATGGAAGAGAACTTAACACTTCTTTTGAGACCTGCGAGGAAGTGTCATCTGATGACAGAATAGAGTATGTCGGGTATGTTCAGCAGCTTGGCTACGCAGTTGCCGAGGGCTGTCAGAATGAATACAAGCCCTATATTTATCTTCTCGGTGCAGCGGAAAACATTGATGACGTTCTGCCTCTTCACATCACCGAGGGCAGATACCCCGAAAACGCAAACGAGATACTTCTCCCCAATCACCTCTACACAAACGGCAGTCTGAAATTCAGCATCGGCGACACAATAACCCTTGACCTTGGATCAAGACTTTCAGATGGCTACCCCATGACACAGCAAAACCCCTGCTACAGCTATGACGATAGGGGCAACGAAGTCTTGGACGAGGAAACAATCGAAGTTCGCGAAAGCCGCACCTTTACGGTAGTTGGCTTTTACGACAGACTCAGTATAGATATAGAGGAAATCACCGCTCCCGGATATACTGCCTTTACTGTCATCGATAAAGACCTTTTGAGCAGTGCTCCTTGCGATGTATATTTCCGAATGGACAACCCCGAAAAGGTGTATTCCTTTATGAATGAAAAGGGGTTTTCGGGCGGACAGAACAGAGATGTTCTGATGTATTCGGGAATTTCGCGCTTTGACAGCTTCAAATTCATGCTTTACAGTCTTGCTGCCATAGTTATTGCGCTCATTATGTTCGGCTCGGTATCACTTATCTATAACGCATTCTCAATCTCAGTATCAGAACGCACAAAGCAGTTCGGTCTGCTTTCCTCAGTGGGAGCGACCAAAAAGCAGCTTCGCAAAATGGTACTGTTTGAAGCTCTCACCGTAAGTGCTGTGGGTATCCCTCTTGGAATTTTGGCAGGTATTGGCGGCATCGGTGTTACTCTTATGCTTATAGGCGATAAATTCATTTCCATGGGCTTTAAAACTGACCTAAAAATGAGCGTCTCCCCCATATCTGTTGTTATCGCTGCAGTAATTGCACTGATTACTGTTTTGATTTCTGCATGGATTCCCTCAGTCAGAGCAACAAGAGTCTCAGCAGTTGAAGCAATCAGACAGAATGTCGATATCAATGCAAAAGGCAAACAGGTTAAGACTTCAAAGCTTACCTACAAGCTCTTCGGGCTTCCCGGAGTGCTTGCAAGCAAGCACTATAAGCGAAGCAAAAAGAAATACCGCACCACTGTTCTCAGTCTGTTTATGAGCATTGTTCTGTTTGTTTCTGCATCTGCATTTACCGATTATCTCATGGAATCGGTTGAAGGCAGCTTTGGCGCAGACGGCTTTGATTTATGGCTCTATACCGATGATGAGTATTTATCTGAACTGACCGAAGACGAGCTTCTTTCCAAAATAAAAGAATCAAAATCCGTAACGGGAGCAGCATACGCAGATACGAGTTATATAAACGTTGAGATAGACCGTAAGTATTTAACCGAAAAGGTACTTGAGGATATTGATTCATGGTCATATCAGGGCGAAGGTCGTGACCCGTCTGCTGCACATATTCATGCCTATCTCCATTTCATCGATGATGAATCATTCAGGTCTTTGCTCCGTGAGCACGGACTGAGCGAGGAAGAATATATGAATGAGTCTGATCCTCTCGCAGTAGTCCTTGACGGATGCGTCTCCTTTAACTACGCCAAAGAGAAATACGAATCTGTAAAGTATCTGAACACTGATAACTGCGAATTTACGGTGCGGGAGATAAAAAAAATCGACGGATACTGGATATATGGAGAGACAACGAACGAAAACGGCAATACAGTTTTCCGTTATGTTAAGGACGACGGAAGTAATTACGAGGATTCTGAATATCTGGATGTTCCCCTTGAAGAAGCTTATATATACACAACTTTGAAAACAGGCAAGGTTATATATGAGCGTCCGTTCTTTGTGCGTAAATGCGACGGTGTTTCCCTGATATATCCCATAAGTCTCGCAGATGATATTTGCGCCTATTGGAGTTATTTTAACTTTGATTATTACATAACCTCCGATAATCACAGCGAAAGCTATAATGCTATAAGGGATATGCTTTCCGCAAACAACTTGAATATAGGACATCTTCAGAATTATGCCGAGCAGGAAGAGTCCAGCAGAAACATCGTAACTATTATCAAGGTCTTCTCCTACGGGTTTATCGTGCTTATTTCTCTGATTGCGGCGGCTAATGTATTCAATACCATCTCCACAAACATCAGCCTGCGCCGCAGAGAATTTGCCATGCTTAAATCTGTCGGCATGGACGCAAAGGGCTTCAATAAAATGATGAACTTTGAATGTCTCCTCTACGGCTCAAGAGCACTGCTCTACGGACTGCCTGTATCTGTTGGCATGACTTATCTTATCTGGCGAGCAGTTTCCGAAGGCTACGAAACAGGCTTTACACTTCCGTGGACTTCTATCTGTATTGCCACACTCAGTGTGTTCGCTGTTGTATTTGTAACAATGGTGTACGCTATGAATAAGGTAAAAAAGGATAACCCCATTGACGCACTGAAAAACGAGAACTTATAATACAAAAGCCGCACAACTACAGCAGTTGTGCGGCTTTCACCGTCTAATTTTACTCCTTCTCAAGCGTCCATCCATGATCACCGTGGTATATCATCTGATGTGTCATACCGCCATCGATGCAAATATTCTCTCCTGTTATAAAGCCTGCCATATCAGAACACAGATACATAACCATATTTGCAATGTCCTGCGGATTACCTACTCTGCCTGTCGGCTGCTGAACAGCATCAGCACCATTATAAACGGTGTAATCATTATCTATCCATCCGGGGGAAATCGAATTTACGCGCACCTTCCCCGCAAAGCTGACTGCCATTGCATGGGTCAGCGCTGCAATGCCGCCTTTTGCTGCCGTGTAGCTCTCTGTCTCAGGCTGACTCATACGATCCCTTGACGACGATATATTGACAATACTTGCGCCATCTGAAAAATAAGGCGCAAACAGCTTTGAAAGATAAAATGGCGCAATGACACCAACACGTTGAGCATACTCAAAATCTTCATAGCTGCAGTCTGTTATTCCACGCATCAATGGTGCTGCGTTGTTTATGAGGCAGTCGATCTGTTTATGCTCTGAAATCACTTTCTCCGCAAAGCGCTCCAAAGTCTGTTTGTCTGCAATGTCGCCAACAAAATAATCATTATCGAGCAGGTCTATCACACAGACTGCCGCACCCACAGCTTCAAAGCTCTCACGGATGCACTTTCCTATGCCTCGTGCCCCGCCTGTTACAACAACGACCTTGTTTCTGAAATCAAACATATAATCCGCTCCTCTGAGCCAATTCAATATTTCCGCAACGCGAAAACATCTTGCCTACGATGATACCATGCTTTTCTTCCAAAAACAACTAAAAATTATCCGTTGATTGGTGGACCCAAGGAGGATCGAACTCCCGACCTTACGGATGCGAAAAACGCTCTCCCAAACAGTGCAGTTCACGGTCGTGCAGGTGGGGGAATAAAATCATGCAGCAGCGTTTGCGTTGATGCTGTTAATAACAGACATAATACCATTCCATACGTTCAGGTCTGTAAAGACCTCAACAACGCTGCCCTGGTCGGTAAATGGTGAATCACGAAGTACTGACAAATCCTTCATCATACCGTTATGAACGATATATTCAACTATCTGATTGACGAAGTATATTTGCCTGCTGTCAAGACTTGTGTCGTTAAGGAAAATCGAGAAGGCTTCCTTTGCGGCATTCATATCAAGACCGACAATAGAACGCACAAACTCGCCAAGAGGCATTGAGCCATACTCCGTCTCATAGTCCTGCTTGGTGCCGAGTTCGCTCCAAAGTATATTCTCGAGAACATCAATATCAGACTGAGTCAGCGGAATATTACCTTTTAGCTTGGCTATTACCTCGTTGTCCTGATGATGTTCGATAACATGAGTAAAGTGTCCTCAAAAGAAGTTATGGAAGAACGTTACATAAGAGAAACAAAGCTTATACATGTGGTGATTGACAAAATCCAAAAAGAGGTTGCAGCAGCACAGAATGATGTCGATACATATAAATCTGAGGTGGGCAAAAGTCTGCGAGGTGTCAGTAAATGGAATGCTGACCTGCTGCAGGAATTACTTAACGAGGCACAGAAAAAACTCTTATTAAAGCAAGGAGAATTGCAGGCTGCACAGAGAAAACTTGAAAACTGCACCCAGCGAAGACAAGAAATCCAGATGCAGTATGACGAGCTTGTGAGCTGGCCACAAATCTACCGCTCAAGCACGACCGAAGCCAAGAAGATGATTCTCTCAAAGCTTATTGAACGTGTCGAAGCAGGAAAAGGCGAAGAAGTAAGCAAATACAACATTAGCATTCATTTCAGAATCAGCTATGCTCAGTTCTGCGGATTAACCGATGATGCATCAAACATGAACTTTGAAAATGAATAGCACAGCATAAAACAAGCGCCGCGTGATTTAACCAATCACACGGCGCTTGTTGGTGGACCCAAAGGGATTCGAACCCTCGACCTCCGCATTGCGAACGCGGCATTCTCCCAGCTGAACTATGGGCCCCTATATTAAATTTATTCTTAATTAAATGACAAAACTCAGGGAAGTAAACAAATTGGGCGTAAACTGCACTGTTCGGGCTCCCAGCTGAGCTATGAGCCCTTATTTGCAAAAGTAATTATATGCTTTGTCAAAAGCAAAGTCAACACCGCTGTTTTCATGCCAGTGTGCTGATCTGTAATATTGTTTTTTTATTTAATTATGATATAATAAGGCTGTGTTTATTATGGATCTTTTATTTCCCCAGGGCAGGTGACATATATGCAGTCAATGGAGCTCAGGTATTTTACAACAAACGAAAACTTTCCTTTCTTTATTCAGCACGGAATGCATGATAAAGACTTTTTTCTTCACAACCACAAGGATTTTACCGAACTTGTAATTGTTCTTGAAGGGTCTGCGACCCACAATGTAAACGATGAAAAATATCATATCAGCTGCGGCGATGTATTTGTCATCGGCGGCGACACTGTACACGGATATACTGACCTGAAGGATTTTCATATTTACAACATTATGTTCAAGCCCGAGGCAATTAATTTTTCTCAATATGATATAACCAAATCCGTTGGATTCCATGCACTTTTCCTTGTTGAGCCATACTTCAACAAAAATCATGGATTCAAAAACAAATTAAAGCTCTCCCCTTCTGATTTTCTTTCTATCAAGGCTCTTTCTGACAGAATCCTTTCGGAATACTGCGCTGAAAAAGAAGGTCGAGAAACTATTGTCAATGCACTTTTCCTGTCCCTTGTTGTTGAACTTTCACGCCTTTACTCAGACACCGACAAACACTCCGATAAATCAGTCAAAAATGACATTATCAACATAGCAAAAACCGCTTCATATATTGAAACACATTTCTCTCACGATATTACGGTTTCTTCCCTTGCGGCTCTGATACACTATTCCGAACGGCATTTTGCACGGCTTTTCAAGGAAACCTACGGTATGACGCCTGTTGATTATATTCTGTCAATACGTCTGAAAAATGCCTGTGCCATGCTATCCGACACCAATCTTTCAATTTCTGAGATTGCATTGCAGAGCGGATATTCAGATAATAACTATTTCAGCCGTGTGTTCAAGAAGAAAATCGGCGTAACTCCTTCTCAGTTTCGCAGTATTAAAATTAATGATATCAATGGACATTAATGCTAAAAGCCTCTGAAAACAGAGGCTTTTATTATTCAGCAAAAAAGAAAAGCCCGAGGCTTTTGCCTCGGGCTTTGAAGTATCATCAGTTGACGATGGTCTGCTCGGTTTCCTTGTTGAACAGGTGGATCTTGGAGTTGACGAATGCAACCTTGATGGTCTCGCCTGCCTTGGTCTTGGAAGTAGGAGCAACACGAGCGGTAATGGAGTTACCGGCAGCATTGATGTAAAGGAAGGTCTCGTTACCCATAAGCTCGGTAACTTCGACGTCTGCGGTTACGCAGCTGTCCTTATATCTCTCGATGTACTCGGGCTCGTCGTGAACGTGCTCAGGACGGATACCGAGAACAACTTCCTTGCCGATGTACTCGTCGAGCTTGCCGCTGTTGTTCTTGGAAGCGGGAAGCTTGATTGCGAACTCGTTGAAGCAAGCATAGATGTTGTCATCACGCTTCTCAAGAGTTACATCGATGAAGTTCATCTGGGGAGAACCGATGAAGCCAGCAACGAACATATTGCAGGGCTTATCATAAAGGAACTGGGGAGTATGAACCTGCTGAATGAGACCGTCCTTCATAACAACGATTCTGTCACCCATGGTCATAGCCTCGGTCTGGTCGTGGGTAACGTAGATGAAGGTGGTACCCAGTCTCATGTGGAGCTTAGCAAGCTCGGTACGCATCTGTGCACGGAGCTTAGCATCGAGGTTGGAAAGGGGCTCGTCGAGGAGGAAGACCTTAGGCTCACGGACGATAGCACGACCGAGAGCAACACGCTGACGCTGACCACCGGAGAGAGCCTTGGGCTTTCTGTCGAGGAGGTGAGCTATATCAAGGATCTGAGCAGCCTCTTCTACGCGGCGCTTGATCTCATCTTTAGGATACTTTCTGAGCTTAAGACCGAATGCCATGTTATCGAAAACGGTCATATGAGGATACAGAGCATAGTTCTGGAAAACCATTGCGATGTCTCTGTCTTTGGGAGCTACGTCGTTAACGAGGGTGTCGCCGATGTAGAGCTCACCGTCGGAGATCTCTTCGAGACCTGCGATCATACGAAGGGTGGTGGACTTACCGCAACCGGAAGGTCCAACAAGGATGATAAACTCCTTATCCTGAATCTCAAGATTGAAGTCACTAACGGCCTCAACGCCGCCGGGGTAACGCTTGTAAATGTTTTTCAAGGTTACGCTTGCCATAATTTTTGCCTCCTAATCATTACTCGGGCTGTCAAATCTTTGTACAACCCATGGCTTCTGCCGTATAATATAATAACAGAACAGATTTACATAAGCAAGTGTTCAAAGGTATAAATTTTGTCGCAATTATTGGTCATGTTAACCAAAGTATGGTCATTATGACATTTATGCACCCCATATTTTGTGCGCATTTACAACAGACTATACTCTTGCTTTATTTCAGAAACAGTGAAATTTCTTCTTCTGTAAGCTCTCTGGAATCCCCTTCTGCAAGAGTTTCATCAAGCTTAAGTTCACCTATTGACACACGTCTGAGCCTGAGTACCTTCTTCCCTATTGCAGCTGCCATTCGTTTTACCTGATGGTATTTTCCTTCACATATGCTGATTTCAATAACATGATCGGTTCCATCTGCGACATTTACATAACACGGCAGACATTTCTCTCCCCCGTCAATTGTCACGCCTTCTCTGAGTCTGTCCAGTTCTTCCTCTGTGGGAGTAAGATCAAGCCACGCTGTATATGTTTTGAATATCTTCTTTTTCGGAGATGTGACTCTGTGAGAAAAATCGCCGTCATCGGTGATTATCAGCAGACCCGTTGTATCCTTGTCAAGTCTTCCTACCGGTGCAAGACCTGCTCTTTTCAGATCATCCGGCACAAGATCAATAACCGTCTTCTGTGTGTTGTCGGTACTTGCAGACACACAGCCTTCCGGCTTATTGAGCATGATATACACATACTTTTTATAAACAAGCTTTCTGCCGTCAATTATAATCTCTGTTTTCTCAGGATCTATTTTCTGATCTATTTTCTTTACGGGTCTGCCGTCTGCCAGCACTTTGCCGGTCCATATCAGCTTATGGACTTCCTTTCTGCTTATCGGGCTCTGTGAAGCGATTATCTTGTCGATTCTCTCCATTGTTCCACTTCCTTTATTATGCATTGATTTTTCTCTGTAATTCAGAATTCTCCAAACTATTCACAGCAAAGTTCAACAACGATGATTTCCGGACGGTTGTTGACTCTTAAAGGAATTATGCTGTTTCCAAGTCCTCTGCTCACTATCATGACAGTATCACCCTCGGTATATTTTCCTGAATCGTACTCAGGAAAAAAGCCCTGACCCGGTGCAACAACACCTCCGATAAAGGGAATACGAAACTGACCGCCATGGGCATGACCGGAAAAAACCATGTCAGCTCCGTATTTTTCATAAATGTCAATATACTCAGGTCTGTGTGCAAGCAGGACTGTATATTCTTCGTTTTCCTCAATTATATTATCGATAACATATTCAAAATCATTCAGGAACACAGGATCATCAGCACCTGCAATAATTATGGACTCATCCCCTTTTTCGATTTTCATAAATCTGTTTTCAAGAAGGATGACTCCGGCATTTTCAAGCTCGCTTCTGAGCTTTTCATATTCCGATCTGTTGTTGCCCTCATGATTGCCTGTAACATAATATACCGGTGCGATTTTTACCGCTTCTGCGGCAAAAGAAGAAGCAATGTCAACATCTGTCTTTTTGGAATCTATCATATCACCTGTTATTACAATAATATCGGGCTCTGTTCTTTTCAGCTTTTTTATCAGTCTGCTGTTGTTATTTCCGAATTCAGCATTATGAAGATCAGATATCTGGGCAATTCTGAATGAAGAAAACCCATCGGGAATTTCTTCGTCAGTCACCTTGATTTCTGTTATTTCAATGGAGTTATTCCCCCATATAAGCAATGCTGTCAGTCCTGCAAGGACGATAAGACATATGATTATTTTCAGACTCCGTCTTTTTTTCACTTTTTCTACACCTCACTGTCGGGTAGAATTCTATCATTTCTATACTTTAATTTCAAGACAGAAGACTCACAGCCCAAAACAGCTGTGAGTCTTCCTTCTATTCATCATCTTCAGGCGGAATATGGGAATTTTCAGGAATTGTTCCGCTCAATATTCTGTCCTGCTCCACCGGCAGAGAATATGCCTGTGCTATTACATCTTCGGTTTTTTCCGCATTTGCCTTTGCTGAAAAGCCGTGCATGAATCCATTGAGTGCGGTGGAGCATACATCTCCGCCTATCACCTTTCCGTTTCGCACCAGCATATTTATGTAAACCACATCTTCAGTTCCCGGATAGTTTGTTATTTCGTATGTCCAACGCTTTGCACGCTCTCCCTTGTATTTTGCAAGGTCAAATCCCTGCTCTATCTGTATTCTGTTGTAATTTTCATAAACATCGCCAAACTGTGTGGGAATTACAACCTCACGCACTTCGACAGGGTCATTCTTCACTTTCCAGCCAAACTGCTGTGCAAAATTCAATCTTTCTTCATGAGTTTCTGCCTCAAGGCTGTAGCCCTGCTGTACGAGAAGTGATGTACTCTTCTCACCTTTTGGCCAGAGGACATAAACAATCGCTGCAACAAACAGAATTATTCCCACAATGAGCAGAATCAATTCCTTCTTTGATGTTTTAAAGGACCATATAAACACGCTTACCGCCTCCATACAAGTTTTTGCTAATGTATATGCTCACGTATTTTTGTTAATGCATACATATTTTGCAATGTAAATCCATTTTTTATTAAGAATGGAATCATTGAAATTCGATGCAATATATATTATAATAATTTTACTAATTATTTGGAGGCTTAACCGTGTCTGATAATAACAACAGCCCAAAGCGCGGCTTTCTTGACCGTGTTCTTGGCTTTTTTGCAAATATAATTATTTCCGTCCGTGGTTTATTCAAAAAGCTTTTCTCAAAGAAAAGGACTCTTACCACATCTGAGGACGGCAGCGGAAGACAATCTCTCGGACGTGTTCAGCGCACAAGCTCAGTCATCGCCGATTCAACCAGAAATCCCGGTCTTTCCGATGCTCACAGAACTCATAAAACTGCGTCCGCTTCACGTTCCATTACAACTGCAAATCATGCAGGCGGACGAATTTTCTCCATTGACGGTGAGCAGAAATTCAAAAAGATTTTCACCATTGCCGCTTTCTCTGTCATCGGTATTGTCGGTATCGCTCTCATCATTGCAACCTTTACCACTTCAGGCGGTCCTTCTGAGGTAAAATCTCCTGTTGTAACCGAAGCTGCTGTGATCAATCCCAGCGAAACCGACTGCGCAGTGACCATAACCTTCGGCGGCTCTGTCAAGATGAACAACGAACTGCTTTCTGCCGCCCGAAACAGTAACGGCTATGATTTCAACAACTACATTTCAGAGTTGAAGCCCGTTTTCAGTTCCGATATAAATTTCGTTTCACTTTACGGAAACGTTGCTTCGGACGATAAGCTCAATGTCAGCGGATTCAAGTATTCAAACTATCCTCCCGAGCTTCTCGATTCCCTTGCCAACATAGGCGTAACCCATATAATGAACGCCTCCGGCGATTCTCTTTCCCTCGGATATAATGGTCTTAAAAACACCATGACCGAAATGGAAAAAAGAGGTATGAAGGCTGTGGGCACCTATCTTGACTCAGGCTCATCTGACAGTGTTTATGTCATAGAACAGAATCACATCAAGATCGGTATCGGTGCTTATTACAGCCCGGGCAGCAGTGCATATTCAGCTGTCACCGCTGCACAGAATTCCGTCAGCATGACCGATGCCCAAAGAGAATATTGTGTAAATCAGTATCAGAGTTCGGGCATTTCTTCCGAAATTGAAAAGGACATTGCCGACATGAAGAAAGCCGGCGCTGAAATTATTGTCATCATGCTCAACTGGGGCGGTGCTGATTCTACAAACTATACAGACGATAAAAGAAATTCCCTTGCCCAGGATCTTATTGACGCAGGTGCTGATATTGTAATCGGCACAGAACCTGATGCAGCTCAGAAAATCACCAAGAGAAAGCCTGACGGCGGTGATGAATATTCCTATGTTTTCTATTCCATGGGCAATCTCTTTGCTGATGCTGATTCCGGCAATACTGCAAAGAAATATTACAGCATGACCGCAACTTTTACCATCGAACGAAAAGCAGGCGAATCCAAAGCCAAAATCACAAACACCGTCTGTAACCCCATATATATCCACCGTGACAGCACCTACAACACCGAAAACACCTATCTCAAGTATCGTGTCTTCCCTGCTGTAAAGTATTATTCCCAGTCCGAAATGCCTGATTTCTTCACCTCCAACAGTCAGTGGAAGGCTTCAAAATCGGCATTCAACGCAATTCACGATTATGCGAAAAATGCAAACAACTCTGTAAAATCTGACGGAGTCACAGTCGGAACATACGATTACCTTTATCCCAAGACAGAAACTGAGGAAAAAACCGCAGAAGGTTTCTCGGGAAGCATTTAAAGCAAACAACCATAAGAAAAGGATCATGAGAAAAAACCTCATGATCCTTTTTAATTATTTAGCCAATCTTTCTGATGACTGCAACAGGAGTCTGCTGTGCTGCCTGACCCAGGGGGTTGTCACCGAAGATCTCGCCGAGCTGCTCATCAGTAAGTTCATCATCGGGCTTTCCGAGGATGTTTACGCCTATATCATTTGCATCAACGATATAAACCTTATGTCCAAGTGCCTTTGTAAGCTCCTTTGCAACCTCATTGGGCTTTGCAGGAGCCATTTTTGCATAGTTGTTATAGGGAGGAATGGTGTAATCGCAGGGACCGTCGATAGCACGTACCTGCTCACCGAGCATATTGTAGAAAACTCCACGTTTGCCGAAGATCTTGCAGATACCTGCAATGATAGCGCAGAATGTGATCTTTACCTTACCTACCTCACGTACAGCAAGCTCCATTGTCCAGGGGCTGCCGAGACCGATGCCGTAGGGGGATTTGTAAACAAACTTGACAAGGAACTTTGCAAGCTTTGAGGGCTTGATATCCTCAAGCTTGAATGCTCTGCCCTGGCTGATTGCAACGATCTTCTCACTCATGAAAATGAAGTCGTTTTCCTTGACGTGGGGCATTGCATACTTATTGAGTATTTCAGTAAGGTTATCACCGGACATGACAATGTTGGTCTTTACGGGATAACGCTCGTACTTACCGGTGGATGTTTCGATTTCAAGATTCTTTCCGGGGTTGGGAACAAGCTTATCGGCTACGGGAGGATCGTTGTTTACTGCTTCTTCCTGTGCCTCGATGTTTTCAATTTCAAGCTCTTTTACGTTCTCGCTCAAGGTATTAACCCTCTTTCGCTTTATTTTCAACTACAATATTCTATCACAACCATATGTATTATTACAAGGACTTTATGGTCTTTATTGCAAAATTATTTGTTAAGAAAAAATTAACTGGCATATTATCGACACATAATCTCACAATAGAACCGCAAATAATTTTGCGGAGGTTACTATGAAAAGAATATTATGTCTGATTATATCAATCGTTATTGCCCTTCTTTCCCTCACCGCCTGCTCATGCAAAGCAGAAGGAGATATGGGAACGGGAAATTCTGAAGGCAATGAAAACAACAATCAGGGTGCCAGAAAAATTGAACTCACTGTCTGGGAATCCACCGGTGGTCCCGATGAATTCATCAGACAGGCCGGCGAGCGGTACACTGATAAAAACCCCAATGTAACAATAAAATATGTCAACGTTGAGCTTGGCGACACATCTTCACAGATAGCTCTTGACGGTCCTGCGGGAATCGGTCCTGACCTTTTTGTGGCTCCTCATGACAAAATCGGTGAGCTTGCCGAAGGCGGTCATATTATGAAAACCCGCAATTCCCAGCTTGTCAAAGATAAAGCCATCGATGTCTGTGCAGATGCCGTGACCTATAAAAATGAAATGTACGGTTATCCTGTCGCAGCCGAAACCTATGCCCTTTTTTACAACAAGAGCATTGTTGATACCCCTCCTCAGACCTTTGAGGAGCTTGTAAAATTCTGCAAGAATTACAACAGCGAAAACAAGTACGGTCTTATGTTTGACGTTGCAAATGCTTATTATACCATTATTTTTGCAACCTCAAACGGAAATCGACCTCTTTCCGATACAGATTCTTCTTCCTTAGGACTTGACAACAGTGACGCCATCGAAGGAATGACCTATTTTCAGAGCCTGAGGAAGCAGATACTTGATGTGCCTGCTGCAGATATCACAACTGCAGTTGCTGACGAAGCTTTCAGAAGCGGACTTTCCGCCATGCATATAACCGGTCCGTGGAATCTTGCCACCTATCGTGATGCCGGGCTTGAATTCGGCGTTGCACCTCTCCCCTCACTGCCCGGAGAAACCACTCCTCCTGCGTCCTTCTCGGGCACAAGAACAATGTTTGTTTCCGCTTACTCCGAGCATCCTGAGGAAGCTGCTGATTTTGCAGAATTCCTTATGTCTGAGGAGATTCAGAAGCTCCGCTATGAGCTCACCGAGGCTATTCCTTCCATCGACCTCAAGCTCGAAGATGAACACATCGACGGATTCATCCGTCAGCTTGAATATTCCTATGCAATGCCTTCCATCCCTGCCATGGGCAAATTCTGGGATGCAATGAATTCTGCAAGTGCCAACATCTGGGATGGCGCAGACGTAAAGAAAGAGCTTGAAGCCTGCACAAAAGCCATCAACGAAAAGTAACCGAAAGGATAAAGCCCAATGAATCAATCAGCAATAAATGCAAGTGAAAAGAAGATCCGATATACCGCCTGTCTGTTCATGGGGCTTTCTCATATAATCTATCTGAAAGAATGGACAAAAGGTGCTCTTTTCGCACTCACCGAGCTGGTTTTCATATTCAGCCTGCCAAATATTGCAGGCAAACTGACGGATATGATTACCCTCGGTGATCCAAAACCGGATCTTCCCGTTTCCCAGCGTGACAATTCCATATTCATGCTTATTGACGGCATAATGGTGCTTGCACTTGTATCGGTCTTTGTTTTTCTTTATTTCATGTCCGTCAGAAGTGCAGTTGCATCATACAGACACAGCCGTCATTCCGCATTTCAGGGCAGCAGAAAATTCATTTCCCAGCTAGCAAATCAGGGATTTGCCGCTGCAGCTCTTGCGCCATCGGTGCTTCTTGTCCTTGTCTTTGTTGTCGTACCCCTGGTTTTTTCCGCCTGCGTAGCCTTTACAAATTACTCATCCCCACTGCACATTCCTCCTGCGAACACTGTTGACTGGGTGGGTTTTGATAATTTTATCGATATGTTCGGCGGCGATGCGGTGTGGACAGGTGCTCTGGGGCGTGTGGCTCTGTGGACTCTTCTGTGGGGTGTTCTGGCAACCTTCACCTGCTTTTTCGGCGGTTTTCTTATGGCTGTGGTTCTCAGCGACAAGAAAATTCGCTTTGCACCTTTTTTCCGTGCCATTTTCATTCTGCCCTATGCAGTTCCATCCATTGTCAGTATGCTTGTCTGGCAGAATCTGTTGAACGGCACATTCGGAACTGTAAACAGGACACTTATTGCACTGGGGATTACCGATTCTGCAATCCCCTGGCTTGGCAGTGTGGGCTTTGCACGTTTTACCCTCGTTCTTGTAAATCTCTGGGCCGGTTTTCCTTATTTCATGCTTCTTATTACCGGCACTATGACTTCAATTTCCGCTGACGTTTATGAAGCTGCATCCATCGACGGAGCTTCAAAGCTTACTGTTTTCAGAAAGATCACCCTTCCTCTGGTTCTCTATCAGACAGCTCCGCTGATAATCATGTCCTTTACTCACAATATCAATAATTTCGGTGCAATATTCTTCCTTACCGGCGGAAAGCCTTTTACTGCCGACACTACACTTACAAGTGCAGGCGGCACAGATATCGTTGTAACATGGATATACAAGCTTACGGTAACATTGCTTAAATACAATTATGCGTCTGCCCTTGCCGTGCTGATATTCCTTGTACTTGCACCCGTTGCCATATTCAATTTCATTCGCACAAAAGCTTTCAGGGAGGGACAGATATGAAGCTGACAAGATTTTTCGTATATATTTTTCTTGCTCTGAGTGCACTGTTTGTCCTTTACCCGCTCGTATATGTTATAAGTGCTGCATTTTCGCCCGGCACTTCCATTGCATCTCTTGATATCATTCCCTTTTCAGGAGGATTAACTCTTGAGCATTTTGCTCATCTGTTCAGTGAAACACTATACCCTCTGTGGTTTGCAAATACCCTTATAATCGCTCTTTCCACAGCAGGTCTTACTGTCCTTATTGCCGCTCTCGGAGCTTATGTTTTTTCAAGATACAGATTTACCTTCAAAAAGGGACTGCTGCTCAGTTTTCTTATTCTTCAGATTTTCCCTTCCTTTGTCGGCATGATCGCAATTTACGTCATTCTGCTGCGTTTCGGCGCACTTGATACTCTATGGGGACTTGTGATGGTGTATGTTGCGGGCAATGTACCATACAATGTCTGGCTTGTAAAAAACTATATGGACACAATACCGGGAAGTATTGACGAAGCTGCCCGTATAGACGGAGCAAGCGGTGCAATGACATTTTTCCGCATTATACTGCCTCTTGCCCGTCCAATTCTGACTTTCCTTGCAATAACCAGCTTCACGGCCCCCTGGATGGATTTCATTTTCCCGAAAATGACACTCCGCTCGGCTGAAAAACAGACTCTGGCGCTTGGACTTTTCTCCTTTGTCACCGACAAGAAAAATGAGTTTACCACATTTGCGGCAGGATCACTTCTTATTGCTGTTCCGTTTATAATTTTCTTTGTTCTGTCACAGAAGCTTATGGTTACTTCTCTCAGCTCGGCAGCTGTAAAAGAATAAAAGCAGGGATATCCCTGCTTTTATTCTTTTTGATCGGATATGCGCAATTAATTGTTGCCATATCCGTTTTTTTGTTGTATCATTATTATGTATAAATTTAATTTGTATTCGGTGGTGTTATTATGCCGTTGGAATTTAAAAATGAACTTACATTTCAGAGCTTCAGAGAGTTTGCTCAGGACAATGTAAAATATGCCTATATGCAGGCTCTGACCGCTACTCACAGCGGAGTAAAATCCGAAAAGCTCGCTGCTAAAGCTCTTTTTCTTGTTCTGAAAAACAAAAAACATTTTGAAGCAGAAAGCAAGCCGGTTGACGAGAAAACCGCCATTGATCTTTCTCTTCGTCCTCTTCTGAACAATAAAGAAAAGGATATGCTTGACAATACACCATCCCCCGATGAAATGCTCGATGAAATTCTTGAGGATGACGATAACACAAAAGAGCGTTTTCGTATTTACCCTCCCGATGAGAATTCGAGCAGAAAGATTGTAAACAAAGCCTGCGCAAAGGCAGAGTCCATAACCCCAAAGTACGCACCTATGTACACAGGTACAAAATCAGGCATTATTCTTCTGTTCGTTCTTGTCTTTATCTGCGGTGCAATATTCTTTATATGGAATGATCCCGCAGACCTCCTTACTGACAAATCGACTTCCTATTCATCATCTTCTGCTGCATCCGTTCCAGATTCAAAATATCTGATAGATGTGGAATTTGCTGCAGGCGAAGCTTCTCAGGGAAGTGTACCCGTTCAGATTTATATTTCAGGTCCTGACAGAAATCTTGTTTCAGGTGTTACATACTCTCCTGAGGCTTCATCCATTATTTCATCCGCCTATCAGTGCGGTGATGAATACTGGGTAATGATGGCAAACACCAACAGCTATTACAAGGTCAATGTCAAAGGCTCAAACGGACTTGACGTTGTGGAGTATTTCCGTGTAAAGGACGCCATTCCTTCTGCACCCGTTGTAAATGTTACCGACATTGAAAACGACGGATCCATCTATACCGTAAGTGCTGAGGTTTCTTCTCCCGACAGCGAAATCACTGTCAGCTCCGCTGACCTTCTCAATTATACAACGGAAAATATTACAGAGTATAAATTCTATGTTTCTTTCAACAAGGAAACCACTGTATATTTCTGCGACAGCTTCGGAAATCAGACTGCTCTGTTTATCTCTGCAGACGGACGTGCAGTTGTTTCTCCCACTCTTTCTGCAAAGGAAATTTCAATGAACCATGATTCATCTCTTGATGTAAATCTCGGTGAAATGCTTCCTTCTGAAAGAGATTATACCATTTCTGTATCTTCCGATTCCGAAAATATCAGTGCTTACGTTTCTCCGGAAAACAGTCTCACTCTTACATCCTCAGACGGATTTGTTGGCGTTGCCAAGATAAAAATATCAATAACGGACAATTACGGACTTTCCACCGAAACAACCCTTCCCGTTATTGTTTCAAACAGCGCCCCCTACTACAAAGATCCCACCGAACTTTATTCTGCCGTAAGCCATACTCCCAGTAATTCGGGACATCTTTTCGGCACTCTCAGTGCTTCCGATGCACAGTCCGACAAGCTTACATATACCCTTACAGGTCAGACCGACTGCAGTGTTACTCTTGCTCCCGGCGGAAGCTTCATGCTCTTTATTGATCCTGATTACAGAGGTCATTCCGCTTCCTTTGATTTTACTGTTTCCGACGGAATTCTTTCCTCCGAGCAGTATCGTTACACCGTTTCTCTGGAGAATAATATCATCAAGGCTGAAAAGTACAACCAGAAATTTGTATGTTACACAGGCGAAGAAGGCTGGTATGCTCTTGATCTCCCCAGGACTGATTCAGACGGTGATATTCTTAACTGGAGTGTCGTTTCTGAAATCACTGACGACGGAATGACTCCTGAGGGCAACTATATCTCCTTTGCAGACGGACTTTCCACTGTTCTTATCCGTCCCAATCCCACACGCAACGAGAAATTCAGCGAAACAATTTCCCTTGTATGCTCCGACGGATGGCTCAACAGTGACGTTATTACTGTTAAGTGCTCCTTTACCGAAAATCAGCCGCCCAAGGCCGGCAAGGAAAACCGTGCTGTTGTGAACGCTGCTGATAATCTGGGAACATTCAGCCTTGATATCAGAGACGACTGTGAATTTGACCGCTGCGTTATAAAAGAAGTCATCAGCTGCACAGGCGGCGAGGTACTTCCCTATGCCGGCTGGAGCAATCTGATGTTCACGGTAAAATTTGATTCTGCACCCATGCTTCCCGAGGATGAAAACAGTTCGGTCACATCACCCGTTAAAGTTATTCTTCTTGTTGAAGATATTGTGACAAAGGAAACTGTTGAAGTTGAATACACAATAACAAGAGAAACTTCCAACTAAAGGAGTCATTAAATGTCAAAAGAACTTTATAAGGTCGTTGACTCAAAGAAAATTCGTGTCATAATCGACACGGATGCGGCATGCGAGGCTGATGACCAGTTTGCAGTTGTTCATGCTCTTATGACGCAGAGATTCGATGTCAGAGGAATTATCTCTACTCAGTTCTGCGGCATAAACGAAAATGATTCCGTTGAAAGAAGTCATGCAGAAATTCTCCGGATTCTCGATCTTATGGATATCGATGGCATAAGTGTTTTCCGGGGTCTTCCCTGCGCACTGTCAAGCGAAACAGATTATGTGGAAAACGAGGCTTCTGATTTCATAATCGATGAGGCTCTCCGCCTTGATGAACACAGGCTTTTCGTATTCTGTCAGGGTGCTGCCACAAATCTTGCAAATGCACTTATAAAAAAGCCCGAGATTGCAGAACATATCACCTGCATCTGGATTGGCGGCGCTCCCTACCCGAAAGGCGGCTGGGAATTCAATCTCATGAACGATTACCATGCTGCAAATGTTCTTTTCCAATCGGGAATTGATCTTTGGCAGGTACCTATGAACTGTTACGCAAAAATCCGTGTCAGCTATTCCGAGCTTCAGACAAAGGTGTATCCCTGCGGAAAGATCGGAAAATATCTTTTCGAGCAGATGCAGGCCTATGCAGCAAGTGAAAATGCAGGCTGGACCATGGGCGAAAGCTGGTCTCTGGGTGATTCTCCCGCAGTTGGACTTGCTCTTGATTTCTGCATTGGCGATTACGATGAGATCGCACCTCCCATTGCAGACGAAAACGGTTATTATGCAAATTCATCTGCAAGTCACAAAATCCGTGTTTACCGATATGTTGATCCAAGATTTATTCTTGAGGATATGTTTGCAAAGCTGAAAATATTTTTTGGCTGATCAATACCATAAATTAAAGACCTCATCCTTTGATGAGGTCTTTTTCTGTGATTGAGCAGGTTGACGGCTCAGGAAGAGTGTCGTCAAATATTATCTCTCCGATTCGGTCAGCCTTTATATATCCGCTGATGGGATTCTTTACACTGATTATTTCGCCCTTTATCGTTGCCTCAACCTCGCTGCGCTCGAAGGAAAGATCAGTATCAATCATTTCACAGTCTTCAAGCACCAGTCCTTTTGCATAGCAAAGAGGTTGAGTTCCGATAATTTTACATCTGACCAATCTGAGGTTTTCAGAATACCATGCAAGGTATTCGCCTTTAACCGTGCTGTCGTATACAGTAACGTTTTTGCTGTGCCAGAACGCATCCTTTGTATCAAGAATAGAATTACGTATTATCATGTTTTCTACATACTGGAATGAATATTTGCCCTTAAGATGCACTCTTGTCAGTTCAAGGCCGCAGGTTTTAAGAAAAGGATACTCCCCTTCAAGAGTACAATCTGTGAGTTTTATATCATTGCTCATCCAGCCAAATTCCGGAGAAACTACATTGCAGTTGTCAAGCGCAACGCCTTTACACTCACGAACAGCCTTTATTCCGTTCATTTTACTGTTTTTTATGTACACCTCGCTGTCATACCACAGTGCTGCTCTGCAATTTTCTGTCATTTCGCAGTCTGAAAGCTCCGCTCCCTCAACATGCCAGAGCGGATAGCGCAGATTCATATAGCAGCCTTTCACCTTTATGTCGGAACACTCTTTAAGGGCAGATTCACCGTCTGCAGGTCCGTCAAAACGGCAGTTGATTATCTCTGCATTATTCACAGCATACAATGCCCGTTCCTCATCCAGTATCAGATTTTCATATCTCATTATTGCAACATTCCTTTACAGTACAATTTTATATCAAATCTGTTTTTTGTCAACGCCCTGAAAATCATATATACCGCTGTTTTGTAAAAAACACCCGCAACATCCGATATTTTATTGCTCTGAAGCGTTGATTTTTGAGTATATAAGGTATAAAATTGTTGAATAGACCTATGCAAATTCACCGCATTCGGAGGTTATTTATATGTGTTGTCAATGCAACGGACCACAGAGCGATCTTTCTTTGCTTGAAAACGTACTCACAGAATATGCCAATGTTCCCGGCAGTCTCATAGCCATTCTGCAGAAGGCGCAGGATATCTACGGTTATCTTCCCAAGGATGTAATGTATCATATTGCCCAGCGCATCGGCACTTCCCCTGCTGAGGTTGTTGGTGTCGCCACTTTCTATTCCCAGTTCCGTCTGACCCCTATAGGAAAGTATCTTATAATGGCATGTCAGGGCACCGCCTGCCATGTCAACGGCAGTAAACGTGTCGGTGAAGCTGTTGCAAAGTATCTTGAAATCGAGAACGGCGAAACAACCGCAGACGGGCTTTTTACCCTTGAAAATGTTGCCTGTCTCGGCTGCTGTTCCCTTGCTCCCGTTATCATGATAAACGGTGAAGCATACGGTAATCTCACTCCCGAAAGTGCTATTGCCATTATCAAGGACATTCAGGCAAAGGAGGCACAGGCATAATGAGAATAGTTATCGGTGAAGGCTCCTGCGGTGTTGCTGCGGGTGCTTCAAAAGTTCGCAGTGCCATTGAAGCTTTGATGAATGATAATGAAAGCTTTACTCTCGGCAGCACAGGTTGTATCGGTATGTGCTTCTTGGAGCCTATTGTTGACCTTTATGATGATGAAAAAAATCTTATAAATAGACTTGTCAGGGTTTCACCTGATGATGCAGCTGCTATCATCGAGACCGCTCGCACAGGGGATTTTTCTCACGTTGAAAAGCTTGTAATCTCCGATGAGGACGAGGAATTTTTAACAAAGCAGACGAGAATCGCACTGCGTCACTGCGGTCTTATTGACCCCACTTCCCTTGAAGATTACTGCAATGCAGACGGCTACGAGGCATTAAAGAAAGTACTCACTTCAATGACCCCCGAAGAGGTTATTGAAGAAATAAAGGTATCGGGTCTGGCAGGCAGAGGCGGCGCGGGCTTCCCCACATGGTTCAAGTGGAATGCCGCCCGTCAGAGCGCAGGTGAAAATAAGTATCTTATCTGCAACGCAGACGAAGGTGACCCCGGCGCATTTATGGACAGAGCTGTTATCGAATCCGACCCCCACACACTTATCGAAGGTATGCTCATCGGCGCTTATGCAATCGGCGCATGCGAGATGATTGTTTATGTCCGTGCTGAGTATCCGCTGGCTATCGTTCATCTTGAAGAGGCTATCAGACAGGCAAGAGAAGCAAATCTTCTGGGCAAGAACATTCTCGGTACTGACTTCTCCTGTGATATGAGAATAAAGGCCGGTGCCGGCGCATTTGTTTGCGGCGAGGAGACTGCTCTTATAGAGTCCCTTGAGGGCAAGCGCGGTATGCCCAGACTCAAACCTCCCTTCCCTGCTCAGAAGGGTTATATGGATGCTCCTTCCAACATCAACAATGTTGAAACATTCGCAAATGTTTCCTGGATAATCAACAACGGCGGCGCTGCATTCGCCGCTATGGGCACTGAAAACAGCAAGGGTACAAAGGTTTTTGCATTGACAGGTAAAATCCGCAAGGGCGGTCTTGTTGAAATTCCCATGGGCAAGACTCTCCGTGATGTTATCTACGGCATCGGCGGAGGTATTCGTGACGGTAAGCAATTCAAGGCTGTTCAGATGGGAGGTCCTTCAGGCGGCTGTATTCCTGCCGAATTGCTTGACACTGTTATCGACTACAAGGCTCTGGGCGCAACAGGCGCTATCATGGGCCCGGGCGGTATGGTCGTCATGGACGAGAGTACCTGCATGGTCGGTATGGCGAAATTCTTCCTTGATTTTACCGCTCTTGAGTCCTGCGGAAAGTGTACTCACTGCAGAATCGGCACAAAACGTATGCAGGAAATCCTCACACGCATTGTTGAGGGCGAAGGCAAGGAAGGCGATATCGAGCTGCTGGAAGAGCTTTGCATTGCTGTTAAAGACGGCGCTCTCTGCGGTCTCGGTCAGACTGCTCCCAATCCTGTACTTACCACCATCCGCTATTTCAGAGATGAGTATGTTGCTCATATCGTTGATAAGAAATGCCCGACTAAGGAATGTCCCGCACTTCGCACATATTATATTGACGCTGACAAGTGCAAGGGCTGCACCCTCTGCGCTCGCAACTGCCCTGCAAAGGCAATCAGCGGTGCTGTCAAGAATCCTCATGTCATCGACCCCAGCCTTTGCATACGCTGTGACCAGTGCCGCAAAGCCTGCAAGTTCGATGCAATCTATATGGACTAAGGAGGCGAGTTTAAAATGGAACAGATCAAAATTACAATAAACGGCATTGAAATGACCGGCAATAAAGGCGACACCATATTAAATATCGCCGCTAAAAACGGAATTGAAATTCCCAATCTCTGCTACAGTCCCAACTTAAAGCTTTATGGTGCCTGCGGCCTCTGTCTTGTTGAGGCTGAGGGAAGCCCCAAGCTTCTTCGTGCCTGCTCTACCGTTGCATCAGACGGTATGGTCATCAATACTGAGGGTGCAAGGGCAAAGAGTGCAAGAAACGTTGCTCTTGAGCTTATTATGAGCGATCACGAGGGTGACTGCAAGGGTCCCTGCTCTCTCAACTGCCCTGCTCGTACAGATGTACAGGGTTATCTGAAGGCCATTGCAGAGGGCAACGACAAAGAAGCTGTCAGAATAATAAAAGAGAAAATTCCTATTCCTGCTTCTATCGGTCGTGTCTGCCCTCACCCCTGTGAGGCAAACTGCCGAAGAGCACTGGTTGAAGAGCCTATCTCCATTGCTTTCCTTAAGGCTTTTGCAGCAGATAATGACCTTGCTTCTCCCGAGCCTTATAAGGCTTCCCCCAAGGCTGACACAGGCAAGAAGGTCGCAATCATCGGCGGTGGTCCTGCAGGACTGAGCGCTGCTTACTATCTGCGCCTTGCAGGTCACGCTGTTACAATTTACGATGCTATGCCCGAAATGGGCGGTATGCTTCGCTACGGTATTCCCGAATACCGTCTGCCCAAGGCTGTGCTGGCTCAGGAAGTTGCGGCCATCGCTTCTATCGGCGTTGAGATGAAAAACGGCGTTAAGCTGGGTTGTGATATCACTCTTGAGGAGCTTAGAAAAGAATTCAACGCGGTTTTAATTGCTGTCGGTGCATGGAAAAGCAGTACTGTTGGCTGTGAAGGCGAAGACCTTGACGGCGTATTGGGCGGTATTGACTTCCTGAGAGAAGTCAACATGGGCAATATCCCAGATATAGGCAAAAATGTCGCAGTAGTCGGCGGTGGTAATACTGCTATGGACGCTTGCCGTACCGCTGTTCGTTGCGGTGCTGAAAATGTATATGTTATCTACCGCAGAACAAGAGCTGAGGCTCCTGCAGAGGATATTGAAATTGAAGAAGCCATTGAAGAGGGCGTACAGTTCAAATTTCTTACCAACCCCGCTGAGATTATCGGTGAGAACGGAAAGGTTACTGCTGTCAAGCTTCAGATTATGGAGCTTGGTGAGCCCGATGCGACCGGCAGACGTTCCCCTGTTCCCGTTGAGGGCAAGTTTGAGGTTCTTCCCATTGATACGCTCATTTCTGCTATCGGTCAGAAGTGTGATCCTGTGGGACTTTCTGACATTGAGCTTTCCCGCAGAGGCACTGTAACTGCCAACGAGAACAACTGCGTGACTAATCTCGATGGCGTATTTGCCGCAGGTGATGCTACAAACCGTGGTGCTTCCATTGCTATTGATGCTATCGCCGAGGGCGACAGAGCTGCTATGGCTATTGATGCTTACCTCAGCGGCAAGCCTATGGTATTCCCCGAGCCTTATTATTCAAAGTGTAATGTTACCGCTGAGATGCTTTCTGACAGAGAAAAAGCTCCGAGAGCTCAGATGTCTGTAAAAGAGCCTTCTTACAGACGAGGCAATTTTGAATCTGTCATAAACGGATTTACAGAAGAGCAGGCTCGCAAGGAAGCCGCAAGATGTCTTGAGTGCGGCTGTCACGACTTTGCAGACTGCAAGCTTATTCGCTATGCTAATCTCGCACCCATCAATCCTGACCGCTTTGCAGGTGCAAAGCACAAGTGCTTTAAGGAGCAGAGACTTGTCACTATCGAGCGTGACCAGGGCAAGTGCATACTCTGTAATCTCTGTGTGCGTACCTGCCGTGAAGAAGTCGGTGCAGGTCTTTTAGGTCTTGTTGACAGAGGCTTTGCGACAGTCATCAAGCCCGAATTTGAGGGTGATGCTGCCGCAAGATGCAAGGATTGTCATAAGTGTGCTGATCTCTGCCCCACAGGCGCACTGAAGATTCTTGAGTAACTCTATGAAGCTTCTTATAATCATTGTGTCCTGCTTGCTGTGGTTATGGTTTCTTGGCTGTACAACCACATGGCGTTTTGGCAAGGTTCTTCTGGTCGAAGGTATGGGCATAAAGAGCATTGAATTCGCTGCTCTTGTATCGTTCACCTGTGGAATTGCAGCATTTCTCTTATGGGAATCTGTGGGCAAATGGATACTGTTAGCTATACTTTCATTGTGGCTTGTTGGACAGTTCTTCTGCCATGAGTATTTCACGATTTTTGGCGCAAGCGAAAACAAATTGAAGGGCTATAACGAATGCTTCGAAGGAACTGTTAAATTGTTCCCTGCAAGCAAAACACGACTTATTCCCGACCTTTACCATATTGTATTGCATCTTCTGATCACTTTTGATCTTGTGCTGTTGATCGTATATATACTGTAACAACATCTTTTAAGCAATCCATCAGATTGCCAGTCAACGTTATCATCTATATTTTATTACACAGACAACATTGTCTAACTGTTATTCTATATAGAGTATTATGTACCATTTCTTTGTTTGCCCAAAGAAATGGTACTTAAAGGGAGGGGTTTCGATCCCCCTCCCTTTAAGAATACCCTCCCTAAACGACCAAGAGGGGTTATCCCCTCTTGGATCTTCCCTGTCATCGTATTCAAGAATATAACCCTACACTATAATAATCAGTGCTGACTTTATGTTTTTACCGGTGAATAATTTCAATGGTTTATCTTAAAGGAGTGTCCTTATGAAAAGAGAACTCGGAATTGCACGTTGTGGTCTTGCCTGCTGTCTGTGCTCCGAAAATGAGCATTGCCAAGGTTGTAATTCAGGCGACTGCCCCGACAAGGATTGGTGCGAAAACAGAAGCTGCTCAATGAACATGAACATAGACAACTGCTATCTTTGCGAAAAGGAGTGCAGAAAAGGTCTTCTTTCAAAAATCAAACCTTATGGATTCACTCTGTTTGCAAAGAGATACGGTATAGATGCATTACTTGATTGTCTTGAAGAAAACGAAAAGAACGGCATTGTCTATCACCGTCAGGGAATCAACGGTGATTATGATGACTTTGATGATGTTGAAGCTCTGATCGAGTTTATTAAGACAGGCAAGCGATGAATCTTAATGTCAGTTTCATTGGAGGAGTAAAATGAGCGAATTTACAATAAATGAAATGCTTGAAATGCAGCGAAAGCTGCAGGAGAAATATAAGGATAAATGGGAAGGTATTTCTCCCGAAGTCGGTCAGAACAAGCTTTTATGGATGATAGGCGAAATCGGAGAAGTTATTGATATCGTCAAGAAGCACGGTGGTGAAAAGGCAAGCTCTGACGAGGATATACGCAAACAGCTTGTGGAAGAGCTCGCTGATGTTCTGATGTATTATAACGATATTCTGCTGTGCTACGGCATTTCTTCCGATGAGCTGAAAGCGGCTTATTCTGAGAAGTTTGAGAGGAATATGACTCGGTGGTAATTTAGATCTGTTCTCTCTTTTCATTTTCTCTCCCCCAGTCTGCTTCGCAGCCAGCCCCCTCGTCAGAGGGGGCC
>JAZUNN010000052.1:0-8028 GCA_045604155.1 Acutalibacteraceae bacterium
TTGAAGGCTATGACTGGGGCAATAATGAGGAAAAAGTAGATTATGCAAAGATTTACGAATCACGCTTTGAAGTCCTGAAAAAAGCATATAATAAGCAGGATAAGAGCGACGAGTCTTTCGTAGCATTTAAAAACGAAAACAAAGATGCTCTTGAAGATTACTGCTTCTATATGGCTCTTAAATTCGAGTTTGACAACAAGTCATGGCTCGAATGGGACGAGCCCATCAGAATGAGAGAAGAGGCAGCGGTTGAAAAATATAAGAAATCTCTTGCTGAAGAAATTGATTTCTGGTGGTTCGCCCAGTACAAATTCTACGAGCAGTGGAATAAACTGAGAAATTATGTAAATAATATCGGAGTACAGATAATCGGTGATATTCCCATTTATGTTGCAATGGACAGCGCCGACACATGGGCAAATCCCGAACAGTTCCTGCTTGACTACAGAAAGCGTCCCACCGCCGTTGCAGGTGTGCCTCCCGATTATTTCTCCGCAACCGGTCAGCTATGGGGAAATCCCCTCTATAACTGGGAATACATGAAAAATGACGGCTATTCCTGGTGGAGAAAGAGAATGACCTTCTCCGCAAAGCTTTACGATATAATCCGTATCGACCACTTTATAGGCATCGTCCGATACTATTCTATCCCTGCTGACAGCGAGACCGCCATGAACGGCGAATATAAGGAAGGCCCCGGTATACATCTTATCGAAGCTATCAACGAGTCTATCGGTAATTCAAGAATAATTGCGGAGGATCTGGGCGTTGCACTGAAGCCCGTCCGGCAGCTTCTTAAAAAGATAGGCTATCCGGGTATGAAGGTGCTTGTATTCGGCTTTGATTCTGATGCTAAAAATACCTTCCTGCCACATCATTATGATGCAAACTGTGTCTGCTACGGCGGCACCCATGATAATGATACGCTTGTCGGCTATTTTGCAAAGCAAAAGCCGCGTCAGCTTCGCTTTATAAAGAATTACCTCAATGTAAAACGCACCTGCGATATGCCCAAGGCGGCGATAAAGCTTGGCTACGCAAGCGTTGCAGATACTGTCATTTTCCAGATGCAGGACTATCTGGAGCTTGATAACGAGGCTCGCATAAATTACCCTTCAACCCTCGGAGGCAACTGGGAATGGCGAGCAGAGAGCGGCTATCTTACAGATGCTCTTGCAAACAGAATAAAAGAACTTACTGTCACATACGACAGATAATTTTGGAGTGATACAATGAACGCAAATTACAAGAATGACATTGAAAAAATACTTGAGCTGAGCGGCAAGAGCATAGCAACAGCAAGCGTTAAGGAGCTTTACGAGGCTGTTTCCCGTGCCGCCTGCGCCTATGCTTACAAAAACAGCGACAAAGAGGAAAAGCCCAAGAGAGCCTCCTATCTTTCCGCAGAATTTCTCGTTGGCAGACTTATCTACAGCAACCTTATGAACCTCGGACTTCTTGACGATACCAAGGCTATCCTTGAGGCAGAGGGAAGAGACATAGGCATGTTTGAAGAGATTGAAGACGATGCTCTGGGCAACGGCGGTCTCGGCAGACTTGCAGCCTGCTTCCTTGATTCTGCCGCAACCCACGATATTCCCCTTGACGGCTACGGAATCCGTTACCGTTACGGTCTTTTCAAGCAGAGGATAGAAAACGGCTTCCAGAAGGAATATGCAGACGACTGGATGCAGTGCGGCGATCCCTGGTCTGTAAGAAGAGAGGACGAAAAAATCCTCATAGAGTATGCCGACCAGAAGGTTTGGGCAGTGCCTTACGATATGCCCGTTATCGGTTACGGCGGAAAGACTGTCAATACCCTTCGCCTCTGGCAGAGCGAGCCTGTATGCAATTTCGATTTTGACAAGTTCAACAGAAACCTCCGTGAGGAATCTGTGGCAGAGAGAATAAAGGCAGAGCAGATTTCCGACACTCTTTACCCAAATGATGAGACCGAAGAGGGCAAGAGGCTCAGATTCAAGCAGCAGTACTTCTTCTCCGCAGCATCAGTACGCGATATGGTCAGAAAGTACGAGGCAAAATTCGGCTCTGATTTCAGCAAATTTGCTGATACCTACGCAATCCAGCTCAACGATACCCACCCCGTTGTTGCTATCCCTGAGCTTATGAGGATACTCATTGACGAAAAGGGACTTGACTTTGAGAGCGCATTCGCAATCGCTCAGAAGACCTTTGCATATACCAACCACACAGTTATGGCTGAAGCTCTCGAAAAGTGGAGCACAAAGCTTTTCTTCAGCGTAGTTCCCGAGGTTTACGATTTTGTCGTAATGATCGACAGACGCATGCGTGACGAATTTATGAAGAAGGGCATAAAGGGCAAGGACGCTGAGATTTACCACATCATCACAGGCGGCGTTATCCACATGGCACGCCTTGCTATCTATGCAGGACACTCCATAAACGGTGTTGCATGGCTTCATACCGAGATACTCAAGGACGATGCACTTAAAGAGTGGTACGCAGTATATCCCGAGCGCTTCAACAACAAGACCAACGGCATTACTCAGAGAAGATGGCTGGCACTTGCCAACCCCCAGCTTTCAAAGTTCATTGCTGACCGCATCGGTGACGGCTTTATTAAGAACCTAGACGAGCTTAAAAAGCTTGAAGCTTACCTTGATGACGACAAGGCGATCGAAGAGTTCATGCAGATAAAGAAGGCGAAGAAGGAAGAACTCGCCGCGTTTGTGAAGGCTCACGACGGAAAGATACTCGATTCTGCATTTATCTTTGACATTCAGATAAAGCGTCTCCACGAATATAAGCGCCAGTTCATGAACGCACTCTCAATTCTTTATATCTATTATGCTATCAAGGACGGCAGAGTAAAGAACATGAACCCCACCGCATTTATCTTCGGCGCAAAGGCGGCTCCCGGCTATTACCGCGCAAAGGGCATTATCAAGCTTATCAACGAGATAGGAAACCTTGTAAACTCCGACCCCGATGTAAATGACAAGATGCAGGTCATCTTTGTTGAAAACTACAACGTGACCTACGCTGAAAAGCTCACTCCTGCCGCCGATATCTCCGAGCAGATTTCCACCGCAGGCACCGAGGCATCGGGTACAGGCAACATGAAGTTCATGCTCAATGGCGCAGTTACCCTCGGCACCTACGACGGTGCAAATGTTGAGATCGTCCGCGAAGCAGGGGAAGAGAACAACTATATCTTCGGTGCAAGAGTAGAAGATATCAAGGCAATTGAGAACACCTACGACCCCATGAAGATCTACAATGAGGACGCGAATATCAAGAAGGTCATGGATTCCCTCATTGACGGCACTCTTGACGACAACGGCACAGGAATGTTCCGTGAACTTTACAATGCAATCCTCAAGGGTGCACACTGGCACAAGCCCGACCATTATTATATTCTCCTCGACCTCGTTCCCTACTGCGAGAGAAAGCTTCAGGCTATTGCTGACTATTCCGACAGTAAAGCATTTGCAAGAAAGTGCCTTGCAAATGTAGCCAACGCAGGCGCATTCTCAAGCGACAGAACCATTATCGAATACGCCCGCGAAATCTGGAATGTCTAAACACAAAAGTTTTGGTCAAGCTTTTTCAAAAGCTTGCAGTTTCCAAAGACAGCGTCTTTGGTCGGGTGTTTGAGGGGGAACCCCTCAACTGATCATACAATCGCGCGAGGGTTGTGTTCATTTCTTGCTTGTGCAAGAAACGAACCAAAGAACACATTTAAGAGGGGAACCCTTTCGATCGGGTTCCCCTCTTAAAAATCTCCCCTCCTAAACGACCAAAGGGGTTGCCATCCATGCCGCCGGGCTTTATTTTCCTGTTGTTTCCCTGTGAAAACGGCATGGATTACATTTCTGTATAGGGTTAACTGCAGCGAATTCCCCTTTGGAATCCCCTTTTTTGAGATTGCCCTTTGGTCAGGCGCAACAGCGTAGGTTCTCTGCGCTGTCCTGTTTTCTTTTCCTTGCTTTTGCTGTACTGCTCTGCTATAATAAAGCATGAAAAGAAACAAGGAGGAACATATTATGAAAAAAATTATTGCAATCATTATGGCAGTCATTATGCTTCTTTCCCTCTGCGCCTGCGGCAAGGATACAGAAAACGATGCAATTGGTATTATCGGCGGTGCCGACGGACCGACGGTTATTGTTGTTGGGGAACCCTCCGATGATACAGAGCCCTCGGATGATGCAGAGCCCTCAGTGCTTCCCGAAAAAATAGAATGGGAAGAAAACTTCATCGGCGGAAATTACGGAGGCTTTTACAGAATCTTTACTGCCTATGCCGAGGACGGAAGCGTCATGTGGACATACAAAACAGGCACCAGCATGGCGGCACAGCTTGAAACCCTTGAGTACATAGGAATGTATGATGGACTCGTGTACATAAATGAGCAGGCACTTTATGATGAAGAGCTTAATGCAGAGGGAATGGTAGAAGTCTACGGACGTCTGCGCGCCCTTGACGCAAGAACAGGTGAAGTTGTATGGGACAATACCGATTATGACGGCGGCTCTTCTTCGTGGGATTTTGATGAGGAAGGCAACCTCTACATCGGCGGCTATATGAACCCCGACTGCATGAAGATTGGCACAGTGGGCGAAACTATCTGGAAAGTTTCTTCTGCCGACAGCGATGCATACTGGATGTATAAGCTTGAATATGATAACGGAGAAATCTCCCTGACTTATGAAATGAATGACAATTTTGAGGAGGAGACCGTTGTTATCTCTGCCGAAAGCGGCGAAAGAATCAGATGATGGAGAAAATAACCCTCTGCGGTGATAACTGCCTTGAATGCCCACGATACAGGGCAAAAACTCCCGAAGAGCAGAGTGCGGTTGCCGAGCTGTGGTACAGAGTGGGGTGGAGGGACAGGATCGTTTCAAATGAAGAAATAGCCTGCACGGGCTGTTCTTCTCACAAAACCTGCACCTATAATCTGGTTGAATGTACCAAAGCCCACAGTGTTGAAAAGTGCAATAAATGCCCGGAATTTCCCTGTGCAAAAATAGATTCCATGCTCGCCCGTTCTGCCGAGTATCAGCAAAAGTGCAGAGAGGTGTGCTCTGAATCGGAATACACCGCCCTCGAAAAAGCCTTTTTCGATAAGGAGAATAACCTCAGGAAATAATTGGGAGAATAACATGAAAAACAGCTTGTTTCAAAGCGGCTTTAAAATCAGAATCGATTCAAGCCAATGCACATCATTGATTTCAGGCAGTGCGTTTATCGAGAATACTCATGACACATGGAAATACAAGGATATTCAGCTTGAAAGCGGAAAGATTTATGCATTAGTGGGCGAACACGGTCAAGGAAATATGTATCTTTCTTATCTGCTGGGCGGTAAGGTGGATTTTGGGAATCTGAGCCTGTTTTGCAATGATACTGAGATTTCTCAAAATGACCTTGATGCTGCAAGCTGGAATCTTGAGCCGAGCAAAGAACTATACAAAAATTATACTGTAAGGAAATCTATCGAAAAAGCAATAAAGAAGAATTCGCTCAAAGTAAGCTTTGAGGATATAGCAGAAAGTTTTCTGCTTACCGAGCCGAGGTATGACAGAAAGCTCCATGCATTAAGCGGTGAGCGGTGGCGAGCCTCGGCAGCTTTAGGGTATGCGGAAGGCAGAAAGATATTCTATGCTCCATATATGACGAGCGGTTTTTATCATCATATGTGCATTTCAGGTCTTGTAAAGGTGCTGAGAGAACTGACAGACAGCGGTGCGATTGTGGTATTGCCTGTCGGCTCAGATGAATTTATCAGGCACATTGCCGACGAATGCATTTATGTGAAGGATGAATACGACATTGATGAATTAAAACAGATATATTGCGAAAGATTCGGTAATGAAGATTGGATTAAATAAACTAAAGGCTCCCATTTCAGGGAGCCTTTCATTTTACCAATATAAAGATTAAACATTCAATCGTAGGGGACATGAGAGCGCAAGCGATCTGCCCTCTGCGGCTGTCCGCTCTTGCATCAGGCATCTTCGCCCTTTGAAACACGTCCGACAATCAGCTTTGCGAGATAATACATACCGATAAAAACACCGATAAAGACAAACAGAAGAACAGCTGTATAGAACCAGTTTATCTCGAACCATCCGTAAACGGAGGAGGGGAATACTTCATAGAGAAACTTGAGGGGTGTTCCTTTATAATCAAACAGATAGAAATAATTGGGCTTCCAGTCAAGCAGTGTTCTGAACAGAGAATTGCAGATAATTGCCGCTGCAGCCATAACGCCGACAAAACCGAGGGATAAAACCAAATCCTTCTTCTTAAGCTTCGGACGATAGATCATCACAGCATACAGTGCGCAGACGATGATGAGGATATGCCCCCAGACGTAAGCCTGGGCTCTGATTTTAAACAGCGTGTCGTAATTAGCCAGGGAATCTGCAAAGAGCATCGCCAGAAATGCAGGTATGGTATTGAAGCAGAAGGCAGTGAGAATGAGCCATTTCTTTTTGAAGAGCAAAGCAAGCCCCGCAATAAGACTTCCTATATGGCAGACCTGAAGGGGGATGACCTCAAGGTCCCAGCCGTTTCTGATGAAAATATCGACGTTTCTTGCCACAAGAATAAGCACAGAAAGCGCACCCAGAACATACCCCAGAATGTTCTTTGCCTTGTCCGAGCGGTTTTTCATCAGAAAATAAATTGCAGCAAAAATCACAAAAGGCGAAGCCATATACAGAAAATGCCATACAGACCATAATTCGAATTTCATATCAATATCTCCTTGAGTGGCTTTGATACAGTAAATTATACCACAAAGTTCACGCATGCACAAGGCTCCCTTGCAGTAAAGGGAGCCGTTGATTTAGCTGTATAAAGTTTTAACACACACTGTAGGGGACATGAGAGCGCAAGCAATCTGCCATCTGCGGCTGTCCGCCTGTGTTCCCTGAACGCATAAATTAGAATTTATCGAACAGATAAAACTCTTATTGGTCTGTGTGGTAGCTAACCTCCAAAAACTGCCCAAATGTTCTGGCTTTATCAAAAACAAGATGTTTTCTTTCACCCTCACAAAACAACGGAATTCCCTCTCCAAGAATTACCGGCGCAATACTTAGTATGTATTCATCTATGAGGTTTTTCTTTCTGAGCAAATCGATGATTTGACTTCCTCCGACGATCCAAATTTTCTTTCCTTCCTTTTTTAGTCCTGCAATAAGATTTTCCGGACTTTGAGAAGTAAATTTCACATACTCTGTATCATCAGTCGCTTGGGTAGTATAAACATAACATTCTTTTCCAATGTATGGGAATTGACCTTTCTCCTGTTCCATAATCCAATCATAGGTTCGTCTTCCCATAATTATTGTTTCCACCGTATCATAAAATTCACCGAAACCGTTATCTCCACTTCCTTGAGTGTTTAACAGCCATTCCAATGAATCATCTTTGGTTGCAATATAACCATCAAGGCTAATACCAATGTATAAAACAACTTTTCTATTGCTCATATATGCCTCCGCTCGTCAAATTTATCTGTTTACTCTCTCAGATTATATCTCCGCTTATCTGAAAAAACAAGAACAGCCGCAGTAGCTCAAACCACTGCGGCTGTAAATTATATAATACCGATTAGATAATACCCTGAGCCATCATAGCGTCAGCAACCTTGACGAAGCCTGCAATGTTAGCGCCTGCAACGAGATCGTAGCCGAAGCCGTAAGCTGCAGCAGCCTCAACAGAAGCATCGTAGATGTGCTTCATGATGCCCTTGAGCTTCTCGTCAACTTCCTCAGCGCTCCAGGAGTATCTCATGGAGTTCTGGCTCATTTCGAGAGCGGAAACTGCAACGCCGCCTGCGTTAACAGCCTTGGAAGGAGCAACAACGCACTTGTCATGAAGGAATGCAAGAGCATCGTTGGTGGTGGGCATGTTGGAAACCTCGATGTAGTACTTTACGCCGTTAGCAGCGATCTTCTCAGCCTCAGCCATGTTGACCTCGTTCTGAGTTGCGCAGGGCATGATGATGTCAACCTTGGTGCCCCAGGG
>JAZUNN010000053.1:0-19060 GCA_045604155.1 Acutalibacteraceae bacterium
ATTTGAATGTCCTCCTTTTGCTTTTTTGTGTGCAGTTGGCAGACCGCACCTTTATTTTAAGCAAAAGGAGCTTTTATTTCTTCCTCATCTATGTAATTCTTCCCGAACCACGCGTCTAACGCGTGGTTTTACTTATACAAGAAAAGCAGCCGAGGTTGCCCTCGGCTGCTGAAATTTTATTTATTGCAGATTATGCAACGGAGTTGATGATAACATCATACTCGATGAGGGAGTAACCAGCAGGAGATTCGCCGGTGTACTTGGTGCCCCATTCGTTGTAACCGCCAGCGAGACGTACAGCCTGGTTGCCGTTCTTCTCGGTGTAGTTACCGGTATCTTCATACCACCATGCATCGCCAGCTGCGAAGTCGATAAGGTTTGTTACGTCCTTACCGTCAACACGTACTGCAACAACTTCTGCATCAACGGTCTTGCCGGCACCGACAATGATGGTCGGGCAGACATACCAGGTGTAGTATACGGGAGTCTCAGTTGCAACGCTGATGGTGAACTGCTCGCCAATCTTAGCGTTTACAGCATTAGCGGTGATACCTGCGGGGATCTTGTTAGCATCGTCAACTTCCTCAGGCTTGAGACCTGCCCAGCTGTATGCCCAGTCACTTGCGGTGTTGTCAGCGCCGATTGCTACGAATGCATAGATGTCGCCGTCGCCGGTAACATTTACAGTACCCTCAGAAAGTACTACAGTCTCTTCGGTAGTGGTGTCTTCAGTGGAGGTAGCTGCCTTGTAGGAGCCTTCGCCGAAGTAATACCACTTGTTGGAACCGTCGAGGAGAGCCTCGCCAGTACCTGCATATCTCTCAGCGGGGCCACGATAGAAGCCGTCGCCTACAGAGAATACCTGCTGGATTGCCCAGTCATTGGAATATACGGTAATGTCGCCAAGATAGAAGATTCTGTCGGTATCCCAGGAAAGCTGGATAGCAGGATAGCCGATTCCTCTGTAATCTTCCCAATACTTCATGTAGATACCATTGCCCTTAATGGTAGTGCCTTCGTTGGTACCAACGCCAGCGATGCCGCCTTCACCGAAGTAGCTGTCGCCCCACTTACCGTTGATTTCATGAACCTTACCGAATGCCCAACCGGTAGCAAGATTGAAGTCATAAATGTCATATGTGTCGCCGGTGTATACGAAGATAGCACCCTTGTCATGGATGTAGCCGTTTGCCTTCTTCTTACCGGTTGTACCCTTGAGAGGTGTATCATCCTCTTCTTCCTCTTCAGCAGCAGCTACAAGAGTCTTATCACATCCGCCAGTGCCAAACTCTTCAGGAAGGGTAAGGTCGATGGTGAATACACAGGAATCGGTCCAAGTTGCACCATTCAAACTATCGGTAATCCAACAGTTGTTAATGCAAACTTCGAGGTCAACGCCGTTATCCTTAACGAATACATATGCGCCATTAGCAATTTCAACGCCATCCATCTCGATGGTTACGTCAGCAGTAACATCTGCCTCAGTGTAACCAGCTTCACTAAGAACAGTATAGAAGTTGGGCATTGTAAAGTAAGCATTCATAGAACCTGAAATTCCGCCGTTCCAAGCAGCAGCATCATTTATTCTATAAATGTAAGTACCTGTACCAAGATCATCAGTGCTGGTAGCAGTTGACCACCAGTTGCCGCAATCCTGATAGGAGAAAGTAGCAGTGTTCTTTGCCTCTTCTTCAGTATCAGAGCCGGAAGTGTCGGTTGCAGACTCTTCTTCCTCTACAGCCTCTTCAATTCCTGCGATGGTATAGGTCCACTCAACCCTCTGACCAGACCATGTAGTGGAAGCATATGCAGTTTTATCATTAATATAGAAGGTATGCTTACCGCTTGCAGAGTCATACCAGTCGCCAATGGAAACATCACTTCCATCAATGGTAAGTGCTACATTGGAAACAGTAATTCCATCGTCAGCTCCGTAAAATATCTCGAGCTGACACTGCTCGAAACCAGATCCCTCATTAAGGGTACCGCCAATTGTCTTAGTTCCGTTTGTTTTTACAGTATCAGTAGGACGTACCTGCGGCCACCAATTGAGAGCATCAGCATACATCTTTACTTCTACAGAAGATACCGCAGCCTTAGCAGTGATGCCGGTACCGATACCGGCAACGAGCACGCTGCAAAGCATACATACTGCAAGAGCAACTGCCAGTAAGCGCTTTGTCAGCTTAGAGTTTGTTTTCATAACTTTTTCCTCCCTTTTTCATTGTGCTAACAATAAATGTATTAAAGTTAGTTTGCACAGTTAATACTATAACACATTTAATTGAGTTTGCAACTTGGCAAACTGCAAAAAAATATAATTATTTTATTGTTATATTTGACAGTTTTTTATTTAACCACATCTTCTCGCAAATTTAAAAACGGCTTATTTATGCGATTTTTAAGTTCAAACGTTTCACATAGTTTTATCATTTGCTTTATTAATGAATCGTAAATTTTTAATATTTCGATTCTGAAAACAATTATTTAACGAAGATAAACAAATCGCATTAAGGTCAACACCACATCACATTTCACTGTTATTTATGTGCATATTGCTGCAAGCAGGGTTTATTTTACTATGTAATGAACAATAAAACAATTTCATTTTTTCTCATGTTTTAAGGCTTTCCGATATTTGAAGCCAGATTTCTCCCGAAAACAAAACGCCTCAGGATGCATTCTTTTCCATGGTTTTGATACTTTTTCTTTTCCTGTTATATTTAATTGACATCCTGCTGCATTGATTGTATAATTTTTAATGTATTTATTCTCTAATAATCACATAATCTTTCGGAGGGTAATATGGAACCTCTTATCATTGTATACGGTGAAGGTACGTCTAAAAGGAAAATCCGTCAGCTTGCCGACTGGCCTGCTCACGGATTTAAACTTATCGCCGAAATCAAAGGACGAGATGATGCTATTTCTCTGATTATTTCTCAGTCACCTTCTCTTGTAATAATAGATGCCACTCTCCCCATATCTGAGCTTCGTGATATAATGGAGATCACGCGGGCACGCGGCTTTGACGGACATTTTTTTCTTGTTTCTTCAAAGTCTGACTTCAAAGCTGCCTATACAGGACTGAAATATGGCGTCGACAGGTACATCCTTCTTCCTGCAGATCCTGCTGAGTTTGCCCATGAGCTGAAAGGGCTGCGTGAACGAATTTCAGAAAAGACGAAAAGCCTTGAAATTCTTGAATTTTATCGCAGCAATGCAATGACTGAAACACTTCGCAATCTGGTGCTGTCCGGAAAAGCACCCGAAAAGATGGCACTGCGCACTTTTGGTCTTGAAGCTGATTCATATCAGGTTGCTATATTTGAGCCTCTTGCTTCTCCTGATATCTCATCATGCACCTCGTTTTCTCAGCTCGTCAAAAGCTCCGGTTTCGAGAGATTGCAGTGCAGCAGTTTCAATCATAACGGCACAGAGATTATTCTTATAAAAGGTACTTTTTCAATAGGTATTCTTCGTGAAATGATTTCAATGTATGCTCATCAAGCTCACGAAAACACAGGTTTTTTCCTTTCACTCGGAAGGTCTGTCAGCTCCCTGTCTTCCATTAACATCTCTTATTCTCAGGCTAAATATGCTTCCGACAGAAAATTTCTTGTGCCAAACAAGGGTAATATACTTACATACGATGCTTCGGTTGAGGCAAGACAGCGAGATCTTTCCATAGCCGAAGCAGAACATTTTATCAAACAGATTCTTGATTGTCTGCAGACATTCAAACGGCACAATGTCAAGAATGTTATTTCAAATCTTAGCGAATATATGATTTCAACTCAGGCTTCAAGCACTGAGGCCAAAGTATTTCTTACGGATATGTTCCTTCAGATAAAGGAATCCATGAAGCATATTTACAGTACCGCAAATATTACTCTTCTCTCAAATTCGGAAATAATTACCTTCATTAACCGTAAGTCTTTTATCAGTGAGGTGCTCGCTTTTTTCAGTGATCAGTTTGAATTTATCATGTCAAATATCGGCGGCACTTCCCGTGATTCTGTCCTCGATGATATTTTCTATTATATAGACCACAATTTCAGCGAATCAATAAAACTGGAGTCCCTTGCTCCTCTTTTTGGATACAACAGTGCTTATCTCGGTAAGATTTTCAAAAAGGCTGCCGGGATGAGCTTCAACAGCTATGTTGATAAGCTGAGGATCGAACATTCAATAACTCTCCTGCGTAACAGTGAAATGAAGGTCTACGAAATTGCTCGTCAGATAGGCTATAAAAGCGTAGATTATTACCACAAAAAGTTCCGTGCAATAACAGGTGAAAGTCCTGCTGAGTACAGGAAGAGGTTTACTTCTGAGGATGAGCAGTAAAAAAGCATCGGGCATTTCGCCCGATGCTCATAAACATTAAACATTTCCTGCAAATACTCTGTCGTATTTGTCAAGGCACTTTTTGATTATTTCCATTGCAACTTCCTTGTTTGATACTTCCTGGACTACAGTCTTTGAGCCTTCAAGGGATTTATAGACCTCGAAGAAATGTCTGATTTCATCAAACACGTGCTTGGGGATTTCGTTTATATCCTGGTAATTATTATAGGAAGGATCTCTGAAGGGGATTGCGATGATCTTCTCGTCTGCTGCGTCATCATCTTCCATTACAAATACTCCGATAGGGTAGCATTCTACAAGTGTAAGAGGAAGAATGGGCTCCGAACAAAGAACGAGAACATCAAGAGGGTCTTCGTCATCTGCAAGGGTTCTGGGGATGAATCCGTAGTTTGCGGGGTAATGGGTGGATGTATAAAGGACTCTGTCCATCTTCAGCAGACCTGTCTGCTTATCAAGTTCATACTTGTTCTTGCTTCCCTTGGAAATCTCAATACATGCCATGAATTTTTCGGGGGCGATTCGCTCTTTGGCGATGTGATGCCATATATTCATGTCGTCATTCCCTTTCTCTGATATCGTTTTTTCTTATTTCTCTTTACATCTGCGATTTTAGCACATTGATATTTCTGTGTCAATTTGCCTTTTTATTTTTGGAGTTTTAAATGCTCTGCACAATTTTGATAAATGATTTTTGTGTATTATGCGAGGTGTTTTTATGAGTCAGGTTATTTTACTCTGCGGAAAAGTATGCTGCGGAAAAAGTTATTATGCAAAAAAGCTTTCTGAGGAAAGAAATATTGTGGTACTGTCGGTTGATGAACTTATGCTCAGTCTTTTCCCTGAATGTCTGGGCGACAAGCATTGCGAAACTGTAAGAAAAAGCAAGGAGTTTTTATCTCTGCAGGCTGAAAAAATCGCTGCGGCAGGCTGTGATGTACTGCTTGAATACGGGCTCTGGGGCAAGGCGGAAAGAGATGAGCTTAGAGCAAGATTTGAAGCTCTTGGTCATGAGGTGAAGCTTGTATATATAAAGGCAAGCGATGAAAAGATACTTGAAAATGCGAAAAAGCGGAATGCTGACAGGGCAAATGGAAACGAAAAGTTCAGCTATGAAGCAGACGAAGCATTGCTCGGAAAATGCAACATGATGTTCTGTGAGCCTTCCGAGGATGAGTGCGATGAGATAATTTTAAATGGGTAAATATTTAAGCCGTGGGCATTGCCCACGGCTTTTTACATGATGAAAGTTAAGGGGCGCTGCCCCTTAAAACCTCGCAAGTGACTCTGTCCCTTGACTCTGCAATTTTTTAAAATTGAGCAAAACTTTGAGTTTTTTATGCCAGACCCTCACGCCTTCTGCGCTCCATTACGGTCTTTTCGATCATCATATCCTTGACCTTCATGAGTCTTGCTGTAGAGCTTCGCTCGTTTTCGTCAAGCTTCATGGTTATCATTCGGATAGTGTCGATATACTGGGGAATCATAACGTGCTCAAGGGCGTTTACTCTTCGACGGGTACGCTCGATTTCAGCGGCCAGAAGCTGGGTTGCCTTTTCCTTTTCCGCAAGCTCAAGAAGGCTTGGAAGAAGGTCGGACAGCTCATGAACAGCTGAGTCAAGGTCTCCTGAGGTAAATGCGAAGGAGTAGGGATAGATATCAGCAGGGTCAGGTGTACGGGTTTTGGCATCATACACGGGGATATCTACACTCATGACGTTCTTGAAGGATACGTCGAGGGAGACCTCCTGCTTCGGCATGAGCAGAGCGGTATCCATCATCTCGTCCTGCATGACACTTCGGGCAAGAATGAAGCTTTTGTTTGCTTCGATCACTGCTGCCTCTACCCTTTCACGCAGTGCTTTATTCTCACGCACAAGGTCGAGAAACTGACGCATCAGCTCGTCACGCTTATCCTTGAGCAGTTTATGGCCTCGTCTGGCTGTTGCAAGGCGCTTTTTCAGCCTTGACAGCTCCATACGGGTAGGATTTACATTTAAGGTTGCCAATTTTCACACCTCCAAAATGGGTGTTTTGGGGAATTATCAGTTGATTCCATATTCATCGCCACGATAGTGGCGATACTGGGAACCCCCGCCGAGGGTTCCCAGCGTGAAACAGTCCACCGGACTGTTTCACTGCCCTCCTGCGGTTTTGTTTCAGGAAATTTCGCTGTCTGCGGACAGCGACCAAAGGCTCTGTCTTTGGAATCTGCAAGCCTTTGAAAAGGCTTGACCTAAACTTTAAGTTATGCGTTGTAGTATTTATCGAGGAATTCGTCCTTGATTCTCTTCAGCTCACTTCTGGGAAGGATCCTCAGAAGTTCCCAGCCTTTTGCGAGGGTGTCCTCAATGCTTCGGTTGGTGGTGTAGCCCTGAGAGACATATTCCTTTTCAAAGCGGTCTGCAAACTCTGCATACAGCTTATCAATATCGGTAAGTGCGGCTTCGCCCAGAATGACCATGAGCTCCTTGCTCTCCTTGCCTCGTGCATAGGCTGCAAAAAGCTGGTTCATGGTGTTTGCATGGTCTGCTCTGGTCTTGCCCTCGCCTATACCCTTATCCTTAAGACGGGAAAGGGAAGGCAGAACATCAACAGGGGGCTGGAGACCCTTTCTGTAAAGCTCACGGGAAAGAATGATCTGACCCTCGGTGATGTAGCCTGTAAGGTCGGGAATTGGATGAGTCTTATCGTCTTCGGGCATGGTGAGGATGGGAATAAGAGTAATAGAGCCGTCCTTGCCCTTAAGTCTGCCTGCACGTTCATAAAGGCTTGCAAGGTCAGTGTACATATAGCCGGGATAACCACGACGTCCGGGGATTTCCTTACGTGCTGCGGAAACCTCACGAAGAGCATCTGCGTAGTTGGTGATATCTGTGATGATAACAAGAACGTGCATGCCCTTTTCAAATGCGAGGTATTCAGCGGCGGTAAGTGCCATTCTCGGAGTTGCAATACGCTCGATAGCAGGGTCGTTTGCAAGGTTTACAAACATGACCGTTCTGTCGATAGCGCCTGTCTCACGGAAGGAGTTTATAAAGAAGTTGGATTCCTCAAATGTGATACCAACTGCAGCGAAAACAACAGCGAACTGCTCGTCCTTGCCTCTTACCTTTGCCTGTCTTGCAATCTGTGCTGCAAGCTGGGCATGAGGAAGACCTGAAGCGGAGAAGATAGGAAGCTTCTGACCACGGACAAGGGTGTTAAGACCGTCGATTGCGGAGATGCCTGTCTGAATGAACTCCTGAGGATAGTTTCTTGCAGCAGGATTCATAGGCTGTCCGTTAACGTCCATTCTTCTTTCGGGAATGATCTCGGGGCCGCCGTCGATAGGTCTGCCAAGTCCGTCAAAAACACGGGCAAGCATATCTTCGGAAACTGCAAGCTCCATGCTTCGTCCGAGGAAACGAACCTTACTGTTTGAAAGGTTGATACCGGTACTTGATTCAAAGAGCTGAACCAGTGCGTCAGAACCATTGACTTCAAGAACCTTGCAGCGGCGTGTTTCGCCGTTTGCAAGCTCGATTTCGCCAAGCTCATCGTAAGTTACGTCGGAAACGCCTCGCACAAGCATAAGAGGACCTGTTACCTCTTCAATCGTTCTGTATTCCTTTGGCATTAAAGATCCTCTCCTTTCCCTGCATTTGCGATTTCTCTTGCAAGCTGCTCAAGAATTGCGGCAGCCTCAGCTGCTACGCCCTTCTCTTCGACATACTTGATACGTCCGATACGTTCACGAACAGGCAGCTTTACAAGGGATTCAATGTCAACACCTGTATTAAGTGCTTCAGTGGACTGGTCAAAATACTCAAGCACAAGCTTCATCATGATAAGCTGCTTGGGCAGTGAGGTGTATGTGTCAACCTCATGGAATGCATCCTGATGGAGGTAGTCCTCACGGATAGAACGTGCTGCTTCGAGCTTCAGGCGGTCAGGTGCGGAAAGTGCGTCCATACCGACCATCTTGACGATTTCTTCAAGCTCGGACTCCTCCTGCAGGAGGTACATGATACGATCTCTGCTCTTCATCCACTCGTCGCTGACGTTCTTGTCGAACCAGCCCTTGAGAGAATCAAGATAGAGTGAATAGCTGTTGAGCCAGTTGATTGCGGGGAAGTGTCTCTTATAGGCAAGACCTGAGTCGAGACCCCAGAAGACCTTGACTATACGGAGAGTTGCCTGAGATACAGGCTCGGAAATATCACCGCCGGGAGGTGAAACTGCGCCGATAACGGACAGCGCACCGAGTCGAGGCTCGGTACCGAGGCTTTCAACCTGACCTGCACGCTCATAGAACTGTGCAAGACGGCTTCCCAGGTATGCGGGATATCCCTCTTCACCGGGCATTTCCTCAAGACGTCCTGACATCTCACGGAGAGCCTCTGCCCAACGTGAGGTGGAGTCTGCCATGAGAGCTACGCTGTAGCCCATGTCACGGAAATACTCAGCGATGGTGATACCTGTGTATATTGATGCTTCACGGGCTGCAACGGGCATATCGGAGGTATTTGCGATAAGCACGGTGCGCTCCATGAGGGATTTTCCTGTTTTCGGGTCAACAAGCTCGGGGAACTCGTTGAGAACGTCGGTCATCTCGTTGCCTCGTTCACCGCAGCCGATGTAGACAACGATGTCAGCCTCTGCCCACTTTGCAAGCTGATGCTGTACAACTGTCTTGCCGGAACCGAAGGGTCCGGGAACAGATGCAACGCCGCCCTTTGCAATGGGGAACAGTGTGTCGATAACACGCTGACCTGTGATAAGGGGCATTTCGGGGCTGATCTTCTGCTTGTAGGGTCTGCCTCGACGGACAGGCCACTTCTGCATCATGGTAAGATTTTTTGTTTCGCCATCGGGAGTTTCAATGACGCACACGGTATCGGTAACGGTATGCTCACCTGCAAGGATATCCTTTACAGTACCTGAAATTCCGTAAGGAACCATGATCTTCTGGGTAACGATATCGGTTTCCTTTACAGTACCGATAACATCACCGCTCTGCACCTTTGCACCTACATATACTGCAGGCTCAAAGCGCCATTTCTTGTCTCTTTTCAGAGAAGCAACCTGAATGCCTCGTCTGATATTTGTTCCGCAGACCTTCATGATATCGTCCAGCGGACGCTGAATGCCGTCATAAATGCTTGCGATAAGTCCGGGACCCAGCTCAACGCTCATAGGCTCGCCTGTGCTCTCAACAGGCGCACCGGGACCGAGGCCGCTGGTTTCCTCGTAAACCTGAATGGATGCCTTATCACCGTGCATTTCGATGATTTCACCGATAAGGTTTTCCTTGGAAACGCGGACAACGTCAAACATATTGGCATCACGCATACCGCTGGCTATAACAAGCGGTCCTGCGACTTTTTCAATTACACCTTTACTGGTCTTTGCCACATTTACCCCTCCAATACGAGGTTATTTATTGTTGAATATAATATCAGAGCCAACTGCCTTTTCAACAGCTTCACGGACTCTCTGCATTCCTGCTCCCGTATTTCCCGTAACTCCCGGAATGGGGATTATGGCAGGAACAGTCATTTCGTCATATTTTGCTATTTCTGCAAAAAGCTCGGCAGCGGTTTTTTCAGTTACATATATAACCGCATATTCTCCGCCGGCAATGGAAGAGAGAATTTTCTTTGCCTCTTCCCTGTTTTCCGCAGGAAAAATTTCAAGACCAAGGGAGGCAAAGCCGTAGATACTGTCCCGCTCGCCTAAAACTGCGATCTTATACATTCGGCTTCCTCCTTAATACAGCTCGCGCAGGCGAGCTCTTACTTTGTCATTGTCTATGCCGTTTCTCTTGGCTGAGAGAATTATACGTACAGAACGAATCTCAAGCTCCTTGGCACAGAGATATGCTGCCAAAGCATCGGGTCCGTAATTTCTGTACTTTGCAGGTGAAATGATGTCACGGAGTTTTTCGTCACTCCACTTTTCAAATGCACTCATTCCCTCTCGAAGCTTTGCAGCCGCCTCATCAGATACTCTTTCTATATAGGAAAGAACCGCTTCGGGGCTGTCGATAACTGCTTCGGAAAGCTCTTTTAAATCAAGCTTTTCGCAGGGTGCAAGAGATTCACGGACAAAGGACATGGACTTCTTTGTGACTGCGCAGCGCATTGCAACCTTTAAATCAGTAACAAATATTTTATGCTGTGCAAGTGCTCCCAGGAGCTCACCGCAGCCCTTTGCCATTTCTGCTGTTGCAAGCAGGCAGGCTCTGTCGATGATTGCTTCGCCAAGCTGGCTGTCACGGGCTTCAACAAAAATTGTATATGCCCTTTCGGCACATTCTCTCATGTGCTCAGGCAGCAGTCCGTAGTCCTTGGTTTTTATCGCTTCGAGTATGGTTTCCGGCTCAACAGTAACAGGATATATAACCATGCTGTTGTAATCTGCGCCCAGAATATAACTCTCTGTTATAGTTTTAAGGTTGTGATAGTCATTTGCTGTTTTGAGAGAATCAAACACAGCAATGTCGGGGGCTATTTCATTTATAAGTCCCCATGCGTTCTCCGATTCAGCTTTCAGAAGCTCTCTTTCGGAGGTATAGGATGCACCCTTGCCGCCGTATCCCTTATCGGTCAGGCGCTTCATGCATTCCTCTGCATCTGCGGAAGACAGAAGAAGCTCAAGATCCGACTTGTTGAGCAGTTTCAGCTCATTACAGCGAATTCTCGCAACGGCATATCCGTAATCTGTATCGCGAAGCATGGTAAAACCTCCCTCCGGCATCAGCCGAAGATGTACTTGTTCAGCTTGTCGCTGAGCTGTTCACGCTTGCCGTCTATGAGAGACGCAAAGGTACAGTTGATTTCGATTCCGCCGTAGCGCAGGATAAGTCCGCCGTTGGTTTCCACGCAATCCTCAGCAAGAGTAAGAGTGCCTTTTCCCGTAAGCTTCTCGTTGAGCTTTTCCACGAAATCTGCAGGCATTCTTTTCTTATCTTCTTCCGAAAGCAGAATTTCTCCTGCACCATTTTCTGCATTTTTGTTTGCAAGACGGTGAAGGACAAGGAAATAATCATTGTCAGGCAATGAACGGAGCTTCTGCAGTGCTGCTGCAAAAACTTCATCTATGATCTGACGCTGTGCAGCAAGATTTGCCTTTCGCTGTACCTGCTCGGAAGATGAATTTGCTATTCTTTCAATAACCTTTGCATCTTCCTTGCCCTTTGAAATTATCTCTCTGCACTCGATCTCTGTGCTTTTCATTGCCTCGTCAAGGATTCTGTCTGCCTCGACCTGGGCTTCTGCAATGATCTTTTCCGCATTCTGTCTGGAATCAATTTTTATTTGTTCGATAATTCTTTCTAATCCGGTCATCTTATGACCTCCCAAAAATATTAAGCAGCAATATCGGTAAGAGTTGTTACGATATCAGAAGAAGTAACTTTTGCGAGTGCATCGGAAGCTGATGTTACAACATCGGTAGCAGTGATGGTGTTAACAACTTCAACAACGTCAGATGCATTTGCATAGTTAGCAATCTGGAGAATGGAAAGGATGGAGATGAGAACTGCAAAGATTGCGTAGGTCTCAACCATTGCTGCGAGCATCATGCCCTTACTCTGCTGGTCGGGCTTCTTTGCTACGATTGCAATACCGGAAACAGCGGTCTTGGACTGATAAATTGCGGAATAATAGCCAACAAATGTGATAGGAAGGCATGCGATGAAATAAAGGATACCGGTTGAAAGATCGGGAGTGGTACCGCCGAGGATACCGATCTGTGCAAGAAGCATAAATGTGGTCAGAAGACCGTAGATACCCTGTGTACCGGGGAGAAGCTGGAGAATGAGTACCTTGGAGAACTTTTTGGGATCTTCTGTAACTACACCTGCAGCAGCATCACCTGCACGGGATACACCTGTTGCAGAGCCGATACCGGGAAGCAGTGTTGCGAGAGCACCGCCGAAAAGTGCTATGATAAGTCCGAGCTGATCTGTAAATGCGTTCATAATTCTTTTTCCTCCTCAAATTTAAAGGTTTTTGTTTTTGCAGAGAACGGCTTGAATTCACGTCCGCCGCCCTCATAAAATTTACCGAAGAATTCAACATACTGCAGTCTGCAGGTATGGACATAACATCCGATAAGGCTTATGAGTATGTTGAGAATGTGTCCTATAAGACAGACGATAAACATTACTATCGCACCGCCTACACCGCCGCCGAACATGGAGCCGATGGTATTGAATACCTGGCTGATAACGCCTGTTGCGAGGGCAAGAGCCAGTATTCTTGAATAGGACAGGAAATCCGAAAGATAGTTGGTTGCTCCGTAAAGATTGTATGCACCCTTTAAAAGTGTTTTCACGGGGCTCTTTGATCTGCCTGACAGCAGCAGTATCATGATTACACCAACTGCCATGCAGTAAAGTCCGATTTTCTGTGCCATGGGAGGGATATGGATGATATCTCCTCTGCCGAATATTCCGAGAATCATATTCAGCGCATATGTGATGCCGCCTCCGAGGAGCAGCAGCCACGATACACAATCTCCCAGTGCGCCGAGAAAGTCCTTGTTTTTAAGGTTGGTTATAACACCAAGGAAAAGACCTGCAAAAACATGGACTATACCAAGTGCTACCGAAAACAGCAGCATACTTACCGGATCTTTTATGGGGTCAAACCAAAGAGGATTGACCACGTTTTCAGTTGCTCCGAAGAATGTTTTCGCAACCACATTGGGAAGGTCTCCAAAATAGCTTCCGAAAATCACACCCCATATTATGGAGCACAGACCTGAAAACATGAACAGCTTCATGTTTCTTCTTGCGCTGCCTTCCGGCTTCAGGAAAAGAAGCACTCCGCCGCAGGCAAGAACCATTATCAGACCGTAGCAGGCATCGCCCAGCATAAGTCCGAAGAGAATATAATAGAAAAATGCAAGAATCGGTGTGGGATCGATATCCTTTTTACTCGGCATGGAGTAAAGCTGGACTACCGTTTCACCGCCTTCGGATATTGCGCCGTTTCTTACTGCAGTCGGCTCTGTATCCTTTTTATCCGGTTCGATTTCCTCTACATATGCACCAAGCGGCTCAATCTCATTTTTAAGCCTCTCATATGCTTTCTGGGGTACCCAGCCTTCTAATATAAACGCGTGCCTTGTGCACGACATTCTTGAAAGCATTTCGTACTTTTCATACCGCATGGTATAGTAGTCAAGCATCTGTGCAAACAGCTCACGACGATAGGCGTAATGCTTTATGCCTTCTTCGTTTTCTTCTATCTGCTTCTGTGCATTTTCTATGCGTTCCCGGAGAATTTCCGTGCTCTCCTTCGGTGAACGCTTGCTGACCTCAGGCGGTCTTGCAAATCCTACTGCTCTCAGAACTTCCTCAAGCCTGTCCGCTATGCTCTCATGAGCAACTGCAAAGACACAGGTTGCATCACCGAGCTGACCTGATGTTTCAATGTCAAACAGTTCAAGCTCCGGATCTTTTACTGCAATCAGCGCTTTGACCGTTTCGGATGTATGCACTCCCGGGATTGTACCGATAAAAGATTTTGTGCTTCTTGTTCCTGCGTGACGCATGGATACATCCAGGTCAAGCCACGGTTTGAGTGCCTCTATGCGAAGCTCAAGTCTGAGAATGTCTGTTCTGAGGTCTTCAATCTGTTTTTCTTTTCTCAGTATGCCGTAACAACGCTCAATATTTCTGTCCGACCGCTCAACCACCGACATGAACTCATCATTTGACATGATGGGTCTTGCCCGGTACGATGAAAGCATTTTCGGCTTGTATTCAGTGTATCGGTCCAGTGTTTCGATCGCTTTTTCAAAGGTATCGATGGTCTTTGCGAAGCTCTCAAGCTGCTGTGAGGTGTTAAGCTTGATCTTGTCATCCTGAGCTTTTACGTCCTCAATCTCAACTACACCCAGACGCTGCATCTTTTCGAGTATCTTTTTCCGGTCACTCTGGAGTCCGCACACGGAAATCTTCAATATTTTAAGCTTTGCCATACGACATTCCTCCCTTCTTTCAAAGAGTCAGACGTATATACTAATTAATTATATCTGCAATTACTGCATCAACTGCTCCTGCAATTTTTTCTGCTGCTGTCTTTCTCAGCTGTCCTGCTGCAGCTTCGCTTTCTGCCTTGCTTGCTCTGAGACGGGCATCTGCAAGCTCGCTTACATGCCTTTTTGTGGATTCTGCCATTTCCTTTGCTCTGGCAACAGCTTCATCATGGGCATTTATCGCTCTTTGCTTTGCTTCTGAAACTATCTCCGCTGCCTGTGCCTGAGCATGGATTTCTTCATCATAAGCAGCAGCTTCAGCTTCTTCAATCAATCTGATGGATTCCTTTGCCAAGTTTTCAACCACCTTTCTTCGGTGAATCACAGATAAAAAATCTACCCGTAATTATACATCGCTTACGAAGCATGATAACATAATTTTATATGGTTTACAAGTATAAAGCGGGTTTTTTTAATAGACAAAAAGGGCAAAATTGCACTCTTTTTCCATCTTATATGCAACAAGGTTTGTGAATAATTAATCAATCAGTAGTCAAGTATGATTTTTTGGTGTATAATGTCTTCAGTTCAGATTGAAAGGAATATCATCATGAAAAAAATTGCAAGCTTCACAGTTGATCACAACAAGCTCCAGTGCGGACTTTATATATCCCGCCGTGATAACGGCATTGACACCTGGGATCTGCGCACAGTAAAACCCAATACTCCCCCTTTTATGGATCAGGCTGCCATGCACACCATTGAACATCTTGGCGCTACCATCATCCGCAACAGTATTTACAGCGATAACATCGTATATTTCGGTCCCATGGGATGTCGTACCGGCTTTTATCTTCTTACGAGAGATATGAGTGATGCAGAGGTTGTTTCACTTGTAAAGGATACTTTTATAAAAATCTCTCAGTGGAATGAACCTGTTCCCGGTGCGTCTCTCCCGGAAGAATGCGGCAATTACCTTGAACATGACCTTGATGGTGCTCTGAAAATCGCCGTCGGTTACAGCGATGTAATTAAAGACTGGACAGAAAATAACATTTTTTACTCCTGATCCCTCGTTACATTGCACAATCGGAGGCTATATTTGTTAATTCTATTTGCCGTAAATATCAGAAGATTTCTTCAAAGGGTTGAAATGCATTCAAAAACTGATATAATCAATGTCAGAGGGGTTACAAAATTGTAACCTCCCAACCTAAAAAACAGAGAGGAGCTTTAACGCATGATAAACCTCCTGAACGGAGCAGCCGCTGCTATCGGCTCGATGTTTTCAAGGAAGTCAATGCATGGGCTCGACGAATCGGGCACACCCCGAAAAAGCTTTTTCATGTGGCTTTACCGCATCTGCATACTTTACGGTCTGCAGATACAGCGAAAGTTCAACATGGTCATCAGAAAAACAAAGAAGCTGCTCAGACCCTGCGGAAAATTTATTGCAGCAAAATATGAGGCAGCTGTGGTTAAGCCCGTGCAAACCACAAAAACCACCTTTTCGGAAATCAGCGAAGAATTCAGGACTGCAAAACCCAGAGTTGAGGCCGCTCGCAAGGAAGGCGTAATTTCTGCTGCAAAAGCAGGTGTGGGTGTTGCCGCAAGTTCGGCTGTTAAACATCGTTCTTTTCTGGCAAGTGTTTTCAACATAATTCTTCCCGTTATCTGTGCTGTAATTCTTTTCGCAACCGTCAGCACCGTGTTCAGCAGGAATTATGCTCTTGCTGTTGAGTGCGGCGGCGAAACAGTCGGATACATATCCAACGAGAGCACCTTCACAGAAGCTTCTCAGCTTGTCAGCTCGGAACTTCTCAGCACAAGCCCCGAAATTGAAAAAAGCTTCAAGCCCACATACAGACTGGCTTCCGTGAACCCTTCCGATATGAAGAATTCAACTCAGCTGGCTGAAAGTATGCTCTACGGCAACACCGATATCGAAGAAGCCTACGGTCTTTTTATTGACGGCGAGCTTATCGGTGCTATCCGAAGCGAGGGCGATCTGAGTTTTATACTCGATGAATTCACCCAGAGCTTCAACTCAAACACTCAGAAAGGCACTCTGAGCTTTGTTCAGAATGTGGAAACAAAAAGCGGACTTTTCGCCTCCAAGGATGTCATTTCTTCAAATGAGCTGAAAGAGGCTATCCGAGGCACAAAACTGGTAACCAAGTCCCACAAGGTAAAAACAAGCAGTACAGTTTCAAAGATTCTGTCATATTACGACATGACAGAAGAACGTTTCTACGAGCTCAATCCCGCTGTAAAGGAAACCGGTCTTATTGCCGGAGAAAAAGTTACGGTTGAATCTGAAGAGCCTGTTCTCGAAGTCAAGTGCGTGGTTGTTCGCCAGTACACTGTAAGTGTTGCGTTCAAATCTGTCACCGTCAAGGATTCCACCAAGTATACTGATTACAGTAAAGTCAAAACCAAAGGTCAGAAGGGTACCAACAAGATAACTGAAGAAATAATCTACGTCGGCGGTGTTGAACAGAGCCGTGTGGTTATTGACACTGAAGTTCTCAAGGCACCTATTGATGAGGTCCGTGTTGTCGGTACAAAGAAACGTATTGTTTCTTCCGGCGGTGGTTCATCAGGCGGCGGCTCTTCCGGCGGCGGAGGCAGGACTCCTACAGGAATGTTTACGTGGCCTGTTCCCGGTGTAAAGCACGTTTCATCCTACTACGGAATGCGCTGGGGCAAGCTGCACAAGGGTATTGATATCTCTCAGGGCGGTGTTTACGGCAAAACCGTTGTCGCCGCTGCAGGCGGTAAGGTCACCCGTGCAGGCTGGTTCTCAAGTTACGGTTACTGTATTGATATTCAGCACAGCAACGGTTATCTGACAAGATATGCTCACCTCAGCAAGATCAACGTCAGGGTTGGTCAGAGTGTTTCAAAGGGTCAGGCAATAGGCAAGGTCGGTAACAGCGGCAACTCAACCGGACCGCACCTGCATTTTGAGATACGACTCAACGGCAACACCAAAAACCCCATGAATTACTACAGATAATTCCCATCAGACGTATTTGCAATGCAAATTCGGCTGTATTATTTTCTTTCTATATGTAAACAATTTGTAAAGTCGGCATTAATAACGCCCTAAAACCAAAAATGTACTTTTCATTTTGCAAATTTAGTGTTATAATTCTTTGTGGCTATCTATACCCACAATATGTGGCGGTTCATTCAATTTAACACTTTACTTTGATTAATCCCTATTTAAATGTTCAACATATATACAACGATACAGAGGAGTGCACTTTCCATTGGATAAATTCGTAATCAACGGACCGACCCGTCTGCAGGGCAGCATTACGGTCGGCGGTGCAAAAAATGCGGCTGTTGCCATTATTCCGGCTACTATTCTTGCCGGCGACGTCTGCCGTATAGAAAATCTTCCCGACATCAGCGATGTTAACGTTCTTTCCGAGATACTCAAAAGCCTCGGTGCTGTGGTTTCAAGACCTGAGCCTTCTGTTCTTGAAATTGACCCCAGACCGATAAATACTCATATTGCAGACCACGAAATGGTAAAGAAGATGCGTGCGTCCTATTATCTCTACGGCGCCCTTCTCGGCCGTTACTGCAAGGCTAAGGTTCCTCTGCCCGGCGGCTGCTATTTCGGTGTACGTCCCATTGACCAGCATCTCAAGGGCTTTGAGGCTCTTGGTGCAAGCTTCAATGTTGAGGACGGAATGGTTGAGCTTCAGGCTGAAAAGCTTGTGGGCAGCAGAATATATCTCGACATCGTTTCTGTCGGCGCTACCATCAACATCATGCTCGCTGCCGTAAAGGCAGAGGGTCTTACCATAATCGAAAATGCTGCAAGAGAGCCTCATATCGTTGACCTCGCCAACTTCCTTAACTCCCTCGGTGCTGATATTCTCGGTGCAGGTACCGGCACTATCAAGATCAGAGGGGTTCAGCAGCTGGGCGGTTCAACCTACTATGTCATCCCCGATCAGATCGAGGCAGGAACATATATGGTTGCTGCCGCAGCTACAGGTGGCGATCTTACTATCGACAACGTTACTCCCAAGCATCTTGAAACCATTACAGCTAAGCTTATCAGCATGGGCTGCAAGGTTGAGGAGTTTGACGATGCTGTAAGAGTTACCAGGGACAAGCCTCTGGCAAGATGCAATGTCAAGACCATGCCACATCCCGGTTTTCCCACCGACATGCAGCCTCAGATTGGCGTACTTATGGCTCTTGCCGACGGCGTCAGCATCCTTACTGAGGGTGTATGGGATAACCGTTTCCAGTATGTTGACGAGCTTCGTAAAATGGGTGCTCAGGTCAATGTAGACGGCAAGGTCGCTATCTATGACGGTGTTAAGGAGCTTCACGGTGCGCCCGTAAAGGCTACCGACCTTCGCGGCGGTGCAGCAATGGTAATTGCTGCTATGGCTGCAGAAGGAACTACCACCATCGGTGATATCTATCACATTGAACGTGGTTATGAAAACATGATAGACAAGCTTTCAAAATGCGGTGCGCAGATTGAAAGAAAATCTTTCCCTGATTGATAAAATAAAGCTCTGTCGAAAACGGCAGAGCTTTTTATTTGCTTAAAAAAAATAAATATCCCCCGGTAAAACCGGGGGTTTTTCACATGCGGGCGAAGCCCTCTATTCCTCGCGGAACGCGTTAACGCGTAATTACGGTCTGCCAGCCGCGTAAGTTTACTTGCGTTTCTTAAATGTATCTACTC
>JAZUNN010000054.1:0-87238 GCA_045604155.1 Acutalibacteraceae bacterium
TACCGGATCATGTAATTGAATCTTTGGCAAGGTGCTTTCTTCCCGATTTGATAGCTTTTTTCGAGAGCGATGAAGGAAAAAGAGAGTATGAAGAATGGGAACGAAATCAAGGGAACGTATCTGATATAAATGTTGCTTAACAGAATAAAGAGCCAGTAAATTAATATACAATGGGCTGTTGCAGGATAATGTATCTTGTCCTGCAACAGCCCATTTTTGCGTTTAACCCCTGTAACATGTCATCAACTCACATAGACACATTGCAGGACATTACAAGTCATCACTGTATTCTATACCTGTTCACAATTGGCAATGAATATTTTTACATAAATACAATAGATTTGAACACTAAATAATGGTAACATAGAAACAGTACATACAGTGCGAATAGTATTTCGTCATAACAACTCCATTTGACAAGCATATTAAACTCTTTTACTTCATGCGGAGATGCAAAGATGAGCAGAACAAAAGACACAGGGAGTTACACTACCGATAAAAAGCTATGCTAGATAAAGTGCGGTATGTTTACGCTTTTTAAGGAGAGTGATTACAGTTGAATAAATCAAGATTTAAAAAATATATAATCTCAGCCGTGTGTCTGATTTTTCTTGTGCTTTTAGTAATCTTTGCTGTTGAATGTGTTTCCTGTGTCTCCTTTGAATATTCCAATCAGAAGTATGAAAGTGAATTGCGTTCGATTCTTATCGAAAACAGACTCAATGAGAATGAGCTATATCTGGATGCAAAAGATTATGATGATACAGTATTTGCATCATACATTGAGAAGGACAACATCGACAGCAGTAAAATATATGTAGTAGATAACCGCACAATAATCCAGTACTATATTGACAAGGAAACGGGCAGTGGCATAGGCGTAATATTCAGGCGGATAGATTCGGAAACAAAACCGGGTAATTACACCGTAATCAAAATGTACCATAATGGAATTAAGCCATATGGTATTGATGCCTCATATCCAACAAACTACTTCTATGTTTGGGTGTCTCTTGAGCGTGATTGTAAGCCGAGCGAAGGTTTCTTTCATTACGCAAACGCTGAAAATTACAATATTTTTGAGATTAACTACGGAAAAGAAATAATAAATGAACTTCACAGCATTTACGTTGAGCATGCCGAAAAAGTATCGGAGCATGCGAGTGGGTGAGGAGAGAAAACTCGTGAAACGTATATTTTTATTACTTACTATAGTCGTTATTTTCCTCTTTTGCTCTTGTGCAAACAATGCAGAACAACCATCGGGACTCAAAAAGGTTGATTTTTTGCAGTCTTACATATCTGAAACTGATTATTCTACATGGGATGAAGCTTATGCTCCTGTCTTAAATAGTTGGCGGCAGGCTATCAATGAGGATTTCGGCAGTGATTATTCCGAAAACAGTCATGGAACATATCCGTATATCCTAGACTTCAATGTAAGCGATTGGCTGACTGCCGACACATTCTATGCCTACTATGACATTGATGCAAACGGTTCAGCAGAACTGCTCATTGCAGATTACGAGAAAATGGAGGACTGGTATTATATCTTTGACATCTACGCGCTCAAAGGCGATAGTCCGGTAAGGCTGTTGGAATCACTCACTGACAATGGGTTTGATAGAGACATTGACCTCTTGTATATCAATCCGAGCACCGGAACTATAACCTACCCCATTATCGGTGGCGAGTTTATGCATTGCCAAGTGTATTGCCGGATAGCCTCAAACGGATATTCAGCGCAATTTATTGAAGCGTTCAACACATGGGATCATAAAGCATGGACTTACTATCCCGGTTCCCTATCAGAAGCCAACGCAAAGGAGATCACACCGGAAGAAGGCAGTGAACTGCTGAGTAAATACAGCAGCGAAATAAGTTCGCAGCAGCTTCTTGCAAATCTGGTTTGGCAGGAACTTTCGCCCTCTGCCATTTCCAAAGACGCTGCAGATTATCTCGATGGCTATCAGCCGCTCACAAATACTCCCGCGGAGTATGCCGAGGTAATCGAATGCTGTCGGAAAACCATTACTGTTTTTGATAATGTATATAATCAAGGCTACAGCGGGGAAATATTATATAACCTGCTTGACGGTTCGGATACTATCAGTTTTGAATCTATCGGGAAATATCCGGGTGGGGGACTTGATGAGCCGCTGCGACACCGTGGTGACAATCAAATTGGATATGCCGTGTACGATCTAAACGATGATGGAATTAAAGAACTTCTGCTTATGTATATTTCCAACGGCGGAATATTGGAAGTGTTTGACATTTTCACCCTATGCAACGGTCAGGTCAAACATCTTCTCGATTTTCAGCCTCGCAATTACTGCACCGGAATCAGCGAAGACGGCCATATCTTCAGAAGTGCCAGCGGCGGAGCGGCCTGCCAGACGTTTTACGCATATACCATTACGCCGGGCGGAGAAACGCTGAACTACGAGGCCGTACACAGGTGCGAAGGCGAGTACACTTATTATTCCGTACAAGGCATTGACCCTGATAATTCCGACCACGAAACAAATGGACTGCCATTGTCAGCTGAGGACGGCGAGGAACGGATAAAGCAGCTCACTGACGATGACTACATTGATGACGATGCTCCTTTTGTGGAATTTATTCCACTGTTCTGATGGCTGGGTGCAGATAAAGTATAAGGAGGTATTGGGATGAAAAGAGCGATCACAGTTCTTATAGTGGCAGTATTAATGTTTACCATGAGCGGCTGTGTTGACAGAGATATTGTCAAGCGATTTGAAGAGACCTACAGTGTTGAGAAATCCTTCGAGGAGTACTGTGGGGATAGCAATGCATATCGACTGGAAGTTCAGTTGCTAAGTTCAAGGCTACAGCTGTTTATGAAGAAAGGTGAGAATGGAAGCTGGAGCGGAAGTCTGTCCTATTTTGAATGGGGCGGCACTATTGAGGAAATACCGGTATCGCTCGATGGTGAAGAACTGGTTATACATTCTGCTCCCGAAAAGAGAGTGCCAATGTCCACAATTCTTCTTTTCAGGCACTTCGATGTTGATAAATGCACCGTTGAACGAGCAGAATTTATGTCTTTTGACCACCCGCTCGAGGAAGTGAACGGCAGCTATCCGACAGATGCTCTGAAAAGCTATGCAGAAAACCTATATACTGAGCTATTCTCCTGCCTGACCACATTTGAGCGAAAGGACGATTACTTCAAGGCCATCGCCCAGCTCAAATCCTACACTTATATCAGAAATTTAATGTATAAGGAACACCCAAACAACCACTTGTCCTTTGGTTTTAATGGAGACGAAACAAATCTGTGGAGCCCCGGATACGGAAATCTTGGTGAAATCAGCTTGCTTATCTCTGAACAAACTGAGTGTTGATATGGTATAGATAATAGACGGATAAAATGGAGGAAAAATGGAAAAGTTAGAAAATTCAAAAAAGACGTCAATAAAAAGGTTCTTAATCATTATTATTTCGATTATTATAATACCGCCGGTTCTCTATGGTTGCTTTGTAACTGGATTCTTTTTCGTCTTGCCAAAATTAGACGGAGATAGTCAAAAGACCACTGCACATTACGGCTTCAGCCATCCATTAAACGCAGTTACAGAGGATGAATCGGAATATATTATTGTATACTATACAAACTCACAGATACAAGATGAAAAATATTGGACAGTCATTGACGATCAGGAGGCCATCAGAAACTACAAGGATACATTTGTAGTATACTTGAATAAATCATCAGTTGACGCTGGTGTAAATCGTTATTTCGACATATATTGCGATGGTGAATCTGTCTTATCAAATAACCTTTCCTACTTTCCGTATTGTATGATCTACGACGACTTCTTTGAACCGTTTAAAAAGAAAATGGCCTTGGAAGAAATCCAGCAGTACGCAGAGGCACATGGAATCGAAGAGGAATTTTATTACTATTGATGTCTGAAAATTAAGCGTTCATTTATTCTGTCGGGAGGTGTTAACTGTGCCAAACAATCCTACTTGTATTGGGAAGAATAAAACAACTGTGATACTCGCAATAATTAGTGTAGTCATATGCCTCATCGGAACTGTGTCTTTGCCTGTTATAATTGCGAGCTTACTTGCGTGTATTGTAATGGCAGTAATCATTCCCTTGACTATCTCGAAAGATAATCTCAGTTGTAAAGGCATTGCAGCAGGAATGGTGAATCTTGCCGCAATTGGGCTTCCTGTATGCTTTGTTACAGCATTGTACGCAGATGTAGGTGTTGCTTTAACAATCATATTTTCATTAAGCACGTTTATGATATTATTGTACATCTCATTGACTGCGTTGATAATTAGAATACCATTTGTCAGTGAAATGCGACCATATAGGCTTGCCCTTTCAGCGATAGGGTATTTTGCCGCACTGTTTGTACCTTCTGTATTGCTTATTAACAGCTACAACAGTTGTCACCCCAGTTACTTCTGCTATGAAAGAGACCAATATCTTGCCGGTTTTGATTTAGGCTATATGGTATTGCCGTTCACTTTTGCCGCTGTAGTCACCTTTATAATAGCGCCAAAGCTTTCGAAATACGGCCAACTGGTTTCTATGGGATGGACTTCTATCGTATATGCAGCTTTTTGTGTTCTGTGGTTATTCTTCCCTCGTGTCTCCATGGCAGAAACCGATGGACAAAATCCGTATTATTTCAAATTAGTTTTAGGAAGCGAAGATTATGCTGAAATTGCAGTGAAGTGGCTTGTTTTCGCAGCAGTAGCAACTGTTTTGTCATGGGCCGTGTCTCTTGCTTGCTGTGGTATCAGGAAGATAAGAGGCACTGCATCAACTCAAAAGTAATTCAAACTTCTTTGCTCAAGCACTACATAAAAGAAAACAAAGCCGCCAGACCGAGCCTTGAATCTGATCTGGCGGCACTTTTTCATCTGTAAACACTCAATATTGGTAAGAGTAGCACATATCCTATGAAGTGTATTACGGAAAACAGCTTTTTTTACAATCAATCAAAGTTTTTGTCCATTAGCCTATTTTTTCCTACTATATAGGTGTAAGGACCTTACAACAACCGAGGAGGAAGTCGATTTGGAAGATACCAAAATCATTGACCTGTACTTCGAACGCTCCGAATCTGCAATAGAAGAAACCGCGAATAAATACGGTGCATATCTTAACCGGGTTGTTTTCAATATCCTGCGATGTCGTGAAGATACCGAGGAAATAGTAAACGACACCTATGTGAATGCTTGGAATTCCATTCCACCGGCAAGGCCAAGGGTGCTCAAACATTACCTTTCGCGTATTGCGCGCAATCTGTCGTTCAGCAGGTTGGACTACATCACCGCAGAGAAGCGTAATCCCGGTATTATCGAGCAGCTTTCAGAACTTGACGAGTGTATTCCAGATAAATGCAATGTGGAAAAAGAGTGGGAAGCAGCCCGGCTCGGTGCTACACTCAACAGGTTTCTTGCATCACTGAGCCGTGAAGACTGTGCCATATTCCTATCGCGCTATTACTACTCAATGTCCATCCGAGAGATAGCGGAAAGGAATTCCATGAAAGAGCGAAGAGTAAAGTATACGCTCGCTTGTCTGCGGAGTCAGCTAAAGGAGCACCTTGAAAGGGAGGATATCACGGAATGAAGAACACCGAACTCAACGAAGCGTTCCTGTATGTAGATGATCGGTATCTCGACACGGTCAATTTTACAGACAAGGAGATTATTATGACAGAAAATAAAAAATCAAGAAATATGCGCAAAGTAATCATTGCCGCCGCTGTTGCCGCCGTGTTCGTGCTCATGGGCACAGTGGTCTATGCCGCTAATCTGTGGGGCATCCGCGAGATGTGGCATGGCGAACTTTCGGAAGAAGCGGCTGAGATGATTCAGATTCAGGACGAGACTTACGAGGATGAGGATTGGAGCTGCAAGCTGACTGAAACACTCTACGACGGCAATTCAATAACAGCGGCCGTCAAGATTTCCGGTGGTGACCAGTATATACTTATTCCCACCGATCTTTCGCCTGCCGATCCTGCTTCTGCCAACGGATTTGATTTCGATGGCACATTAGCCGAATATGCAGAAGCTCAGGGCAAATCACTGCTGAATGTGAGTGCCCATCTTTCGGTCGGAGGGAATCGTGCAAATGGATTCATGCGTTTTGAAAATATCTCTGACAACGAGATGGTAATTCTCACATCCGCGAATATCAATGCCAACAGCATTGACGACAATGCTGATAATGCACTCTGTACTGTCTTTGCAAACGGCCAAAAGATCGAACTGCCATTCCCTCTGAAAACAGGCTACATGAAAGAAATCGGTACATTTGTGCCTGTTAACCCTACAGCAATACCCGGTATGACTGTGGGTACCGCAACAGTTACTGAGACTGAACTTGGAATATATATCAACTTTCCCGTGACCTTCAGCAACGAGAAACATGATATTGTAGTAGCTAACTGCGATACAGTAACCGACTTCCTCTCAACGGGCTTTACCAAGGGGCATGATGGCGTATGGTACGCCGAAATGAACATGGGGCAGGGCGAGGTCGGAGATACTCTGACTGTTCTGTTTGAGGATGTAATGTGCAATCCCATTGGCGAGATCGTGTTCGAAAAAGAATAAATCACAAAATAGATTCATCAAAAACATTTTCAGTAGTCGGCACATTTCTTTGTGCCGACTACTGGACTATGCAAAGGAGATAAGTATGACCTATCGAAGAATACAACGGCTCGGAGTGGCCTCCATTGTGCTCGCGCTGATATTGATCTCGGCGGTGACCGGATGCGGTCAGAAAACATTGTTGGATGTGGAGCAATCCTCCGCAACTGATGGTTACATTGATTCAGACAGTTTCACAGGTGAAAGTCCCTCTGCTGCTGAAGCAACGGAACATTTTTACAAGGAGTACAGCGAGTATTTTCTGCTTGATGCAGATGCTGATGTTATTTCAGAACCAGTAGAATCGTTATACGCTGCCTCCGTAAAGTTCGATGCTGCGGCGGTTATAGATATGTTCATGCAGGCAGAGAATCCTACTCCGAAAACATCTGGGGACAGCGAAGTCTACTACAATGTTTATGACGGAGAAGAACACATTGAACACCTGAGTATCGGCGTGAATGGCGGTTCTATCATCTACCGCAATATAGGCTTTACCAAAGGTGTTAAATTCCCTACCGAAAATTTCGTAACACAGAAGGATTACGCATTTTCAAACAATGGAAATCCGCCATATCCTACCGTATATAAGCAGGAAAATCTTAGCTTCATGTCGGCACAGGATGCTGTTAATGAAGTTCGCAGTATACTCACTCAGTTAGGTATTGCGACGACGGAAGAAGTTGATGTATTCGCCATTGATAGCGGCAGTATGCAGACACACCAAGCAGTAATGATGGAAAAAGATCCTGGCGCTATCGGCTTTTATAACATAAAGGATCAATTCACCGAGGACGATGAATTCTACATTCTCTGTTTTACTGCCGAATGCGGAGGCGTTCCGGTCAGCAGTGTCGGAAACGAACTGAATAATCGCTACATCAGCGGATCAGAAATTACGGTATACTACTCAAAACAGGGCATTGTGAATCTCTATCTTTCTGGAATCTATACACCACAAAGAAGCACAGAAAGTCACGAGGACATACTTACGGCGGAGGAAGCAGCAGATGCTGCTTTCGTGTATTATAATACAATAATCAATAGCTTCGGCGATAGCATTGATGAATGGTTGAATGGTGGTAAGTATGTTATTATTGAGATGGAATTCGTCTATGCTCCCACAGCGTACAGCGAAAATCGCGACGAGGTTTTGCTGGTTCCGGCTTGGGAACTGACAGTTAAATGGCACACACTTACCGACCGTTACTACGGCAATGAATATGACATCTGCGATGTGCTGACTGTCAATGCGGTTACCGGAGAAATCATGTGAGGTTTCGGAAGCAGTTGATGGAACAAGTTAATTATCCTCTGAAAACAATTCTGCTCTTTTAAGCTATAAATGCCTTCAGGTTGAATTAAATAATCAGCCTGTAGGCATTTTTCATTTTAAATTAACAAAAGCTTGCCAAAATCATAAAAGGAGATACAAGTTTGTATCTTGTTTCTGCTGCTCTAATGTGATAACCTTGTAATAAGGGTAGTAATGGAGGCGTAGAAATGAAGAATTTCAAAATAAGAATTGCAAAATTTGCGGCTGTAGGCTTGATTGTTGCTCTTGTATGTCTGTTCGCGTTCTCTGGCTGCCGCGGCAATTTAGCGGACAGCCGAAATCCCCTTGAAATTAGCGGCTGTCGTTTCTATAACAAGGTAATCAACAGCGCAGGCGATATGCACCTTCTTGCCAGAATAAACGGCAACGCTATGATCGGGGATGAATATCTGCATTACATATCCGTTCCATTCATCAGCGACGAAACAGTGACAGTTTCATGTCGCACATCAACCCAGCCTGTATCTGATGATTACATAGACATACTAACGCAAGGCGAACCAAGCACAATGCGGCATATTTCCATCGCAAGAGAGGATATGTCTATTCAGCGTGAGCTGTCGCTTGATCCCGCCACACAGGTCCTCACTTCGCTGGGCGAGGCTGATTCGGTGCTGACCATGGGCGACAGTTCGTATACATTCGATGTATATACTGCGGAGCTTGACAAGGCATACACTATTGAGGACTTACCCTCGGATGCAATCTTTACTACCGACGGAAAGCGCGCCTACTACATTGAGGACAGGCAGATAGTGCGATGTCATTGCGAACAAGGACTTACCGAAACCCTTGAGAGCAATATATCTTTCTACGCCGAATCTCTCCTCGGCGTCATTACCGCCGAGGACGGCGAGGATTATGTGCTGTTTTTTGCGACCGCGGCTGATTTGCGACAGTACGACTTGGTTATGCATGCAGATACCGGTGTGATTGTGAACGCATACCGTACCGATATGTTCACCGAAACGCGCGGCAATGTGTATCTCGCAAGTACGCAGAATGACGACCAGTGGCACTGGGTAATCAGTGCATCTCAGGGCGCTGCGTTTGATTACACATGGTCGGACAGCGACTTCGGCATGACGGCCTACATTCTTTCCGACCGCAACATTCTCTTCGCGAACACGGGGTGTGACGAGGTGTACTTTGGCCTTTACGATTCTGCGACCGGCGAGCAGATTGCCTCTACTCGCGTGAAGGATTCAAAGGTCGGCCATTCGGTGTGGCTTGAAGCCGCGCCTGTATATCTCGACCCGGACACCCTGCTTATCACTTTTTATTCCTATGACAATTCGGTTTATTTTGTTTCGTGGGATCTGACCGGACACGATAAAATATTTGAGAAAATGCAGGTGGAGCGCCACACTCCCGGTTCATTCGATTTTCCGCAGTCCCTCGATGGCAGCCTGCCCGCTCCCGGGGAGGTCGGAGAAGCTCATTCGCCTTTGCGTAAAAAGGCGAATGAGCTGGAGGAAAAATATCAGGTGGAAATACGCATCGGCGAGGAGTGCAACAACATCATTGATGTCTACGCGATCAAACCCCTTACTGATTACGCCCAGGTCGAGCTTGCTCTCAATACTCTTGACGAGCAAATGGCGCGATACCCCGACAATTTCTTTGCACAGCTTGAACACGACGGTAAGCCTCTGCTCATTTATCTCAGCGGCGAACTGATTTCTTTGCTCGAGGAAATTGACAACGCGGGCGGATTATTCACCTACTATGGATCGCAGAGGATGATTATTGTCGACTCGCAATCTGCCGATTTTTTGCACGCTTCTTTCCATCATGAAATTTGCCACGCCATTGAAGACAGGATGAAAAACACATTTTCAGACGGCAACGAGCCCGATTTTGATTCAGAAAAGCTTAATGCTTTCAATCCGATGCCTGATATGTATCTATATTTCCGCGAAGAAGATCCTTCCGACGAAGATCACAAATACTTCTACACCAGCATCGAAATGTGCGGTGGAGACCTCGAAAACGCCTGCTTTGTGGACCAATACTCACTGAATTCACCGGGTGAAGATATGGCAACCATCTTCGAATCGGTGATGTCTGACCGCATTTTTAATATAGATTTCAGCAAATCCCCCGTGCTTCGCAGTAAGCTTAATTATTTTTGCGATTGTATGCGCAAATCCTTTGACTCCACCGATTGGGAAGAAGTACCGTGGGAAGTGTACATGGACTGAAGATGGAAAAGCACAGACAAAGCAAGCCAGCGTCACAGAAAACCATTCCGTGACGCTGGCTTTTTCTTTATATGGGATTAATACGGATAATCAAACAAAACAACAAATCCGAACCCATCTCCCACAGGAGTTGAATTCGGATTTGTACAGTTTGTGCCTGGCACACGAAAAAGATATTACCAACCATAAAGTTGAACTATAGTATAATTTTGCAATTTACAAATTATTATGTTCATCAGCCACTAACTTGACTACCAAAAGCAAATGCAGATTAAGACAAAACCACCTATTCAGTTATAGTACCATCTTTGATATGATAACTAATTTCATGCATTTCACAAAATCTAACGGTTTCAATGGCACATGAATTAAAGAACTGCTTATTATTATTGTAAGCTGTTACTTCTTTGCTATAATTCATTCTCCCAAAAATAATCTTGTCAACAAAACTAACAGCCTCTAATATTTCCATCAAATCCTGATCCACCATATTGGGCGTAGGATATGGTTCGATACTTACCCATGTTTTACATCCAGCATCGTGTAGTGCCCTTAAAGCCTTAAGACGTTCACACAGAGGTGCTGAACCTGGTTCCATTCTTTCTCTAAAATCTTCACTTAATGATACAAGGGTTATTCCATATTCGTTTTCTTTAGACAATCCCGCAAGTTCAATAGGTAAAATTCCTTTTGTAAGCACAGAACATTTAATTCCTGACTCATTCAATTTCCTTATTGCTGCAACGCTCATATCAATTATTTCTTGGTACTGAAACATAAATGGATCTGTAGTAAAACATAGATGCAACATTTTAATTTTCGATTTATACTTTGGGATTTCCTTGTCAAGTAACTCCAATGTGTTTTCAACCAATGCAGGTTCAAACCACTCTTCGTACGACCGAACAGAACCAAAACGTTTTTTTTGCAAATACGCATAGCACGGATACAGACAACCATGGGAACATCCTAAAACATGATTCATTGTGTAGTCACCGTACTCTACTTCCGTTTTATATATTAGTGTTTTTCGCCTAATGAACTTTTTGACCTTTTTCATTGTGCCCACCTTACAGAAACCTTATGATTTTTATCTTCAGACATAAATGACGACTTACGGTTATTGTTTGAAGTGTATGCCGGGTACCTATGCACCTCAAGTGTTCCTTTCTTTTCTAATTCTTTTAATACATTCTTAACTTTGCTGGTGGAACAGACCGGTCCATACTTCATAAAGAAAATTGCAAGTGCATCATAAAGCGATATCCAATTTTTGTACTGTCTGAAATGATCTGTGACTTTTCGCTCTATATCTTGATCATCTACAACCTGATTATTGGGATCTTCTTGGAACAAAGTCAACTGTCCACCACTTTGGACATTCTGCCAAGCCTCCCATCTATTCCAAATATTATCCACCATTAAAAGACAGCCTTCTCTATGATTTGTTACATGAATCATACGATACTTCGGTCTTTGCCCTCTTTTTATTCTCAATGGCATGTTAAGAACAAAGCTGAAAATGTTTTTTAATCTTTGACAGTACTGTTCAACAAATTTTTCTTCTGCCTGATATCCATCAATTCGTTTTGCTTTATAGTCCTCTATAATATCCTGCCAGTAATCACCGCCTGCAATTTCATTTAAATCTTGGATTGAACGCTGTGACGTGGTCATTGTCGTTGAATCGTATTCTATCAAATCCTCAAAAATAGATGGATCGTCAAGTACAAGAGAGGTTCCCAAAGCGTGACAAGCCTCTCTGATAAAACCAAATGAATTCATGTTGATAAGTAATTCTATAGAATTAAATCTTCCATTAGCAAAACTGCTGAACATAGCGTATTTCAACGCCTTAATCCCATAAGGATCAATATACAGAAACACATTGCAACCGTTTTTATCTTGAAGAATAGAACTTATATTATCCTCGTATTTTCCGTGGATTACACTAACACAAGAATAATTCTTGAGGTTTTCTTTTAGTTCATCCGCATAGTTTAAATCAATAAATGTCGTACTAATACTGACATTTCCCATGGTTGTTGACTTAAGACACTCATTGATAATTTCAAGTGCAATTAACGGAGAGCCCGGCTTTCCATCCTCAAATTTTCCCTTTCCCGCAAAACAATCCACATATATTAAGGGCTTATTTGTATGGAGTATTTTTTCATTAGATTACATTGATGAAGCATGGACGGTAATTTATTGTGAATACCGCGACACAGGATATATAGGAAGTCTAGGTAATATATGGATTTATCAAAGCTTAATGAATACACCAAACAAATACTAGTTAAGTCAGGCTGGTCTGAGGAACATAGCTTTGATTGTACGAAATGGGTAAATGCTCTCACTGACGAGGGTTACCAGATACACGCATACGCGTTGGAAATACTCGAGGAACTTGGAGATATCTATGTATATGAAAAAACAACCTCGGGACACAACGCAGCAACATTTAATTTTAATCCCTTCAATTCTGCAAGTGGTGAATTTGATAGGATCAGTGAATTTCAAAGGAATAGCGGTGATGGTCTCTTTCCGATAGGAGAATGCTTCGAGGATATTCTGTATGCAGGCGAAAGCAAAAAGATATATGGAGGATCTTGGGCCGGATTACATCTGCTGGGAAATGATATTGAAGAATTTTTGAATAATATGTTTTCTGTAGATTTTAAGCCTGTTGATATTGGTCCCGAACAGAAATGAAAAAGTAAAGCGCAGGGCATGAGTAAAACACACCTTGCGCTTTTTACGTTCATATAATGGCACCCTTTGAAAAGTATTGCTGTATATGGACATCGTAAATCTATAGCTTTTGTCACCAGATTATTCTTGATATACAAGGGCATCTTTTATGTTGCAACACCCTAAATAGCAAGCTGCCTATTAATGTAGCTTTGTGCCCGCTGCTTGATTTCATGTTCGACGGAAGAACGATTAATAACCTTTTTCATGACTTCAATATAATCAAGTTTATTATCACTGCCATTAATTAAACGGTTAAGCATCCATACAGTATGCATAGTCGGTCTTCTTTCTACTGAGTCAATGAGTAGTTCTTCATAGCCCTTTTTATAAAAGCGTTCTACAAAATGAACAATAGCACCGGGCATCCCGAAATCATACATAGGATGTCTTTCCATAAGCTGTAATAATGGCAACACTGCTTCGATTCCTGCATTTTGCTCTTGTAATTTCATTATACAATCGTCCATAATGTATTCAAAATCATCTGTGTCAATACTTTTTTCAAGTTCGTAAATAATAGCTTCTATCATGGTAATCTCCTTCCCAAATTTTCTTAAAAACAATATTGAACTCAGTAAAGTGGATTTAGCTTCATCACATATCCAAATGTGCAGTTTATTAAAAATGCTGGAGTAACCTCTTTTTTAACGCAAAAAGAGATGTAATTCTTTATTCACCTAATCTTTTTAGGTTTAAAGCTGCAGCGCAGCTGCCATTTTCGGCAGCGAGCTTGTACCAGTGTTTTGCTGTTTCGATATTCTTATCAACACCAAGTCCTTTTTCATACATCATTCCAAGACACGCCTGGGCATGGCGGTTATTCATCTTAGCACTGCGTTCATAAAGTTCGGCGGCCTGCTTCAGGTCTTGATCCAGACCACCGAGTCCTTTTTCGTACATATATCCCAGATCCTTGATCGCATCCGAATGTTCACTGTCTGCAGCACGCTGATACCAGTATACAGCATCAAAATATCGGTGTCTTACTTCGTACATTGTTCCAAGTTCATATTGTGCATCCGCATAGTTAAGTTCAGCGGCTTTCTTTAACAGAACAAAGGCTTTTCTTGTGTTACGTCCATTGCTATCTGTTAGTATTTCTATAGCCGAAAGATACATTTGCTCGGCTGTCGTTATGTCCATTTCAGAATTTCTCCCTTATATCCTTATATTTAATTCATCAGTTAATTATAGTATGTTTTGTTACAATACCAGCAGTTTTTATCAATTCTTATGTAATAACTAAAATGGATAATCAAACAGAACAACAAATCCGAACCCATCTCCCACAAGAGAAAAGTTCGGATTTGTACTGTTTGGTCCGAGTGACAGGAGTCGAACCTGCGGCCTCTTGAACCCCATTCAAGCGCGCTACCAAACTGCGCTACACCCGGATTTATTTTTTGCGGCTCCGACACCGAGTGGGGTTACTCGCTGTTTTCCTCACCACTCTTAGTATTATATATATTCTTTTCCGTTTGTCAAGGGGCTATTTGATTTTTTATATTTTTATTTTAAAGATTTATTTGAATATCCTGTGAAACAGACAAATAGATAACTTAATATAAGTACGCATCGGTGATATTCTGCTAATATCATCCGGCGGAGCACATCAACATAACATTAAAGCACCGCAATCGAAAAAGTCTCGATAGCGGTGCTTTATATTATTGATTATTATTCCGGAAATCTGCAGTAAATCCTAAAAGAATAAACGAACCGCCCATTCCGGATTCCTTATTAATACAAACGCAGCATACTGTTTGTCTGCACTTTTTGCTTAAAGCACTCTGCCGAAAACAATCTTTCCCTCCGGGCCATTTTCTCTAATAATTCCCAATGAGCCCCTTATGTTGAAAATACCATAAAATACTCCTGAATCAAACTTCAGATAAGCCCTTATGACATGCTCTGTTCTAATATCTTCTGATACACTAATTAAATTTCCATAGCCCTCCTTTTTAAATACCATTGCTGCACTAAGTGCACATTTTTCCGGTATATTAATTGCATCCATCAGAAGATTTGCATTTTTCTTTTCCAATTCACTTAACATTACCATCTCTGTCCCACACTCCTTCATATTTCGGGTCATCACATTGATCTAACTTGGATTGATCTTTGGTGAAGCTCTCACAATCGTACTCTATCGGCTGCTCTAAATATTCTTCAAAATTATCCTTTTTAGGATCGTAATCTATATAATTACCAGGTTGTAAATTATTTCGCCATGCTTCGATTGTCTCATCCGAGACAGTACCTCTGTAATCATCCGGATTATTTACTACCTGCCTCTGATATGAATGTCTCAGTTCGTGCATTACGGTAAGTCTCATCAGCAGCTCGTAGCTATCAGGGTCATCCAGGTAATCCGGATTAATTTTTATTGTATAGGTTCCATCTGGATTATCGCAATTCTGCCCCATCGTAGTATCCTTTAAAGAATCGTCAAATATAATTGGTGTCCTTGTATTTTCCAATCCCATTATTTCAATCAATAACTGCATATACTCGTTAAGCATTTCCTTGCGTTCTTCATCAGATGCATTATCCCATTTTTCCTCGGAAAAACGAGGATCATCAAGAAGTCGAAATGCCTCATCCTGCATATTTCTTGTAATATCCTTTTCTGATTCAAATACAAATTCTTCCACCAAGGCATCAATTTCAGCAGGCAATAATCCACTAAAGATTGTAGTTGCTTTTTCGAGTGAATCAATGATGGTGCGTTCAGTTGCTTCATATTCCTCTGCAGCATGAAAAAGCCAGCTTGCCGCTTCTCCGCACTGCCGACTCAAATCATCCAGCTGGTTCAATAATTTTTTTGCTCTTCCATCATAAAATGTCAGGCCTGCTTCAATCATATTCAATGCTCTTATTTTTGAGAATATCGATTCTATTTCTGAATTGATGCTTTTCTGTGCAGTTTCAATAATCTTGCCATAATCGTAGTAACTATTTGTATCAAACAGCAATTTACTCATTGTGGACTCCCCCTAATTTTTCAGCCCAAGCGCCGCCTTACGTGCCGCCTCCTGGATTCGCTCAAAACGAGTCACCGCATCGTCCAGGCTTATCGCAAGCTCTCCCAACTGTTCCCCTATATATAATATATCGCCGCTTATGGTACTGAGTTTTCCTGCGCCAATTTTGGCTGACGGTTCTTCAGTTGATTTTAATACATTTGCAATATTTGCAATTTCTCCGGCTTGCTTGCATATCGTTCCGCAGGCCTGAGCCATCGCATCAGCAAAATCATGATATTTATCAAAGCTGACTATTTTAATACCTGACATAATCTCTCACCTCAAATACGCTTGGCTGATACTGTAGCAGTATCTATTGTAGCCTCATACTTTGTTATGCAAGCATTTATTATAGTTGTAAATGCGCTCATTTGCTTGATCATACTTTGAATGGAAGTATGCAGCTCTGCAACTTTATTCTGGTATTGTGTACTGTCAACACCTGTCCATCCTGAAAACGCCTTCATATTTTTCTCCAATGCACTGAACAGATTACTATAGTGTATTATATCGTTGTTCAGCTCCGTGTACATTGCTTTCATTACTTCAAGATCTGCTCCAATTTTCATAATATTTAACCCCCAAACGAAGACCCTGCTTGCTGTTTTCTTTCACATTCTTCATATGTTTCAACCGTCAGATTCAAAAATTTTGCATATTCAGCTATAAACAGCGTAGCTTCAGAAAGATTTCTTACCGCAGGTTCAACACATTGTGCAAAAGTCTCACCTGACTCAAACTCCCACGCAGTTTTCAGCTTATCTATCTTATTTTTGAAATCAATGTACATATTGTTCAGGCGATCACATTGTTCTGTAATTGTTCCCGCCCAATCCGCCAGTTCTTCTGTAGATATATTTATCTTGTTATTATTCATAGCATTTTCCTCCTCATAAATTAAGCTGTTTTCTGCAAGAATCGTATGCTGAAATTTGATCCTTCTTTATTGAACAAGATAATCGGGTAGTTTATTTTTACATCATTCACATATTCTTACTTAATATGATAACGAAATATATACTTTTTGTCAATGCATTTCATTCTAATTTTGTTTCTTTTTAATGCAAATTGATATCTGACAAGTCTGTACTATTTTGCAGCTTTATATTACAAAAAGTGCTGCATTCTTCTATGCAGCACTTTTTGTAATATACCTTTTAATGTCTCAGATGTCACTTGCATTCCGAACTATTCTTCACCGCACGGCACGATGCTGCCTGCAAGAACATATCTTGCCGTATCATATTCATAGGAACAGGTGGCAAACGTCATTACACTTTCCACTGTACTGATATCTACATTGGATATGAAATCAGACTTTTCAACAGATTCTCTAAGATACTCATTCATGTCCTCTGCGTCTGTAAACATTTCAAAGGATTCGGAACCGGTAGATGTGGTAAATCCTGCAACAAGCTCTATCATATAGTTTTTTTCAGGAGTCAGAAACCACATGACAGGGTGCTCCTCATAAAACTCCTGCTTCTTATATTCCTTCAGTGTTGCAAACATGGAGCCGTTTTTCATGTTATGACCGTATATTATTGTGTTTGTATCGCTGCAGTCAGGAGCACATCTGTAATCCATGAAAATCGAGCCTGCAGTATTTTTTGTGCCGTCAGGCATTCTTCTCAGGTAATAGCTGTTATCGTCGCTCTGTACTACAGGATAGTTGATAACCGTACCCTCGCAGTACAGCCAGCCGATTATATCTTCGCTTTCCTCATATAGCGCTTCAAAATCCACTTCAATGGGTGGTGCAATATCTCCGCCGGATTGCTCGACTTCATTTATTACCGTATCAGCAGTTTTATCGTAGGATGACGATGCTTTGCTGTACTCCGATGCAATGTCAATTATCTTGTAGCCTGAAAACAGCAGGATCACTGCAAGTATACAGTACAGTGCGATTTTTACCTCTTTTTTCATGCTGTCACTTCCCTCTTAATATAAAATATCGCCGACCGCAGTGTTTATTCTGCGATCGGCGATTCATTCTTATTCCTTATCTTTGCCTCGCTTTTTGCCAAGCACAAGCAGGAGAACGATTACTGCCGCACTACCTGCGAAAATACCGATCCAGAGACCGAGGTTTGAATTATCACCTGTTACAGGACCTGTGATGTTCTTGAAGCTGAGCTCACCATCGTAAGCCTTTCCGTTCTTTTTGTAAGAAACCTCTGCTACAAGATCTCCGTCCTGGGTTACTTTGACTTCAACAGTGTACTTTGTCTTATCATAAGAGATTTTCTTATCTGTTCCTTTGATTTCGGAAACTGTGTAGGTGTATGTGCCCTCTTCCTCAAAAACAAGGTCTGTAAAGCTGACTACAGCATCGGTATTGGTTACAACCTCAACAGTTGCACCGGTTGCATCCGCAAGCTTGAACTCAAAAGCTCCGCTTTCGGGAGTCTTTCCGTCCATTGTCTTCTCTGCAACAATGCTTACGGATACGGGAAGGGGATCATACTCATTTATAAAGATGATCTCTCCGGTCTTTTCCTCTTCGCCCTCTTTATAGATTGCTGCGCTGACATCAAGACCTTCGGCTACTTCCTTATTGGTTGCGTATACTATTACATTATATACGCTGCTGTCATAAGTCCAACGGTCTGCAGAGCCTGCTTTCTGGGTAAGGGTGTACTTATAGATGCCGGGCTTCTTGTAATCGATGGGATCAAGCACTATTTTGCCTGCACCGGTTCTTGTCTTCTCATAAACTCCTTCGGAGCTGCCCGAGGGCATGGGATTGGATTCTTTCTCCGCCTCAAGAACTACTGTATAGTCCTCGGAGAAGCTGTCAGGATGGTCTGTCAGGGAAATAACAGCCTCCAGCTCAATGCTCTGATCTTCTGCTGCAAATGCTGCGGGAGCAAACGCAAACACGGAAACCAGCACTAAGGCCATAAGCAGCGTTACCATTACGCTCTTTATATGCTTTCTCATATTTGTCAACATTCCTTTCTTGTTGAAACTGCAAGCTGTTATCCGGCAGTTTCCTCTGCGACATAGGGCTGCATGAGTGCAATCAGCAGTGTCCTCGCATCGGTAAACTCCGAGGAACAGGTGGAAAACGTCAGAATCTGAGCTTTTTTTCCAAGCTCTCTGATTTTCGCTGCTGTTTCTTCATCGTAGTACATCGCCTTTTTCTCCACGTAGTCAAGCAGCGATTCAAGCTTGCCTGATTTTATCTTCGGATCGAAAAGCACCTTGTCCGACGCATTTACAACAACGCAGGCATATACCTCAAGGGTGTATACCTTATCAGGGGTCATAAGCATTCCCGTTCTGTTCTCTGCAAAGAAGCTTTCATCCTTGAATTTCTGCAGATCTCCGAACATTCTGCCCCCTTCCATATGGTGTCCGTAAAGGATAGAGCAGGTATCGCTGAATTTCGGAGAGTTGCGTGAATCAAGATAAATGCTTCCCGCAAGAGCAAACTCACCGTAAATATCGGTGTTTATATAAGTAAGGTTTGTTTCGCCCTGAAGAACAGGGTAATTTATTTTTGTATTGTCAACTGTGACCCATGCACACACATCGGAATTGACCGCTTTGAGATCTCCGAAGGAAACGACTGTTTCTTCGCTGTCTTCGTCCATCTCCGGCTTTAATTCCAGCATTTCTTCCATAACATTTTCCGCCTGCATATAAACCTGTTCGTTATCCCACAATGCGTATACGGAATATGCACCTGCTATGCAGAGGATCACAACGACAAAGAAGCTTACAAGCCAGTTAAGCACCTTGAGGAGTACACTTGAAAACTCCATGCTGCTTATCTCCTGTCTGTTTAAAGTTTATCTCAGTCCATGTCCAGAGCATTTCTGCGCTTTCTTATGAAGTAGAATACTGCAGCGCCGCCGACAGCTGCGATGATAAGAATATAGGGCAGGCTGTCAAGAGAAATACCTGTGTCGATTTCTGTGCTGTAATGATTGGTGATGACTACGCTTTCACCCGCTGCACTCATAGTGAAGGAAGGTGCTGTTGTGGTCTTGTTTTCACCGTCATCGTAATCAACAAGCTCATAGGGATCAGGATTCTTTTCTGTTACTGTAACAGTCACTCCCTCAGGAATGCCTGTAACGGTCTTTACGCCGTCATTGTCATTGATGGTAACTGTTCCCTTGCCCTCGTATGTGCCGTCATCCTTCTTCTCGAAGGTGATCACAGTGCCGTCGGGAAGAACAACATCGGTTTCTACGGGCTTGTCGGAGGTGATAACGATCTCAACAGTGAAATCGTCGTACTTATCAGAAAGGTTTCCTGTTACTGCTACGTCAATAGCCAGATCGCCGTCAACATATGTATTGTTGATGATTTCGGGCTTTTCGTTGCTGCCGCCAACGGGAAGAACAACTACGGAAGATGTTTCGAGCTTATCTGTTGCGGTGTCGTTTTCCATAACAAAAGTACGGAGAACCTGTACGGTGTATTCAGTGTCATTTACTGTAACGCCTGCAACGCCGGGATCCTTTTCTTTGATTACATACTCGAACATTCCGGCTCCCTGAATATTTTCTGCACCGGAAACGACGATGTCAGTGCTGCTTGCATCCTTTACAAATTCAACATCAGGGATGTTGGATGCTGTATTATAGTCTTCAAAGGTATTGTCCACTGCCCTTTTGCTGACTATTTCGAATTCAATTTCTATTTCGGGATATTTTCCTTCGCTTAAGGTTTTTCCGCTTTCGTCCACCCATCCTTTTTCGATGAACGCAACTTCATCGTCGGCAGCTGAAACGACTGCTGCTGCACTGAAAGCCAGGACAAGCATCAAAAGAATTGCCAGAACTTTCTTCATTATATTTATCCTCCTAAACATCAGATTGCTTAGTTTATAAACCATCATTATTTCCGTCAGACAGTTCTTCTTCGCAGGATTGTTATCACCTTGCATTCTATACTCTCTTCAGGAATTGCTCCGAAATCACGGCTGTCCACTGCCTGTGTCCTGTAATCGCCGAGAATAAACACACTGCCTACGGGCACGGTATACGGAAATTTGATGCCATCCTTTTCAAAGGTGGGATAAGGATTTTCAGACATCTGGGTGGTTCCGTTTACCAGCATCGCACCGTTTTCGGTGAATGTTATATAGTCCTTGCCGACTGCGGCAATTCTTCCTACTCGCCGCTCGCCGTCAATTTCATATATGACAACATCATTTTTAACATATTCATTCTGAAGTCTGAAGCCTATAATCAGGTCTCCATCCCTGACAGCCGGAAACATATCATTTCCTTTTGCCTGGGTTATCATGAAAATCTGCGACAGTATAAGCCACAGCACCAGCGCTATCACTGCTATCCTCAGCACAAGGCTGATGTATCCCTGCCTGGTTGCTGCTTTCTGCTGTCTTTTAATTATTATCTTTTCGAGAGTCGAGCTGTTTTCCTTCCTGAGAATCTCCATTTTCCACCTCGCACTCGGAAATGTCGTTATCTCTGCTCTGCTGAGCCTTCATGTCTTCTCTGTACTGACAGATAAGGGCATCATATCTTGCACGCTCTGCAAGGAGAGCCTTGTCGTACAGACGGTTGAGCTGGGCTATCTTTTTCCAGACATCCGTTTCATCAACGCCTGCGATTATCTTACTGCGAAATTTTACGCTCTTAAGCCATCTGGCAATGTCTTCTCTTTCGGCAGTAAGGATATCTTTTTCTTCTGCAGCGGACTCTGTTACAGTTCCTTCCGGTCCTGAAGCAGCCGCAGAAGCGCTTCTGCGTTTCTGCGATACAGCTTCATATTCGGGAGCCGGTTCTCCGTTGAGCTTCGCCGCAAGCTTTCCGAGCCAGACGCCGATATCTACAAGGAGATTATTGTATGTCTGTAAAATAAAACCGCTGATATTGTTGCTATTTTTCTGCATATTTTCAATTACTGATCAGTTTCAGGTCTGCGGCGTCTGATCACGAATGCCGCTGCACCTGCGCCTGCAAGAATGAGGAGGATTATATAAGGAAGGCTGTCAAGGGAAATGCCTGTGTTGGGAGAGCCGTCCTTTACATTCTTGAAGGTAACACTTGTGTTTTTGGTAAGTTTGCTGATACCGTAGTCACTCTTGCCCTCAGTGCTGTCATTGCCGACTATGAGAGTGGGAGTATAACCATCAGGATTTTCTTTAACCTCGATGACTGCGCCGTAGGGAATTCCCTCAAGAGTCCATTTGCCGTCATTGGAAAGCTGGAACTGATGGGTCTTTAAAACTTTGTCTTCCGGATATTCTTTAAAGGAAACTTCAACGGTGAAGTCAAACTTCTTTGACTTGTTGCCCAGGCTTCCGTTGATGATCTTGTTTACTTCAAGATCGAGAAGCTGAATTTCGTTGAGATAGTTTACGGTTGTATTCTCTGTAAGAGCCTTTACAACGTGCTTTTCTCCGTCAACGAAATCTGTATCGGATGCCAGCTTGCTGCTTGCATCAACACCCTCGGGCTCTTCCTCGACAATTTCGATCTTTGCACCTACGGGGATATCCTTAATGGTAATGGACTCGTTGTGCTTGAGGGTGATAGTCTGGTCTTCAAGGCCTTCAATCTTGACGGTGAATGTGAAATCCTCTGCCTCGTCCATGTATTTGCCGACCTCGTTGGTAATGGTAATCTCCTTATCCTGCTTGAGGGTATTGGTGAACACTACCTTGGTCTGATTCTTTTCGTCGTACTGGACCTCAAACTTGCCGGTGTTGAAGCCTGCTGAATTATCACTGTCCTGAACACCTGCGCCGTTGATGGTGCAGCCTGTGCTTCCTGTATAGGTAGAATATGTAGCGTCGCCTGCTTCGGTTATCTGAAGAACAGAATAATCAACGCCTGCCTCGATTTCATTGAATATTGCCATTTCATTCTGGCTGAGCTTGAACTGACCGTTGGCATCGGTCTTTGCTGTTGTGACATTACCGTCACGGTCAACGAGAGAATATGCAACGTAACCCATTACGGAATTCTCATTATCAGAAAGGACGAAAGTGTACTTCTTGTTTGAAGCATCTTCGGTAACAATACCGTCAAGCTTCTTCTGGACGCTCAGTGCACCATCGGGTACAACGGGAAGGTTGAAGTTGAGCTTGCAGTTTGAAGCCTCACCGCCTCGCTCCATGAAGAAGAAGGTCAGCTTATGTACGCTGAAGTCTGCAAGGGTCTTTCCGTTGAAAAGGGATGCATCGCTGTAGGAAGAATCGCCTGTTTCATTTGCTGCTGCAAGGAAGGAATCCTTTATTGTGGTCTTGGTGTAGGGCCAGGGTGCATCTGCACTTGTATCTTCTGCATTGTAGTGCTGGTACTTTACTTCACCTGTTGCAAAGTCTATGGAACTCTTGGTGTGCTTGTGGGTACCGCCCTGATCAACAAGAAGAACGTCGTCAACATAGACATAAACATCGTCGTCACCGGAGAATTCAAAGACCATGTTTTCGCCGTTGACCTTGCCGCCCTCGGGAATATAGAATGAAAATTCTATGCTCATTGCAAACCAGTTGTCTGCCTGGTTTTTGCCTGTGTGGGGAGTTACATACATATTTGCAGCGGGCTTTGCACCTTCTGCGGCGTTCCATGCTGCGCCTTCAGTTGATGCGTTTGTTATCTTATTGCCGCTTCCGTCGGTAAGCTTTATAACGTCGGTGCCGTTATTGAAGGGAAGGAATGCGCCGAATTCTGCATAACCGTGAGCTTCGGTGATATCAAAGGGACGCAGGGGTTCTTTATAAAGGGTAAAGGTCTTTGTGTTAGTATCGAAATAGGCATGGTTATCTTCAGAGTTGTAGGAATATGCGTGATCATCAGCATCTCCGACCTGCTTGAAGGGGGTGTTCTTTGCGGTCATTGCTTCGCCGTCGTCAAAGATGGGCTTAAGAGAGTTGGAACCGTACTTTGAGTTCATTGTTGCAATGCTCTCGCCTCGGTCGTTGGACTTAAGCTGGGGATAACCATCCTCGCCGAGAGTTCTGAGAATAACAGGTACGGAAGAATCAAGGGAATCATTGTAGAGACCATGTGTATCCTTGGCTACAGTATTCACACCGTCAATTCGGAACTCATTGCTGTTGCCGAAAAGCAGTGCATACTTATTGGCATCACCGAGATCAAGGTTTCTGATCTTGATGTCAACAGAAACACCTTTCTCCTTAAGGAAATCTATGCTTTCTATGGGAGTCATTCCGCCGGCTGCGCTGACGGGTGCTGCAAATACGCCGCACAGACCGAAAATAATTGCAAATGCAATAAGCAGTCCGCACAGTCTGACTGCAGATGTTTTCAGTTTACCTAACTTAATTTTTGACATCATGTATTTCCTCCAGCCCAAGATTTCATTGCAGTGATTAATTCTGCAATGATAGGATGATATTATGCTTTATCGAAACCTTTTTAGCTTGTCTCTTGTCCGTTGATTCTACTCGGACAAATTTACACTTTATTTTACCACATATATACTTCCGATTCAATGTCTTGGTCTAAAAAAAACGTTGTGCAATCCGCAGAAATTCAAAGTTTTGCTTTTTTATTTTTTGTTGCAGTAACAAAAAAGACACCTTTTGTTTCACTATGTGACAATGTTTTATCCACACTTAATTTAAACGTTTAAAGCACCTGATATTTAATATTAAATGTTTCTTTTCAACACCCGCTTTTCCATGGCGAAAAGCGCAGAAAAGTGAATTTTTTTATATTTTTATCGGTGTTATGTAAATATTTCTTGAAACTCATCTGATTTTTTCCTTATTCTGTTGACAGCGAAATGATGAAGAGTTAGAATATAGTATGTATAGGTGCCTGCTTTGTTTTGCCGGCGTTCGGTACCTGCATCCATAGTATGAAATCGGGGGGATCACCCATGGAGAAAAAGAAATCTCTCCTTTCGAAGATTCCTTTTTTAAACAAAGGAAACAGAACAGACGGAGATAAAACTCAGGCAGTGAAGAAAACACCGCTGCAGAAGACTCTAACCGGAATCGGCGTTGCGCTGTGTATCGTTTTTTCTTTTCTGCTTATCTGCAATATGGTAATAATCATCAAAGGTACCGTTTCACCTGAAAAACCGCCTTCGGTTTTCGGTACAACGCCAATGGTTGTTCTTTCAGGCTCCATGAGCGGTGATGCGGAAGACCACATAGAATCGGGCGATCTTGTCTTTATCAACAAAGCCGACCCCGATAAGCTCAAAGTCGGTGACATAATCGCTTTCATGGATGGAAGCACCACTGTCACCCACCGCATTATCCGTGTTGAAAAAGCTGCCGACGGATCTCCTCAGTGGATTACCAAGGGCGATGCAAACAACACCGAGGACGCACGGCCTGTCACCCAAGACCGACTTGTAGGCAAATACTCATTCCGACTTGCAGGTCTCGGTAATCTCGCCATGTTCCTGCAGAGACCTATCGGAATGCTCGTTATTATAGGTATCCCCTGCGTTGCATTCATTATCTATGATATAATCCGCCGTCAGAAAGCGGCTGCAAAGCAGGATGAGAAAACCTCCGAAATGGAGGCTGAGCTTGCACGTCTGCGTGAGCTGGTCAGCCAGCAGGATGCTGAAACCGTATCCGAGGACACTGCGGATGCTGCCGAAGAAACCGTAATCGAGATTCCCGATGCTGAAACTGATGCAGAGGAAATTTCTGATAACACAACAGTTGAAACTGACACGGAAGTTCCCGATGAAGAAAAGACTGCTACCGATACTTCTTCCGAAGAAGTTGAAATTACCGAAGACACGGCTGCAGCTGAGGAATCTTCCGAATCTGAGGATACTGAAAAAACCGAAGTATCCGCTGAATAATTTTTCTGTATATCTTCTGCCATCCTGTGTGCCACGCATATGATGGTATGGATATAAATTCTATGAGAGCCCAGGTTCTCATGTTGGGACGAGAAATCGCCCCCAGATCACGGACGAGGTTCGTCCCAACCAGAACACTTTTCAAGGAGGCTTTTCGCAATGAAAAACAAATTTATGAGAGCTGCTGTTATTCTTTTTGCTCTTGTACTTATGACTTCCTGCTTCGTTGGCGGTACTTTTGCAAAGTACGTTACCGCAGGCAATGCTAAGGACAGCGCACGTGTTGCAAAGTTCGGCGTTGTTGTTTCTGCTTCTGACGGAGCTTTCTTCGAGACCTACGACAGCGACAGCAACTACACCGGTCTTACCGTTGAGTCTGATGTCAAGGTCGTTGCTCCCGGTACCGAAGGCAACTTTGCTACCATCGAGCTCTCCGGCACACCCGAGGTTGCTGTTGAAGTAGCTTACGAGGCTGAGGTTTCCTTCTCTGATACATGGGTTGATGAGGACGGCGCATTCTACTGCCCCATCATCGTCACTGTTGACGGCGATGAATTCGACGGCGCTGACTACACCTCTGCAGCTGCTTTTGCTGCAGATATCGCAGACGCTATCACCGGTTACACCGCTGAGTATGCTCCCGGCACCGACCTCTCCGCTCTTACCGGCGGCTCTGAGGTTGCTATCTCCTGGGAGTGGCCCTTCTCCACCGGCGACGACAATGATGTCAAGGACACCTATCTTGGTGATCAGGCAGCTGAAGACAATGCAGCTACCATCTCCATCGCTGTTGATGTAACTGTCACCCAGATCGACTAATCAAAGCTTTTCACACCCCGTCCTCGTGGCGGACGGGGTGTGTCCCGAGCTCAAAGAAGAGCTTATACAGATAAACTTTTCTTTGAATTCAGGACTTCAGATCTAAATTTTTCGCCCATTATCAAAGCAATCTCCCGGGCATGGAGGAAAAGCTTATGAATAAACAATCAAAAAAGAAAACCCGCTGGCTTCTGCCGACAGTGCTTATACTTTTCATCCTTCTCGCTGCAACCTTCCCCTTTGTTGCGGGCATTACCTATTCGGGACGCAGCGAAAATCCAGATCATATTCTTACTTATACAAAGAATAAGCTTACATGGGACAGCGGCACAAAGGTTGACGCAGACGGAGTCGGAGAACTTTCCGCTTTCGAAGCACAGTATACCAATATCAAGTCTGACAACGGCGACAATGTTGTTGCTCCCGGTTCTGAAGGATACGATATTGTCCGACTCAAGAACGATGTGAAGGGTTCGATAAAGTTCACAGCTGTTCTTTATACCATCAAGTCGGACGATAAGCTCACCGTGGAAACTGCTCTTTCCGCAGACGGTGTTGCTGACACTTCCAGCTATCCTCTCCCCGACGGTGTCGCTCAGAGTAATGTTATCCGTGCTGTCACCGGCTCTCTCGGCGGCGGTCAGATAAAGGATTTTGACATCGACTGGCTCTGGAAATACACCGACGGCTCCGCTCAGGATTCTGCAGATACCGCTTTCGGAAACAAGGCTGCTGCAGGAAAGGCCGACGATGTCACTGTGGGAATATACATTGTTGTCGAGGACAACAACAGCTATGTAACACCCTCTGCACCGAAAACCGGTGACAGCGGACTTGAAAATCTTTACTACGTCCTCTTTGCAGTATGCGGTCTGACCATGATTCTTCTTCTCCTTACACGCAGACGCAAGGATGATGACGAGGAGCAGAATATCCCGTGTCAAAACTGAAAACTCTGCTGAAGATACTCAGCGCAGCACTTACCTTTGTTCTTGCGCTGATGCTTGTTTCAAATATTTACACCATATGTGTTCGCACCTTTACCGATAATCAGCATCCGAGATTCCTTGGATTTTCCTCCGCTGTTATTGTTTCAGGTTCCATGGAGGATACCATCGAGATCAATGATCTTGCGGTCTGTCTGAAAATGAAGGACTATGATGCAGGTGATATAATCACTTACATCGACGCAGGTGATTCACTGACCACTCACCGTATTGTCAGTGAGACGGACGCAGGATTCATCACACAGGGCGATGCAAACAACACCCCCGACCGTCTTCCCGTAACGAAAGACAGAATCATGGGAAAGGTGATTGTCACAATCCCGAAAATCGGCTTATTTATTGAGTTTCTGCGCACTCCCCTGGGACTTATGTGTATTTTGTTCGCAGGTTTGATTATTCTCGCTCTTCCCTCTGCCTTTGATCATTTTGATCAGAAGCGTGCTTTGAAAGAGAGCGATCCCTCAGAGAATGGAGGACATGACCATGAATCAACAGACAACCCCGGCGAAGGGGCGTAAATTATTCAGAATCCCTTTGCGTGTTTATCTTTCATATCTGCTTATTCTCACCTTTGTATTCACTGCGGCAAGCTTTGCAAAGTTTGCCACTGCAGGCGATGCATCGGATTCCGCCAGGGTGGCCACCTTCAGTGTAGCCGCTTCTGTGGGGGATGACAGCAGCAGGAAGATAGACTTCAATGACGCTGCTTCAAAATTTGCTACAGAGCAGACCGTCAGCTATGACATAAACGTTACCAACGCAAAGAACGATAAGGTTTCAGATGTCGCTGTCGGGTATGATGTTGTCGTAAGCTTCACATCTTCTTCCATCTCCCCCACTGCTCTGGTTTTCAGTATTGACGGCACAGTGCTTTCTCACGTTTTAAAGGATGGCAGCTATGTTTACACCTACACCGGTGCAGACCCCATGCCGGCCGGCACGGAAACAGAGGTTACCCATAAGCTTTCTGTCAAGGCCTTATCTTCGGAAATAAGCATTGACTATAATGATATAGAAATTTCCGTTTCTGTTCTCTTTGAACAGATCGACTAAAGGAGGGAACGCCCATGAAAAAAGGAACCACGGCTTTGCGGCCACGGTGGCTTGTCTTTGCGTCACTGATTATGGCGTTCCTGCTTGCGGTGTCTTCCATAACTTCACCGCAGATGATCTCCGTATCTTATGCAAAGTATGTTTCCCTTGAAGATGCAGGCACTCTTCACCTTTCCGTGAAGCACGCTCATGCTCTCCTTACAACGGGATTCAAGCTTAACCGTGCACTTGCAACAGGCACAACCACAAGCGGTGCGGCAGGCAAATACACCGAGATTACTGCCAACACCTCTCTTACCGAGGTTTATTTCGGTACTCCCACTGAGTTCGCCTCACAGATTGCCGGAATCACCGGCGTTGACGTGAGCTACTACGGTGACGGAAGCATCAAGCTCTACAAAAATGGCACGAAGGCTTATATCGTTTCCGACAGAGCAATCGCTGCCAGCGAGGATTTCTCCTGCGCATTCACCCAGTTTACAAAGCTGAGCAAAGTTCACTTCTCGGAGAATTTCGACACGAGTCGTGTCAAGACCTTCGCTTATTTCTTCTATAACTGCGCAAGCCTTGCTTCTGTTGAAAATCTCTCCAGCTTCGATACCAGCAATACAACCAGTATGCAGAGTATGTTCTACGTTTCCACCTCTGCAGCAACACCCAACACTACCCTTAAATCTCTTGATCTCAGCAGCTTCAACACTTCAAAGGTTGAAGATATGGGAAGTATTTTCAGAAGCTGTGCAGGACTTACATCCATTGATGTCACCGGTTTCGATACATCGAATGTCTGGGATATGGGCGGTATGTTTGCCGGCTGTTCAGGACTTACTTCCGTTGATGTCACCGGTTTCGACACATCAAATGCTGAAACCATGCAGGTTATGTTCAGCGGCTGTAAAGGACTTAAGACTCTTGACCTGAGAAGTTTCTCCTGTGAAAGCCTTGAAAACATGGCAGGTATGTTTGAAAACTGCAGCAATCTGACCACTATTTATGCTGACTACGATTTCGACTGCAGAAGTCTTTCCGATCCTCCTGCAACCGATGAAACCGACAAAAACGGCAACTATGAAATAGATACTGCTTTTGCAGGTATCTTCAAGGGCTGCACAAAGCTCGTCGGCGGCTCAGGCACAAAATATGACGAAGACATAATTCATAATCTCCGTGCTGTTGTTGACGTACGACTTGCCGTTGAGCAGACAGTATTCCAGTCAACCGTCGGTTATTTCACCCACTACAGCGGGGCAAATCCCGGCAGCACATTCCTTAAGAACGGTCAGGATTTCAATGCCGCTGTCAAGACTCTTGCCAACGGCAGCTCAAAGGACTACACCTTCCAGGATACTGCCGTAAAGAAAATCTATTTCGGCAAGACCGGCTCATATAATGTCAGCGGACTTAAGTCTGTAAACGTTGACAGTGCAGGCGCAGGTACTATCAAGGCATACTGGAATCCTTCCAACGATACGATTTATGTGCTTTCCGATTCCACTATATGCTTCAGTAGTTCCAGTGACTATATGTTTGATAATTTCAGAGGTGTTACCGGAATTCATTTCGACAATATAAGCACTTCTGCAATGAGAACCATGCAGAGAATGTTCTCTTACTGCCTGAATCTTACTGATCTTAATCTCAGCAAGTTTGAGACTCATAATGTTGTTGACTACGGAAGCTGTTTCCGTGATGCAGCATTCAGCACCGCTACTGCACAGAACAACATCATCCCCTATCTCAACACCTCAAAGGCACGAGATATCGGCGGACTGTTCATGTACTGCAGCAATCTTACCGGCGCACTTGACCTGAGCAGTCTTTCAACCGGCAAGGCTGAAACAATCGCTTCTCTTGTCCAGCAATGCCCCAATATCACTTCTGTTGATATTTCAGGATTTACCAACGGTGCAATCACCAACTGCAGCAGTATGTTCAGCGGCTGCACAAATCTTGAAAGAATATATACAAATGCAAACTTCAATCTCAACAGAGCAGCTATAACAAATGGCGGCGATATGTTTACGGGCTGTACCAAGCTTGTCGGCGGCTCAGGCACAAAATTCAGTGCCTCCAATATCACAAATACTTACGCCCGTGCAGATGCTGCAGGCACTCCCGGTTACTTCACCGCATTCTCCACAATGTCCATGATGTATATGGCATTCAGACCTGCTCCCGCTGAAGAAGTTGTTTCTGAGAGCGATATAGCTGAAATTCCCGTTGTTTCTGAAAGCGATGCAACTACTGCTGCTTCTCCCACTGACATGGAAACATCGGCTTCTGAAACCACAACTACCACAACACGCACCGTAACAGTGGTTACAACAGTTAAAACAACCGCTGCTACTACTGCTCCCACAGAAGTGTCTTCCTCGGATATCACTTCTCCTACAGCCGCAAGCACGGCCGCCTCTGAAGCATCGACCACAACCGCTTCACAGTCCACTTCTGCTGCAGCTACCTCTGTAACACAGGCTGTTACCTCTGCAAGCACATCCCTCTCTTCTGCCGCAGTCACCTCACAGACAACTGTACCGACTTCCGCAGCAAGTACGACGGCCGCTTCACAGGCTACAACCACTACAACCGTTACAACAACAACTACTACCACAACAGCAGCACCGACGACAACCACTGCAACTGCTGCAGCTGCAAATTAACCTGACAAAGCTCCCTGCTTTTCGGCAGGGAGCTTTCTGTATTTGACATATGCTGTTTTTCGTTGTATTATTTACTCACAAATTCGAAAAAAGGTGAACAATAATGACAAAACGACTTTTCTGCATTTTCTTCGCTGCACTTTTTGCTCTCTGTGCTCTTGTTGGATGCGGCAAACCAGACAACAAGGAGAATGATGAAGATACTGCTTCTGCTGTAAATGAGTATGAAAGCAAGCTTGTCGGCGTATGGGAATATTCTGATGAAAGCGGCGATATTCGCTATACTTTTGCATCTGACAAAACAGGTCTATGCAATATAAATGATTATGAGCTTCCATTTACATTCACCGCTGACAGCACCAATCTGACTCTTGTTACAGATTATATTTCGCTCTACGAGGAACTTAATGATATGAGCTTTGAAGAGCTTGTCGAAAACGGTTATGTCGACGAGGCTCTTCGATATATCACCGAAAGATACACATACACCATAAGCGAGGATACTCTCAGCATAACTGATATCGCATACAGTCAGCTCAACGGAGCTGATATGGCTACACTTGAACTGACAAAAGCAGAATAAATTCTAATACATCTCACTGCACTGTGAGATGTATTTTTTTAATAACGTTTAAGCGTACATCTTTTCCTTGACACGAAATTTGATATGTTGTATCATGTATTTAAGGCGTTTGACAGATTTTGAAAGGAAGTAATTATTATGAAGAAAATTTCCGCTATTCTCGCAATCGTTATGCTCTTCACCTGCGTTTTCGCAGCTTGCGGCGAAAAGAAGGCTGATGCTCCTGCTGCTGATGCTCCTGCTGTTGATGCAGCTCCCGCTTATATTGGCACCTGGGCTATTACCGAGGGCGGCGAAGAGTATGTTGTATACTCCTTCAACGCTGATGGCACCGGATACTGCACAACTGCCGGCATGACCATGGACATCACCTATGTTGACAACAAGGACGACACTCTCACCATCACCATCGATGGCACCGGAGTGCTCGAAGATATGCTCAGCATGACCGTTGAGGAACTCCTCGACGGCGGTCTTGTTACTCAGGCTGACATCGATGCTTGCATCGAAACCGTTACCGTTTCTTATGAGGCTAAGGGCGACTCCCTCTTCCTCGACGGCGACGAGTTCACCAAGAAGGCTAACTAATAATAACTTATAGCTATTTATTAAACGCCTGAAAGGCTCCTGCATCAAGCAGGAGCCTTTTTCTTGACTTTTCTAATGCATTAATTTATTATTATTTTAAACCAAATTTCTTTATTCTCTGAAAGGAAGTATATTATGATAAAGAAAATTTCTGCAGTTCTTGTAATTATCATGCTTTTCGCCTGTGCATTTGCAGGCTGTGGCGGCAAGGAAACCGCAGATGCTCCCGTTAGCAATCCTATCGTCGGCAAGTGGACCGGCATTGATGAAGGTTTTGAAGTCATTTACGTTTTCAACGCTGACGGCACAGGCTATTCTGAGGTGTTTGGGATGAAGGTCGACATTACTGACTATTCCACCACCGATAATGAAATCACCATGACCACCGATGGCACGTCAACCATAGAAGCATTGTTCGAAATGAGTATTGACGATATAATTGCCTCAGGCCTTGCAACTGAGGAAAACCTTGAACTTGTTACTACCGAAACATTCTCATACAGCCTTGATGGAGATGTTCTCACCATCGACGGCACTGAGTACACAAAGGTTGTCGACTGATCAAAAAAACAGAAACCGCACTTCATATGAAGTGCGGTTTTTCTTTAGTCCATATAGGGCTTTATCATTTCGTCCTCAAGATCAGTGATCCACCATGTTTCTGTAAGAGATACGGTTTCATCCTTTGCAAGGTCCTTCATTGGTGAAAGTCCTTCGATCTCAAGCATGAATCCGTCAACATAGGTTTCAACTGTGCAGCCAAAATCAGGATATTCTGCGCCTGCTTCGTATGCTACCTTCTTGACAAATATATCGCCGTAGGTTACATATGCAAGCCAGCCTGCTGTACTGTTTGTGCCGCACTTGTAGCCTGCTTTGATATCGTCTGTGTGACGAAGCTTATAGCAATCCTTTCCGAAGGAGAATCTCTTGTCTGCCATATCGCAGTACGGCCAGAATGAGATGGACTTGTCGGGAAGGGGAATTACACTTTCATCACGGTTCATGGGACAGATAGCCAAACCGCCCTTGCGCATCTGGGTGATGCCCCATGCGCCTGCTCTGCGAACTTCATCACGAAGATTCTTTATATCCATCTTGACTGTGACTTCTGTGCCGGTTTCAGCCATGGTTACCGTAATGCTGTACTGAAGATCAGCAACAGGAATGGGATTTGGTGTGAAAATCGCACCGTTCTCTATTTCCTGCCATGCCACCGGCTCATTGTCAGGGTAATAGCTCAAAGGCATATTTTCCGGTGTTGCCCACATTCTGTGACCACCCCAGAGCTCAAAGACAGGCTTTCCGAAGGTTTCCATGATTATAGGCTCAGTAACTATATTCTTGCCCTCAAGATCGTTGAAGAAAAGATTCTCTCCGTCTGTTCTGCGGTAGGATATGACACGGGGACCTCCATCCACTGTCACAAGAATCTCTGCATCATCGTTTGCGATTCTGACGCACTTTCCGAAACGGAGGTAATCAACTGTACTGATTGTAACTGCCATTTGTGACCATTCTCCTTAATATACTTTTGTTTTTTCTGCAAGAGCGGTGACTTCCTGCATATCTGTAAGATATGGTAGCTGAGAAGCTACTACCGCACAGCCGCAGGCGGCTGCATACACGGCGCATTCCTCCTCAGTTTTTCCCGTAAGAAACGCATAAACAAAGCCCGCAAGGGATGTGTCCCCTGCACCTACAGAGTTGACCTCTTCGGTTTTGGGAGGTACTGCTCTGATAATTCTGTCCTTTGTCACAAGATAGAGACCCTTTTCTCCAACTGTGAAAAGCACCTGCCCGATACCTGCTTCTGTAAGCTTTCTGCATTCATCAAGCATTTCCTCTTCTGTACAAAGGCTTCGTCCCGTAAGGATTTCAAGCTCGTTTTCGTTCGGCTTTATCATCCACGGACGAAGATTCATAAGGCGTTGTGCAGAGATATTTTCACTGTCAACAACAACTCTGTATCCGCATTCCCCGGCATATGATATCAGACTGTCAACAGCGGCATCGTCAATTCCATCGGGAATGCTGCCCGAAAAAATCACCACATCTCCGTCTTCCCACATATCACGAATAAGCTCTTTCATTCGCTCTATGGCTGATTTATCCAGAGGATTTCCTGCACGGTTGATTTTTACCGTATTTCCATCTGCAAGAAGGGTAAGGTTTTCTCTTACCTCTCCGTCAACTATGACAAAGCGGCAGTGAATCCCCTTTTCATCAAGAGGCTTTCTGAATGCTTCAAGACTGTCACGGCCTACTATTGCAGCCGCTATATTGTCCATTCCGAGAGCTGAAAGGCTTTCGGAAATATTTATTCCCTTTCCTGCGGATATTTTTGTTTCCGAAACAGGTCGGTTTATTCTGTCTGTATGAATCCCGTCAAGCACCAATGTGGTGTCGAAGGCGGGATTCAGTGTTATCGTTACTACTTTGCCCATCAGCTTCTGTGCCACTTTACGCCCTGAGGTGTGTCCTCAAGAATAATGCCCTGAGCCTTCAGCTCATCACGGATTCTGTCAGCTTCGGCAAAGTTTCTTGCCTTTCTTGCTGCCTGACGCTGCTCGATAAGTGCTTCGATTTCAGCATCAACATCGTCCTCGGTTTCACGGTTGTAAAGAAGGCCGAATACCTCTGTCAGCTCATTGAAGAGAGCCAGTGCATATTCAGCAAGCTCCTTTGAGGGATTTGTGGAGGTTGAAACATAGGTGTTTATGTCACGGGCAAGGTCAAAAATTGCTGAAAGAGCATCAGCGGTATTGAAATCATCGTCAAGAGCGGTTTCAAAGTGTGCTCTGTGAGCATAGAGCTTTGCCTTTATCTCCTCTTCTCCGTCCTTTGCACCGCTCTCTGCCTTGGATACTACGAACCCAAGGTTTGAAAGGCAGGTGTAAAGACGTGCAAGAGCTGCCTTGTTCTGCTCGATTACGTCAAAGGAGTAGTTGATGGGGCTTCTGTAGTGGCTTGCAAGCATCATCATTCTGATAGGCTCGTAGCCAAACTTCTCAGCAACGTCACGGACGGTGAAGAAGTTGCCTGCAGACTTGCTCATCTTCTCGTTATTTACGGTGATAAAGCCGTTGTGCATCCAGTAACGTGCGAAAGGCACGCCGTTTGCGCACTCGGACTGTGCAATTTCATTTTCATGGTGAGGGAAGATAAGGTCCTGACCGCCTGCGTGGATATCAAGGGTCTCACCAAGATATCTGCGGCACATTGCAGAGCACTCGATGTGCCATCCGGGTCTACCCATACCCCAGGGGCTTTCCCATGCGGGCTCGCCGGGCTTTGCACCCTTCCATACGGCAAAGTCAGCAGGTGAACGCTTTACATCGTCAAGAGCAACTCGCTCGCTTGCACCGTCAAGAAGTGCATCAAGGGTCATTTTGGAGAGCTTGCCGTACTCGGGGAAGGTTTCGGTTGCAAAATATACATCATTGCCGGACTGATATGCGTGACCACGCTCAACAAGAGCCTCGATTATGCTGATGATCTCATCAATATTCTCGGTTGCTTTGGGGTGGATGGTTGCCTTCTTTACGCCAAGACCCTGCGCATCCTTCCAGAATTCCTCGATGTATCTCTCGGAAATGGTCATGAAGTCGGTGCCTTCGTCATTTGCCTTGTTGATGATCTTATCGTCAACATCAGTAAAGTTCTGTGCGAAGGTTACATCATAGCCCTTCCACTCAAGAAAACGACGGAATGCATCGAATACGATAAGGGGTCTTGCGTTGCCTATGTGGATAAAGTTATAGACGGTAGGGCCGCAGGCATACATCTTTACCTTGCCCTCTTCGATAGGGACAAACTCATCCTTGCTTCTTGTAAGGGTATTATATATTTTCATAATATTTCCACTCTCTTCCTGATTATTCATTTTATAATTTCATGTTTTTTTCATTGATATTCTTTCAATTTCAACATCGCTCAGAAAAGAGCAGAATAGTTATTTCATGGATAATCATATTACTCACATCCAAAATGGATTATTCTGTTTCGCCTTCAAGCTCCTTTACACGCTTTTCAAGCTTTTCAATTTCAAAGCGCAGCTTGCAGAACTCCTGGGAAACAGGGTCAGCAAAGTGGATCTGGTCAAGATCGCTGCTGTTTATCTTCTTACCGCCTATTCGGACTACCTTTGCAGGTACTCCGACAGCAGTGGCTTCTGCAGGCACCTCGCTGAGAACAACCGCACCTGCGGCAATTCTTGCATTGTCTCCTACAGTAAAGGGTCCGAGAACCTTTGCTCCGGCACCTATGAGCACATTGTTGCCGATTGTGGGGTGACGTTTGCCTTTATCCTTACCTGTACCGCCAAGGGTTACACCCTGATATATGGTGCAGTTGTCTCCCACCTCTGCAGTTTCGCCGATAACCACTCCATAGCCATGGTCTATCAGCACTGCTTTGCCTATTTTTGCGCCGGGATGGATCTCTATTCCCGTTTTATGCTTTGCACGCTCGCTTATAAGACGTGCAATGAAATACATTTTTCTTTTATGAAACCACGCAGCCCGACGATGTGCCATTACGGCCTTGTAGCCCGAGTAAAGATGGCGAACTTCAAAACGGCTTCGTGCAGCAGGATCTCGCTGCATTATTGCGTCAATCAGTTCTTTTTTATAAGATGGCATATGCTTCTCTCCGATGCTGTAAATTAGATATATTTATACGTCACTGTCATTATATGCGTGACAACATCGGTAAGAGTCTGTGCATTGAGAGATGCAACGTAGCTGGTGTAGATTTCCTGTCTGCATGTGTCATCGAGATTGTCAACATTATCATTGAAATTCTCGTTTATGCCGTTTGAGCGGCACATCATTTCAACAAGCATGGAACGCATGACGGTAACAATATCGTTTGCACGGAAGAATGCACCGTCCTTGATGCATTTCTTTGCCTTGATTGCAAGTCCTGCCATGTCCTGCCACATCTTGTGTGCATCGTATTCCTCTGCCTTTGCAGGCTCTTCGGCAATTATAACAGGCTCTGCCTCAGCTTCGGGCTCTGCTGCCGTTTCTTCTTCGACAATTTCCTCTATAACAGGCTCCTCTGCAATTTCGGGAACTTCTTCAGGGATTTCTTCAGCAGGTGCTTCCTGTACTTCTTCCTGCGGAGCTTCTTCTACAGCTTCTTCTGCTTCTTTTCCCACAGCTTCTGCCTCTTCGGGAGCATCGAAATCATCGTCGAAATCGTCCTCAAATTCATCTACGAAATCTGCTGCCTTTGATTCTTCTTCAATGAGTTTCTGGAGTTTTCTGTTATTGAATGCCATAATTATTCCCTCCGATTTTTATTTTGCGTCCTTCAGCAGATCTCTGCACTGATAGAGATATGTTCCGCCGGAAATTACGGTGATAAGTGCGGACAGCCATGTAAGCACAACAAATACCACACCTACTATATCAGCAATAATGGGAAGATTTACGTTAAACATTGAAAGCAGCTCGAGTCCATACATGAGTATAAAAATAGTAATGATTGCGGTAAGCTGGAAAACTGTCTTGAGCTTGCCCCAGATGTTTGCGGCAATTACTGTTCCTCGCTCTGCATAAATCATGCGTGCACTGGTGACAAGAAATTCTCTTGCAAGGATGATGATTACGACCCAGGGAGAACATATGGGGCCTGATACCCAGGTGCCGGGAAACTCTACGGTGATAAAGCAGACAAATGCAGCAATTACAAGCAGTTTATCCGCAATGGGATCCATCAGTTTGCCAAAATCGGTGACAAGGCCACGTTTTCTGGCGATATTTCCATCAAGAGCATCGGTAATTGCAGCGACAATAAATACAACTCCTGCACAAATCCAGTGGTGAGGGAACTCGACAAGCGTAAGCACAACTACCACAGGAACAAGGATCATACGTAAAAGAGTAAGTTTATTGGGAAGATTCATAATTTTTTCTCCTTCTGTTTATGAAATCATTTCGCCGATAAGGTCGCAGTCCATGCTGTCTGTAATCCGGACCTTTACCATATCTCCGACTGTGAGCTTCTTTCCTCCGGTGGTGAAAAATACCTTTCCGTCGATATCGGGAGCATCGGCACTGCTTCGTCCGAAGCAGCATTCTGCAAGACGGTCAAAACCTTCGGTAACTACGGTTATTTCCTTGCCCTGCATGGTTTCTATCCATTCGTCGATAACTCTCGACTGCTCATTCATTATGATGTCATAGCGGCGCTGTGCCTCGTTTTCACTGACTCTGTCAGGGAAACTGTAGGCAGGGGTATCCTCTTCTGCTGACCAGATGAAGCAGCCCATGCGCTCAAATTTTGCCTTTCGGACAAATTCTGCAAGTTCCATAAACTGCTTGCGTGTTTCACCGGGGAATCCGACCATAAATGTAGTACGCAGGGTTATTCCGGGAACCATTTCCCTGATGTGTGCAATCAGTCTGAGCAGTGATTCTGAATCGCCTGTGCGATTCATTGCTCTGAGGATATCACCGTTTGCATGCTGGAGAGGAATATCCATATATTTGCAGATTTTCGGCTGCTTTGCCATAACACTGAGCAGCTCATCTGTTACTCTTTCGGGATAACAGTAGAGAATTCTTATCCATTCAACGCCGTCGATTTCGCAAAGCTTATCAAGAAGCTCAGGAAGTACGGGCTTTCCGTAAAGATCCTCACCGTAGCGGGTGGTATCCTGGGCAACAACGATAAGTTCCTTGATGCCATCTCTTGCAAGGCTTTCAGCCTCGGCAACGATATTCTCCATGGTACGGCTTCTCATTCTGCCTCGGATAAGGGGAATTGCACAGTATGTACAGCAGTTGTCACAGCCGTCGGCAATTCTGAGGTATGCAAAATAAGGAAGATTTGTAAGAACTCTTCCGCCCTCCATGGGCATTTCTTCCTTCTCGCCGAAAATAGCAACCTTCTCGCCTGCGAGGACACGCTCAACAGCCTCACATATTCTGCCGTTTGCTCCGATTCCTACAACTCCGTCGATTTCGGGAATTTCTTCCAGGACATCGTTTCTGTATCTCTCGGCAAGACAGCCTGTAGCAATTATTGCTTTTATCTTGCCTTCTGCCTTGAGCTTTGACAGCTCCAGTATTTCTTCTATTGACTCTGCCTTGGCACTTTCGATAAAGCCGCAGGTGTTGACTATGGCAACATCGCCCATTGCAGCATCTTCTACCAGCTTATATCCGCCCTGACGGAGATTTTCAAGCATTATTTCTGCATCGACCTGGTTTTTCGGACATCCCAGGCTGACCATACCTACCTTGTACTTCAATTACAGCACTCCTATTTATAACGTGTACAGATCAAGTATAACATATTACTTTTATAAATTAAATAGGAAAGTGTAAAATATTCTTGCATATAAAAACACCCGATCTTTCGATCGGGTGTCTGATATTTTAACTTAAAGAGAGAACATGACTTCGTTGAGGATGCTCTCAAGACGCTCCTGGGAAGCGGTGGTGGTAGCAACGTTGCCCTTCTCAAGTGCATATGCCTCGAGGTCTGCAAGAGTTGTTTCACCTGCACGGATCTTTGCGCCGATGCCTTCGTTCCAGCTTGCATAGCGCTTTGCAACAAACTCGTCGATTCTGCCGTCCTCGATGATCTTTGCAGCAATGCGAAGACCGAGTGCATAGGTGTCCATACCTGCGATGAAGCCGAGGAAAATGTCCTCAGGAGTGCAGGAACCACGGCGAAGCTTAGCATCGAAGTTGAGACCGCCGTTAGTGAAGCCGCCTGCACGGAGAACTTCAAGCATGCAGAGGGTTGCCTCGTAAACGTTGGTGGGGAACTGGTCGGTATCCCAGCCGAGAAGGTTGTCGCCCTGGTTAGCGTCGATAGAGCCGAACATACCGTTGATGCGAGCGGTTGCAAGCTCATGCTGGAAGGTGTGACCTGCAAGGATTGCATGGTTCTGCTCGATGTTGATCTTGAAATCCTTGTCGAGGTTGTGCTCCTTGAGGAAGCCGATAACGGTAGCGGTATCGAAATCATACTGATGCTTGGTGGGTTCCTTCGGCTTGGGTTCTACATAGAAATCGCCCTCAAAACCTATGGAACGTGCATAGTCACGAGCCATGGTCATAAGACGAGCCATATTGTCAAGCTCAAGACCCATATCGGTGTTGAGAAGTGTCTCATAGCCTTCACGGCCGCCCCAGAAGACATAGCCGGTACCGCCAAGCTTTACGGTGAGCTCGATAGCCTTCTTTATCTGAGCGCCTGCAAATGCAAAAACATCAGCATTGGGGTTGGTGCCTGCACCGTTGGTGTAACGGGGATTGCCGAAGCAGTTTGCAGTACCCCAGAGGTTCTTCTTGTTATACTTCTTCATCTGCTCTGCGATGAGATCGGAAATCTCGTCAAGACGTGCATTGGTCTCTGCGAGGGTATTAGCCTCGGGAGCGATGTCACGGTCATGGAAGCAGAAATAATCGATGCCAAGCTTGTCCATGATCTCGAAGCCTGCGTATACACGTGCTTTTGCGATTTCCATGGGATCGGTAGCTCCGAAATTACGATCATAAACGGGAATGCCGCCGAACATATCGGTGCCGCCTGCGGTGAGAGCATGCCACCATGCAAGTGCAAACTTGCAGTGTTCTCTCATGGTTTTGCCTGCGATTACCTCGTCGGGATTGTAGAACTTAAAGGCAAAGGGATTCTTGGAATCCTTGCCTTCATATTTAACATTAGGAATATTAGGGAAAAATTCACTCATATGTATAACCTCCTGAATGATATTTGACATCGTTATTATCATAACAAAATCACATTGGATTATCAATAAACACAATAACCAAATATATTTATTATTTTATATGCTAATAGAACAAAAAGTCACAAACTGCATTTTTTGCGTTCTCTTCATTCCCATCAGATCATCCTTAAAAAATCGCATTATTAAGCCAAAACTAAAGAAGATCAGATATCTATCCGAAGAAAATCAGTGTTTTGTAATGGTATTTCAAAAACGGGTTTGAACATTTAGTTATGTTATTAATGCATTACACGGTTTTGACAAAGGAACAGGTGTTGGTGTATAATAAAAATGTTAATTTTGAAAGGAATGACGCCGGTGGCAAACAAACATATCATCAGTGAAGCCGTCAACGACTATGAAAACCGTATGGTCTTTTTCAGAATGATCGTTGTCGCTGCGCTGGTTCTTCTTATTATCACTCTCTTTGTTTCTACTTGTAACAACTGCACCGCCTGCTCGAAGGAGGATGCTGTGGCTGTTGTTGCAGAAAAGCTTACAGACGTGGAGAAATATCCTTATATTATTTCAGATTCTCCCCTCGACGAAAACTGGTCTCCCAGTGACCTTGTCATGCTTATCGGTGCCCCCAACGGCGATAAGGTACTCCTTCGTGAGGAAGCCGCCCGTGCATATCTCGAAATGCACGATGCCATGATAAGCGACGGTATGAGCATGATTCCTGAAGAGGGCTGGAGAAGCGCTGCTTCTCAGACCGATCTTTATAATAAGGAAATATATGCCCTTATGGCACAGGGCTCCAGCTATGACGATGCCGCCGCAGATGTAAAGAAATCCATCATGCCCGGCGGACTTGACGAGCATCAGCTTGGTCTTACCATTGATGTAACAACTCAGGGCGGTGAGCTTCAGGACAATTTCGCAAATCTTGCACAGGGTCGCTGGCTTATCAAAAATGCATACAAGTACGGATTTATTTTCAGATATCCCGACACCAAAGAGGAAATCACAGGACTTGCCGCACGTCCGTGGGAGCTGCGATATGTGGGAAAGGATACCGCTGAATTTATGGCAAAGCACTCCCTCTGTCTTGAGGAATACATATCAAAATGCAAGCGCGACTGCCCGAAAGCTGTAATGGAGGGGATTGAATGAGTTTCACAGATGAGCTTCGCAGCCGTCTTATTTCGGAAGGTATATGCGAGGTCGGTTTTTCAAAACCTCCTTGTATCCCCCCAGAGCTTCAGAAATATCCTTATGCGGTTACTCTCATGTACCGACTCTCCGATGCTGTTCTTTCTCAGATAGAATGTGCTCCGACCTATGCCTATTTTCAGCATTACCGTGGGGTCAATGCACTTCTTGACCGATGCGCTCTTTTATGCGGCGAAATGATTCGGCGTGAAGGCTTTGATTATTTCCCTATCGCTGCATCCCAGAGTGTGCACGACAAGGAAGATAAATACACGGGTATCTATCAGCACAAAACCGCCGCTGTTGCCGCAGGCTTGGGCTGGATTGGCCGAAGTGCACTGTTTGTCAGCTGCGAGCACGGTCCGAGAGTCCGTCTTGCAACGGTGCTGACAGATATGCCTCTTGTAAGCGAAAATCCGCCTGCAGCCGAAAACCGATGCGAAGGCTGCGGCAAATGTGCTCAGGCCTGCCCTGCGGGAGCTATAAAAGGCGGTGTATATTCTCCCGGTGATGACAGAAGCAGTATATTTGACCCTCAGAAATGCTCTGAACACATGAAAAAAGCATATCAGCACATCGGCAGAGGTGCTGTGTGCGGAAGATGTATCTATGTCTGTCCTCACGGGCAGCCTTCATCAGATGCGTAAGCCTTTGACAAGGGGTGAAAACAATGAAAACTCTTATTGAAATTTTCGACGAAGAAGCTGTTTTTAATCTGGTCAGCACCTGCGCTGCAAAGCCGCAGACCCTTGTAATAATCGGTGGTGAGCGGATTGGGGATGATACTCTGCGCCGCAGACTGCGAGGTTTTCTTGATTCAAAGGGAATCGACACTGAGATAGACTATAAAATCTGCGATATCAATGACTGCTCCGCTGTTATAGAAACTCTTGCGGTCGTAACCGAGGAATATCAGGGCTGCGTTATCGATGCTACCGGCGGCAGTGATATTGCGCTTCTCGCCTGCGGTATGTTTGCAGAAAGCTGTGACATTCCCATTATGCGCCTTGATACTGAGTTTGAGCGTTTTGAAAATGTCCGTGACTGCGATGAGGCCGAGCATCTTCAGCTGCCCCGGTTTACAATAGAGGATATGATTGCCATGACAGGTGCTGCAGTTGTCCGTCACGGAAGAATATCCGCAAAGGATATAGATGACGAGCTGCGTTCGGACACCTTCGCTTTGTGGGAGATTTTCACAAAGTACCGCTCTGCCTGGCATAAGTCGACCTCCTTCTTCCACTCCGCAAGAGAAGAAGGCACTGACAGCCTGAGTGTAAATACAAAGGCACCTCTCCCCATCGACAAGAATTACTGTCCTCCCGCACTTCTTCGTATGCTCAGCGAGGCAGGACTTATAACCGACTACGAAAGCACCAGAGAACGGGTTTCCTTCAAATACAAGGATCCCATTATCCGTGCTGTCCTTCGTGATAAAGGCTCTGTTCTTGAACTTATAACCTACTGCAGACTTTCCGACAGCGGTCTTTTTGATGACGTCGATATAAGCGTTGTCATTGACTGGGACGGCAAAGGTGATTCATCCACAACAAACGAGATTGATGTAATGGCCGTGCGTGGTCTTAAGACCTATTTCCTTTCCTGCAAGAGTGCAGGTGCGGATAATCTCGGCAGTGATTACCTCTACGAGATAGATACAATGGCTCACAATCTCGTGGGTGAATTTGCTCAGCCTGCTCTTGTCACTGCTGTTCCCAATCTCCGTAACGCAGCCCAGTCTTTGTGGGAACGTGCACTTGATATGAGGGTCATCATATCTGACATCAGCTATCTGCAGACCGGAAAAATCGCTGAGCTTATTGCAAATTACAAGCGCAAACCGCCTAAAAAATAAAGGATGTTGAATATGAAAAAACGTATTGCCGAAATTTTACTCGCTGTAATGCTCTGTCTTTCCGTTTTCGGCTGTTCAAAAACCGAAGAAAAGGAAGATGCAGTTGTATTTACCGAAAATGCAGGAGTCACAGTTGAGAAAATTGAAAATCTCAGCGAGGATTTTGTTATGGGCGCAGATGTGTCCTCTTACCTCGCCCTCGAAAAATCAGGCGTAAAATTCTATGACATGGACGGCAATGAGGGTGATTTTTTTGAGATTCTTGCCGATGCAGGCATAAACACTGTGCGTGTCCGTCTTTTCAATGATCCATACAATGCAGATGGAAGCACCTACGGTGCAGGCACCTGCGACCTTGCAACCGTTACACAGATCGGCATACGTGCAACAGAGGCTGGACTCGGAGTTATGGTTGACTTCCATTATTCCGATTTCTGGGCTGACCCCGGCAAGCAAAATTCTCCCAAAGCCTGGGCTGATATGACTCTTGAAGAAAAGACCGATGCCCTTTACAGTTTTACATATGATTGTCTTACTCATATGAAGGGCGCAGGAGTCAACATCACCTATGTTCAGACAGGCAACGAGATTACCAGCGGTATGGCAGGCGAATATAACGACAACAAGTACATTCTCTGCAAGGCCGGCTGTGATGCTGTCAAGGCTGTCGACCCTGAGATTCAGAGAATTATCCACTTTACAAATCCCGAAAAGCAGAATTACATGGGCTATGCAAAGGCTCTTGACAAGGCCGGAGTTGAGTACGAGGTCTTTGCTTCCTCCTACTATTCCTACTGGCACGGCACTCTTGAGAATCTCACCGCAAAGCTCAAGGACGTTGCAGATACCTACGACAAGAAGGTCATGTGTGTTGAAACCGCATGGGCATGGACCTGGGATGACGGCGACGGTCAGAGAAATGTTGCATACGAGGGCAGAGAATGGCTCGATGCTTCCGCTTATGAGATAAGCGTGCAGGGTCAGGCAGATATGCTCCACGATGTAATCAAGGCTGTTTCTGATGTTGGCGATGCCGGCGCAGGCGTCTGCTGGTGGGAGATTGCATGGGTACCTGTCAATGATGTAAGCACTCTTTCAGGCAGTGAATATGATAAAGCTATTGAAAATAACCGTATCGCATGGGAAGAAAACGGCGCAGGCTGGGCAACCGAAGCTGCCCAGGAATTTGACGCTTCTTCTGTAGGCTGCTACGGCGGCAGTGAGTGGGATAATCAGACCATGTTCGATTTTGGCGGCAAGGCTCTCCCCTCCCTTTATACTTTCAAATATGTTTATGCAGGCGCATCTGCATAAGTAAAAATCACAGAAGCTGCAGGGAATATCTTGTTTCCTGCAGCTTTTTATTGTACAATACTGGTAATATATAATTATTCATTTTAAAAGAAGTGATAATACCAGATGAAATATAAAGTGGATGAAAGCATAAAAAAGCCTGCATATCTGCAGCTTTACGAGCAGCTTAAGGCGGATATAATTTCGGGTGTACTCCCTCACGGCAGCCGACTTCCCTCAAAACGCCTGCTGGCAGAGGAATCGGGCGTCAGCGTCATCACCGTGCAGCACACCTACACCATTCTTTGTGACGAGGGCTATGCCGAGGCACTGCTTCGCAAGGGATATTTTGTGATTTACAAAAGCGATGATTTTCTCACTGGCTCTGAGGCTTCATCTGCCCCTCTCTTTCATAACAGCACCCACCACCGCCATTCGGATTTTCCTTTTTCCGTGCTGGCCAAAACCATGCGCCGTGTGCTCCTTGACTACAGTGACAGCATTCTTGTCAAATCTCCCAATCACGGCTGCAGCGAGCTTCGCAGTGCCCTTTGTGCATATCTTGCACGAAGCTGCGGCATCACCTGCAGACCTGAGCAGATAATTATCGGCTCAGGTGCCGAATATCTCTACAGTCTTATTGTCCAGCTTCTTGGCAGAAACAGAATTTTTGCTCTGGAATCTCCATCCTATGAAAAAATTCGCAGAGTATACGAAGCAAACGGAGTCAGATGTGAAATGCTCAGGCTTGGTCACGATGGAATAAAAAGCTCGGAGCTTGAGAAAACCCGTGCAACTGTGCTCCATGTGACTCCCTTCAACAGCTACCCCAGCGGTATTACCGCAAGCGCATCAAAACGGCGTGAATACCTGCGCTGGGCTGAAACAAGAGGCGGATACATAATTGAAGACAACTATGAATCAGAGCTTACTGTTTCCAGTAAAAACGATGATACCGTCTTTTCTCTTTCACATAACGACTGTGTTATTTATATGAATACATTTTCCAAAACTGTTGCTCCCTCTGTGCGTGTCGGTTATATGGTGCTGCCTGAAGGGCTTATTTCCGGTTTTGAACAGAAGCTGGGCTTTTATTCCTGCACTGTGCCGGTTTTCGAGCAGTATGTCCTTGCTGAGCTGCTTTCTTCGGGTGATTTCGAACGTCATATTAACCGCATACGCCGTGAAAGACGAAAGAAAAGCTGATCTGGTTATATAAATTTATTTTATTTTGGTTATTTTCTTATTACCAGTCATGGAATATACTCCCCTTGTAAAAAACAATTACGAGGTGACCGATTATGTCATACAAGAAAATTCTCACTATTCAGGACATTTCCTGCGTCGGACAGTGCTCCCTTACCGTTGCACTTCCCATTCTCTCCGCCTGCGGACTTGAAACCTGCATTCTTCCTTCCGCTGTGCTTTCCACCCACACTGCAGGTTTTTCAGGCTACACCTTCCGTGACCTGACCGATGATATGCCTGCAATAAAGGATCACTGGGTAAAGGAAGGCATTAAGTTTGAAGCTATATATACCGGATATCTGGGCAGCACAAAGCAGATAGACTATGTGGCTGATATTTTTGATGCCACTGCTTCTGAAAACTGCGTAAAGATTGTTGACCCTGCAATGGCTGACAACGGAAAGCTTTATCCCGGCTTCGACAGCGCATTTGTTGAAGCAATGAAGGGTCTTTGCGGCAAGGCAGACTATGTTGTACCCAATATCACCGAGGCTGCTTTCCTTACCGATATGGATTTCCGCACCGAATATGACAGAGCATATATTGATGCTCTTATTGAAAAGCTTCTCGCTCTCGGCTGCAAAAACGTTATTCTCACAGGCGTTTCATATGAGAATGGCAAAAACGGTGTTGTCATAGTTGAAAACAACACCTACAGCTATTATGAGCACATCATGCTTCCCAACAGCTGCCACGGCACAGGCGATATCTACGCATCCGCATTCACCGGCGCTCTCTGCAGCGGCAAAAACGCCTATGACAGTGCAAAGATCGCAGCTGATTATACCATCGAGTGCATCAAGGTCACTGCAGAAGAAGATAATCACTGGTACGGTGCAAAATTCGAGCCCGTCCTCTATAAGCTTATTGAGGCTTTGAAGTAGTTTCTGTTCTTTTCTTGACATTTCTTTCTGATATGATATCATTAAGGAAATATGTTGTACGAAAGGGCTTTAGAATATGAAACACTTCAAGTCAGTTATCGCTCTGCTCCTCGCATTTACCATGCTTTTCTGTGCTGCAGGCTGCGGCAAGGATGTTCCCGATGAAGAAAAGATCATCGGCAAGTGGGTTGCATCTCTTGATTTTACCGCTTACATGGACTCCATTTTTGAGGAACTTGATCTTGTTGATTCCGTTATACCCAAGGATGTTCCCATGAACTCCTATATGATCTTTGAGTTTACCGAGGATTCCTGTTCCATGTATTTTGACAGAGATAAGACTGTCGAGTCTGTCAGCGCTTATCTTAACGAATTTGAAAGACTTCTTGCTGAGAATGTATATTCTCAGTTTGAGACCTCCGGTCTTACAAGAGAGCAGGCTGACGAGCAGTTCAAGCAGGCTTACGATGTTACAATCCCCGAGTATGCAAAGCTGATGGTCACAAGCACCATGACCCCTGAGGCTGTTGCTGATTCCTTTATTGAAAGCGGCTCTGCAAAGGGCATCTACAAGCTTGAAGACAACAAGCTTTATATCGCCGAAGGTGAGCTTGCACTTGACAATGCAGATTATTACAACTACTCCTTTGACGGTGGCAAGCTTCTTATCGAAGGCGCAAGCAGCGAAACCTTCTTCTCAAGCTTTGCTGAAGCAGGCATTGAATTTCCTATTGTCTTTGAAAAGGAATAATCCGAAACCCAAAAGAACCGACATCAAGTCGGTTCTTTTTTCTCATCATACCTTTACTTGACTTTATATTTTAATATGATATAATTTTTTTATCTCACGAAAAGAAAGGGATATGTATTATGAAAACAATCAAGTCAGTACTCGCAATCGTTCTCGCATTCGCAATGATCTTCTGCTTTGCAGGCTGTGCAAAGGAAAAGGAACTTCCTCAGGCAGCTCTCACCGGTAAGTGGACTTCTGAAATTGATCTTACCGATGCACTTGGTCAGGAGCTTGCAGGCGAATTTGACAGCATGGGCATGGAAGGCTTTGATATGGGCGATGCCGAACTTCTTCTTTACATGGTCATGGAGTTCGAAGAAGATGGCAGCTGCTACCTCTATCTTGACGAAGAGGCTACTGCTGAATCCATGAAGGGTTATTTCGAGGTCATGATCGATGCTATGGTTGAATGGATGTACAAAACCCTCGAGGATCAGGCCGGCATGAGCCGTGAAGAAATCGATGAACTTTATGAGAATCAGCTTGGCATGAGCATTGAGGAATACATGGATTCTTCAATGGATGACTATCTCAACGGCGATGCTATCATGGAGTCCTTTGAGGATGTTGAGTCCCAGGAAGGCTTCTACAAGCTCGAAGGCGACAAGCTCTATATCACCGAGGATAAGGAAGACCTCGCAGACTGCGAAGATTACGTCACCTGCAACTACTCTGCTACCACAATGACCATTGACACCGGCAGCGACGCAAGCGTTTTTGAGGATCTTGCAGAGCTCGGCGTTGAACTCCCCCTCACCTTTGAAAGAGACTAAATTTATAACAAAAAAGACCGGCTTAAAGCCGGTCTTTTTTTATTCTTCGTCGCTGTCTTCAGCTTCCTCAAGCTTCTTTTTCTTTCTTCTGTATGATGCGGCGGAAATGCTGAGGGCAGCCATACACAGACCGAATACCACAGCAGCAATAAACACACCTGATGCAATGGAGCCTATAAGTTTCCCGGACTTTACATAGGGTACAATAAACCACATAACACCCATCACAACACCTGCAATAAGGCTGTATACAAGATTTGCCTTTGCACTTGGTTCTCTTTTGGGTTCCCAGATGTTGTTCTTTGCACATCTGCACACTATATACAGGCTCATTACCATGAAAATCACCCACTCACCTGCAAAGGACGGAATGTATATATTCATGTCTATGCTTTCTATCGCCATCTGCACGAGCATGACCACAAGAAGTATCCAGTATGCCATCCAGAAGCCGCCGCTACCTATTTCCAGAAGCTTCTTTTCCTGTCTTTCGTCTATAACCTTAGTCTTCTTCGTCTTCTTCATTTTCATCTTCCTCCCAGAATAATTCATCAAGTGATTTTCCCATTGCCCTGCAGATCTTTCTGCAAAGCCTTATAGAAGGGTTGTACTCCCCTTTCTCTATGGCGTTGATCGTCTGACGTGAGACTCCCACCATATCCGCCAGTGCTTTCTGGGTTATGTCCTTTTCTGCTCTGGCAACCTTGAGCGCTATGTTCTTACTCATACGCTCCCTCCTTTCGAGTGTATAGTAACACACTCTTTACTTCGTGTCAAGTCTATTTGACAAAATTAATTTAAATTTGACTTTTGGACGTAAAAACACGACCTCAAAAAATTTTACCACAGCTACTTGACAACGCAAAGTAGCTGTGGTATATTACAGTCAAGCTACTTGAGATTACAAAGTAGCTGAAAGGAGTAGTGGCATATGGAAGATACCCAACTGCTCAAAGGTGTTCTGGAAGGATGTATATTGGGGATAATCGCACAGGGTGAAACCTACGGCTATGAGATACTCAGCCGTCTTGAAGAAGCGGGATTTGAGGATCTGGGAGAAGGCACTCTCTATCCCATAATCACACGCCTCGACAGAAACGGCTATATTTCCTGCCGCAAGGCGAAATCACCCCTCGGTCCCATACGGAAATATTATTCCATCACCGATGAGGGCAGCGCCTATCTCGAAGCCTTCAAAAAAAGCTACGAGAGGGTAACGAAAACCGCACTTAAAATCTTGTTTGAAAAGGAAGTATAACAATGGATTACAATTTACTTGAAACTCAGCTTGACGGAGAATACCGTGAGGTGTTTTCCAGAGCGCAGATCTACGGAACCTTAAAGAACATTGCACAGGATGTAATGGATGAAAAAATGACTGAGCTTTATGATCTTCTCCTCACCGCACAGACCGACAAAAAGCCTGTAAACAAGCTTATCGGCAGGGATGAAAACAAATTTCTCAAGAATTTCTTCGGCGATTACACTTTCTCCGAAAGGCTGAAAAGACTTCCTGTAAATCTTTACCGCACTGCATGGCTTGTATTTGTGCTTGAGTGCATAGAGGCTATTGCCGCTGATAACACCATAAAGAATTTCTTCAACATCAAAAGTGATGTTTCCGGTTACGGTATAGGTTTTATAACCGCAATTATACTTCTGCTGGTTTCCGACTGTGTACTGGCTCCTATCCTTCTTAAAAAGAAAAAGGACGGTTCAAATTACCGTGGTCAGTATTTACCCCTTGTTGTAATCGCTCTGTTTATTGTGCTTATCGGTCTTGGAGTTCATTTCTTCAGCGATGTGACATTCATGCTTCCCACCGCACCTCTGATTATCGGCTCGGGACTTTATATTATTGTTTATCTCATCGTCCGCTCTGTGTGGAGATACAGAAATTACGGCTCTCTGCGCAATACAAGAAAACAAATTGAGCAGGACAGCTATTACAGAAATCTTCAGAACAAGGACATGGAAAAGGCTGTTCTCAAAGGCTGGAAAAGCCGATTTGAAAGGCTTACAAGGAAGGGCAAGGTAACTGCTGAGGGCTATCTCGAAAAGCTCAAAAAGGAAGAAAAAACGACAATGACGACTATGACCATTGTTGTCCCCCTTCTCTTTCTCATCGTAACTGTGTTCTCCGTAATTGATGTAGCCCGTGACAGCACATGGTACGATACCCTTTTCTTCATTGCCGTTATCGGCACCATTGAATATTTCATCGCACGATGGATAATCCGCTCTGAGAAAAAACAGTCTGCCATAAGAACAGGCATAATCCGCCGCTGCGAGGAGTCAGGTCTTACAATGCCAGAGTATATAGACAAACAGCTTTCTGCGGAAAACTGCGAAGAGTAAGACACTATGATAAAAACAGGCTGTGCCTTGACGGGTGGTTGTTTGTTGCGGGTGTTTTCCCTTCAACGACCTAAAAAGCTCCCTCAGAAGAGGGAGCTTTTGCTATTCTTTCCAATATCCTTCTGTATTTCTGCCCATCAGCCTTTCACTTATCATATCCCTTCGTATGGTGCAGTAATCTTCATGAATCTGAGCTATTATCTCGTTTACTTCATGTTCTTTATATACTCTGCCAGACTCAAAAAATTCAACTATTTTCTCAAGAACTATCCTCTTCTTTTTTCTCTGCGCAGGTATTGTTTTCAGTTTTCCATATTCAAAAAAACTGTCGATTACTTTCTGTCTGTATTCTTCATCTCGCTGCGCCTGAAGGTCTGCTTCATCTGATTTTTCACTGATAATATCAATGATACTTGTTTCGAATACACCCCTATGCAATGAATACATCATGTAATACTGGCTTTTATACGAGGTGACCATTCCTGCCTCCGAAAGCTTTTTAAGATGAAACGACACCGTAGGAGGCGTTATCCCAAGCCTTTCGGCAAGTCTTTCCACATACATATCCTCAATAGCAAGGGATTTTAAAATCTGTAGACGTGATTTATCTGCAAGGCATTTAAAAAGCTTGACTGCATCTGTTTCTGTCATTATGATTCCTCCAGAAAACCTGTAAATATCTTCTTGATGTCTTCTGCAACTTCAATTTTGATTTTTTCTGTCTGCTGTTTTTCTTCATCTCCATGAATCTGTGCTCTTTCCAATGAATTATACCAGTTTGACGGTATCTGCTCAAGTTTATCAAGGAAAAAGTTTTTTGTAGCCTCTTTATCATCTCCGCAGGCTTTTTGTGCTGCAGCAAGCACCGTTTTGAAAATATCATAGATATTTAACCTGATTTTTTCAAAATTCGCTTCATCGGAACGTTCATCCGACAAGAGCTCTTCTTCTCTTTTTCTGCACTCTGATATCTTTTCGTCAAAATATGAATTCATTTTCTCAATTTTTATTTTCATTTTATAACCTCAATTTAATTTAATTTGATCGATACCATCCCCCGACAAAGGTCCGATCTGATTATATGTATATCAAATCAGATTTAATTTGTCAATATTTACTTTGATGATTATCTAATTATTTTTTAAAAACACCTCGCCGTATTTTTCTGAAAAATGCACCCCAAAAGTGTCTAACTTTTGGGGTGCATATCATAAGAGGGTGCTTTTAAATTATTTAAGATTCTTGTAATCAGACTTTCCTCTTCTCTGTCTGTAATACTCATCATAGGTTGCCTTTATTGCCTTGAGTCTTTTGCTGACCTTGATGGCAATAAACAGCATACCGACCTGAACTGCACACATTCCGAAGAATATGAAGATGTAAATCATTCCGACGGGAGCAGATGCAAGAATAACGGAAATAAGGCTGATTGTAAATCCGATAAGATATATTCCGCAGGGCAGGAACTTGATTATATCATGCGCTTTTTTCCATTCTTCCTTTCTCATTGCATTGCAGATAATAATGTTGAACGCAAGAGCCACGGGAATAAGCAAAAGCAATCCGTTAATCCATTTGAAATCATTCAGGTCTCCGGGCACAGACAGTGCTGCAAGTACGCCGAAGGCTGCACAGACAAGCGGCACAATGGTTGTTCCAACCACAGTGAGGATGTGGTATACGGCACGGCTTCCCTTTCCGATTCTCACATACTCCCCGCAGGAGCTGCACTTGATCTCACCAAGCTTGATCTCATTTCCGCATTTTGAACATAACATTTTTCTTTTCCTCCAATTCTTTTCTATATACTCTTTTCTTTCTGAGCATTATTGACCTTCTGTCAATCTACTCATTACTGATTATATCTCATTGATAAAAATTGTCAACTGATTTATCTTTTTCGCAGCTTACCCTCTGAAAAATGCAGGTTACTTAAAAAGCCTTGCAGCCTTGAATGAATTTGGTTACAATGTAGACAGACAGGAAAGGGGTATGAAAATCATGACGGCAATAAGATTAAACAATCTGACAAAACGCTACGGTGACTTCACCGCTGTTGACAACATTTCCTTTGAGGTACAGCAGGGTGAACTTCTCGGTTTTCTCGGCGTAAACGGAGCCGGCAAGACTACTACAATAAATATGCTCTCCACACTTCTCAGACCCGACGGTGGCAGTGCGGAGGTATGCGGTGAAACTCTCGGCAAAAACGATGACACCATCCGACGCAAAATCGGTATTGTATATCAGCAGAATTGCCTGGACGGAATTCTCACCGTAAAGGAAAACCTTATCTGCCGTGGTATTCTTCACGGTGCTGGCAAGTCTCAGGCAAAGAAAAGACTTTCTGAACTGTGCGAGATGCTTTCCATGGGCGATCTCCTGAAGAAGAAATACAGCACACTTTCAGGCGGTCAGAAAAGACGCTGTGAAATTGCTGCCGCTCTTATGCACACTCCCGAGCTGCTGTTTCTTGACGAGCCTACCACAGGACTTGACCCTGCAACACGAAAGGATGTATGGAGTGCTGTCGAAAGCCTTCGTAAAAACACCGGCATGACGGTATTCCTCACCACTCACTATATGGAGGAAGCTGCTGCAGCCAACAAGATAATTATTATTGAAAACGGACGTATCCGTGCAAACGGAACTCCCTTTGAGCTCAAGGAACAGTTTGCTTCTGACACAGTAAAAATCTACTGCGGAGAAGAAAAATGCAGCAGTATTATTTCCTCTCTTGAAAACTTCGGCATATCCGCTGTCAAAGAGGACTACGGTGTAAGCTTCACTGTAAAGGACACCGTAAAGGCACTTGACCCTGTATATTCCCTTAAAAATGAGATAACCGGATTTGAGGTAATACAGGGCACTATGGACGACGTTTTCCTCAATGCCTGCGAAAACTATACGAAGGGAGAATAACACAAATGAAGCTGTTTGAACTAACAAAAAGAAATATAAGAATATATCTGCGTGACAAGGGTGCTGTGTTCTTCTCTCTCCTTGCAATGCTTATAGTAATCGGACTTATGCTGTTTTTTATCGGAGATATGCACATTGAGGAAATTGTGAATATGCTCTCAGAAATACCCGGCAGAGATGCTGCAGCAGACAAGGCAAATGCCACCATTCTTGTTCTCCAGTGGATATCTGCAGGTATTGTTGCGATAAACGCAGTTTCTGTTACCATTGCAGTTTATTCCACCATGATTAAGGATCGCACAGAAGGCAGACTCAGCTCCATATACACTGCACCTATCAGCCGTCTTGCAATTTCCGCTTCCTATATCATCGCTGCATGGATCTGTTCCATTATAATCTGTGTGCTGACCCTTGCCATTGCGGAAATATACTGCATCTCTCAGGGTGCTGAGCCCTATTCCCTATTTGATCATGTAAAGCTTTTCGGTGCCATTGCACTTAATTCATTCACCTATGCAGCGCTTATGTATGTTGTTGCAATGCTGGCAAAAACCGAGGGTGCATGGAGCGGACTCGGCACAGTTATCGGCACTCTGGTAGGATTCCTTGGCGGCATCTATCTCCCTATCGGCAACTTCTCCGGCGGCATCGCCACCGGCATAAAGTGCCTCCCCGTAATTTACGGTGCAAAGATTTTCCGCAATATCATGACTGCCGATGCAGAGGCTGTTGTATTTGAAGGTGCTCCTTCCGTTATGGTCAGCGAGTACCGTCTGGCTCTCGGCACCGATCTTGAATTCTTCGGAAAGGATGTAAGTGACCTTACAGCTGTTGTTATTCTTTTCGGATGCGGAATCGTCTTTACCGCACTTGGTGTACTTGTTACAAAATTAAGCAGAAAGACCGACAGATAAGAATCGGGGGATTGATTTGAAAATCACAATAGAAGCTCTCGGCGACGGGCAGGAAGAAGAAATAATCATCCGCTCCAACAGCATAGACAGCGAAATGATGGAGCTGATATATGCTCTCAAGTCCGGACGCAGCAAGCTGAATGCCTATTCAGAGGACGGTATCGTAAGGCTTGACACCCGTGAGGTGTATTACTTTGAATCCGTTGACAACAAGGTCTGTGCCTGCTGTGAAAAGAATGTCTATGAAATAAAACAGAAGCTCTATGAGCTTGAAAATATCTTTGAGCACACTGATTTTGTGCGCATTTCAAAGGCAATGATAGTAAATGTGGGCAGGATTTCAAAAATCGTTCCCATGTTCAACGGACGCCTTGAGGCTGTGCTGAAAAACGGTGAAAGAGTCGTTATTTCCCGTCAGTATGTGCCTGACCTGAAAAAGAAGCTCGGTTTGTAGGAGGTGCGGAATATGAAATTCATAAAATCTTTTCTCAGTTTTTTCGGCACAATAACAACGGCTATTGTTTTTGTTGTCAATCTCAATTATCTGTCTGTGGAGGAGCATTCTCCCAACAGATATATCATGCTTCAGATTCTCCTTGCAGGCTTTGCTACCGCTCTTGTTACTGCAGCCTTCTTCGCTCTTATGGAAAAACTCGGCAGACACTTTATTATCGGTACAATAATTCACTTTATAATAATGTGCGTTGTCATGGTGTGGCTGAGCGTTATGTTTGACTGGTATTCATTCGGTCTTGAAGGAATTATCGATATGGTTGTTTCGGTTGCCATAGTTTATGTTCTTGTCTTTGTGATAAGCTACATTATTATGAAAAAAGAAGCGGATGAGATAAACAGAGCGCTGAAAGAGAGAAATAAGGACAGTGAATAAAAAAGAAGCACTCCTTACGGAGTGCTTCTTTTTTGCTATTATCTTATTTCTGGCTATTGCGGTTTTCTCTGTAGTGTGCCTGTACTTTTGTCTGAACACTTCTGATTCTCAGTCCTTCGATAAACGCTACAATCTGGGTAACAGCATATATACCGCACAGTATTGCAGATACGATAATGGAATCATTTCCATAAAGATCGAAAGCTGACTTTGCTGTCATAACAGCATAAGCTACTCCAAGCAAAGGAAGTATCATAAACAGCACACAAAAGAATCCGCAGTTGCCATTCTTTAGCTTTGTCTGGCTGATCATGTTGAAGATAAAGGTCACAAGATTAAGCCCTGCGAATATTATGGCCATAGCATGCACGATTTCTCTATGTGTTCCCATGCTTTCACAGAACTCAGCAAAAATGGCTTTTAATTCATAAGTAGAGTCCATTATAATGTTTGCGATGAAAATCAGCAGCATAATTGCTGCACAGCTTATAATCATCCAGAAGCGAAGGCGGAATATCTTATCCGGCGCTCTCAGCTGCTCTCCGCAGTTGCTGCATTTGACCTCATTCATTGCGTACACGGTTCCACATTTCTGACATTTCATAATTTAAAACTCCTTCCAATATACTTGTATTAAAGTATATTGTATCGTTTCTTTTTTGTCAAGCTATTGAAAAAACACTGCAGTCAAAATTGTGACTGCAGTGTTTTTTACAGATTTATTACTTCTTCGTAGCAAAGCTCCATTATGTCGGCACATACACTGTACAGCTTTTTATTATTTATCTTGCCCGATGCACCGCTGGTTACAACAACCACGCCGCTGCCGTCGGAAGGGTCAAATGCCATCAGCGAATATACACCGTAGGCACTGCCCGGATGATAATACATAGTGCGTCCGTCTATCATGTCTTCCTTGAGCCTTACGCCGATGCACTGCTGGAAGCTGCCTGCGTTAATATGAGGAGTAAGAATCGCATCGACTGTCTCTTTTGAAAGATACTGCTCACCGTTATACTGTCCTTCATTCATCAGAACAGTCATAAGAGCTGCATAATCCTTTGCGCTGATTATAAGTCCGCCTGCACCCACATTGTAGGTTTCACCGGGATTTGAAAATCTCGGCGCGGCACATATTTTCTTTGCTTCTCTTGTGACAACTCTTCCCGAATACAGTGTGGCAACAAGGCTTCTGTCGTCAAGCTTTGTACCGTCATATGCTGCATCTATACCCATTTTATCGAGGAAATTCTCCTGGGCAAATGCGGTTATCTGCATTTTTGTCGCCTTTTCAAGACAGGCACCTGCATAGCCCATTCCGAAGTTGCAGTAATTGAATTTTGTTCCCGGTTTTGTCTTCAGATAATTTTCTTTCCTGCACAGCTGAGTCCATGGATAGGTCTCATATGTAGGATCGCTGTCGTCCATGCTTGATGTATGAGTCAGCAGCATACGCATGGTTATCTCGGTATATTTGTAGTTCGGGTTGCGTGTCTTTCTGCCTGATATTTTTCTTACGTCAACATCAAGAGAAAGTTTTCCGTCTTCCGCTGCCTTCATTACATTCATTGTGGTAAACACCTTTGACAGCGATGCAATGCGGAATTTTGTATCTGCCGATACGGCGGTCTTGCTGTCGAGATTTGCATAGCCGTATTCCATGGTATATGCCACACTGCCGTTTTTGATTATGGCAATCTGTATTCCCGTGGCATTGTAATCGTTTGCTATCTCGCCCATATATTTGTCGACTGCTGTGCCGTTGATATCCTGTACTTCCCCTTTTATTGGTGCGGGAATGGCGGGATACAGCACTGCGTCAAGCTCACGGTTGCGTATAAGCTCAATGCAGGATTTATAAACCCAACCTGTTTTACCATCATAGGTAATTTTGTACCATGAGCCCTTTGTGTCCATAACTATTACCTCAGAGCCCTTTTTCACGGTACCCAGCTTTTTGCTGTCGGAGGTTGCCTTTTCTCTCAGTGTGGCGCCTTCGGTTATTTTGGCATACTGATTGAGGTCAGGCGGCTCTTCTGCGTCTGTTTCCGATATCTGTGTATCGCTTTCGGAAATCTCCGGAATGTCTGTATCCGAAAGATTTTCTTTCGGAATATCCGTTTCTGAAATATCCGTCTTTGAAATATCCGTTTCTGACAATTCCACTGTATCCGTATCGCTTTTTATCTTATCAGCCTGCGGATTTTCTTTTCTTAAAAGCATGAACACATTCAGCACAAGAACAGCTGCTGCAAGAAGGCAGACAAGTATTTTTGATTTCAATGCATTCACACTCCTTTTCATATTTTTCTTAAATTATAAGTTTACTGCTGTTGTTTGTCAAGAAAAGACCGCCGCAGGATATCCTGCGGTGGTCGGTACTGTTTAAAGGGTTTCCATGAGCTTTTCAAGCTCGTCGAGGGTCTCTGCAAAGACCTTCATTGCGTTGCCTACAGCCTCGGGCTTTGTAAGATCAACACCTGCGATCTTGAGCTCTTCAAGGGGATAATCGCTGCCGCCGGTAGAGAGGAACTTGAGATAGTTCTCTGCATTGCCGGTTGTAAGAATATTGTCAGCGATTGCAACTGCGGAGGAGAAGCCTGTTGCATACTGATATACATAGAAGTTGCGGTAGAAGTGAGGAATGTAGCTCCACTCGTAATCAACAAGCTCGGGCACCTCTGCTCCGTCGTAGTACAGACACTCAAGCTTTCTGTAAAGTTTGTTCAGTGCTTCGCCTGTGATGGGAGTGCCTGCTGCAGCCATTTCGTGAGCCTTCTTTTCAAACTCTGCAAAGAGGGTCTGACGGAATACGGTCGTGCGGAAGCCTTCGAGGAAGTGGTTGAGGAGATAAGCCTTCTTCTTGGGATCGGTTTCCTTATTAAGCATATACTTTGCAAGGAGAACCTCGTTGACGGTGGAGGCTACCTCTGCAACGGTGATCTTGTAGTCGTGGTTTACATATGCCTGAGCCTTGTCAGACTTGTAGCTGTGCATTGCGTGGCCGAGCTCGTGAGCGATGGTGGAAACATCGTCAAAGGTCTCGGTGAAGTTGAGAAGGACATAGGGGTGTACGCCGTAAACACCGCAGGAGAATGCGCCTGAGGTCTTGCCCTTGTTCTCATATACGTCCATCCACTTGTTGTCGTATGCCTCATCAAGAAGCTTTGCATACTCTTCGCCGAGAGGTGCAAGGGCTTCCTTGATGATGGTGCGGCTTTCATCGAAGGTGAACTTCAGGTCAGCATCTTCAACCATGGGGATGTACATATCGTACATATCGATTTTCTCGAGTCCGAGGACTTTCTTTCTCAGCTCGATATAGCGCTTCATATCGGGCAGTGCGTTGTGTACTGCTTCGATGAGGCTGTCATATACGGAAACGGGAACGTTGCTGTCAAAAATTGCGCACTCGCAGGCAGAATCGAAGTTTCTGACCTTCGCACGGAAGATGTGCTCCTTGATCTCGCCTGCATAGTTTGCGGCGATGGTGTTGTTGTACTTCTTGTAGGTGCCGAACATTCCGTTGAATGCGGCATCTCTGACTCCCTTGTTGGGGTTGATTCTGAATACGCCGAAGTTGCCTGCGGTGAGCTGTACCTCTTCGCCGTTTTCGTCCTTTATCTTGGGAAGCTCCATATCAACATCGGTAAGTGCGTCGTAGACGTTGGAGGGAGTCTGGGTAAACTCAGACATCATGGCAAGCATTCTCTCGGTCTTGCCGTCGAGGGTGTGAGGTCTTGCTCTGGTGATATCATCAACAAAGTGCTTGTAGAGTGCCATGTTCTTGTTTGCCATGATCTTATTGAGCTTCTTTTCGGGGATTGCAAGAATCTCAGGATTGATGAATGCTGTTGCAGCAGAAAGCTGTACATAAAGGCTCATTGCCTTGCTTTCCATTTCGAGATTTTTCGGCTCGCTTGCATCTGCAGACTTATGAAGCATTGCATAGATAAATACAAGCTCTGTCTGGCGCATGATCTCTGTAATATAATCAAATGCTGCCTTCATGGTCTTTGCGTCCTTGCCGAGCTTGCCTTCGAATGCGGAAATGGAAGGAATGGTCTGAGCGATAGCATTAAGCTTGCTTTCCCATGCCTCGTCGCTTTCGAATATGTCGGTAAAATCCCACTGGTAAGCAGAATCCATATCTTTGCGGTTTTTAAGTTCCATTATTTATTACCTCCGATTTTATATTGCGGTTGATTTTCAGTCTGATTATACTCTTTTGTCACAAATATGTCAATCACACACGAGGGGCAATCTTGAAAAGCTTACTCTTGTATGCTATTATACAAGGTGTGTATATCATGGCGGTAGTCAACCCAACAGTGTGAAGAACCGTCTGTACATAAAAGGGGATAAAAACAAAATGAAATTATTATTCAAGCAGCGCTTTTTCTCGTGGTTTGACAGCTACGATGTTTACGATGAGAGCGGCAGAACAATGTTCGTTGTCAAAGGTCAGTTTTCCTGGGGACATCTTCTTAAAATATACGATGCTGCAGGCAATGAGGTCGGATATGTCAGGGAAAAGATTCTGACCTGGCTGCCTAAATTCGAAATGTATGTCGGCGGGTCTTACGCAGGCTCGATCAGAAAAGAGTTTACTTTCTTCAAGCCAAAATTCAACATTGATTACAAAGGCTGGCACGTAACGGGAAACTGGATTGAGTGGGACTACACCATTGCTGATTCGAGCGGCTGTCCCGTTGCCTATGTTGCAAAGGAAATCTGGAAATGGACAGATACCTATGTAATAGATGTCTGCTATCCTCAGGATGCGTTGCACGCTCTTATGCTTGTAATTGCCATCGATGCGGAGAAATGCTCAAGGAGCAATTAACGCATCGGTATAATTTACCATACTACAGAAAGGAAGTCATTATGAAAAGACTTTCAGCTATCATTCTTTCTCTGTCCATGATTTTTGTTTTTCTTACTGCATGCGGCAATAATGCTCAGACAAATGAAGACGCTTCCTTCAGCATAACATCTTCTGTTTATACTGATTCATCCTTCGATAACAGCAGTATTGAGATATCCTATCCTCAGCTTGAGGGTGATGAATATGCCGTGATAAACAATCTGATTGAAAATTATGCAGTAAAGGAAGCGTCTCAGTGTTACGGTGATGATTTCACAGATCTGACCCTTAGAATCGATTCAAGAGTCACTCTGTGTGACGGAAATATCCTCAGCATTATTTTTGAGGGTGTTGGCAATGTGCGGTCATCAGCATACCCGAACAATCTGTTCTACACCCTCAACATAGACATGAAATCAGGCAAGAGAATTATTCTTACCGATATTTATTCTGTTGATGTCTCTTTCGTTTCAGGCTACAGAAGCAGCTCCCTTTTACAGAGTGATGAAAGCCTGACAGAAGCTATGAGCGAATATATCGGGATGTACACCGATAATGAGCTTATCGCTCTGCTTTCTTCGGCAGATACTGATTTTTCGGGAGTATACTCCTATTTTACCCCCGAAAAGCTCGGAGTCAGCATTCCTACCATCCACGCTCTCGGCGACCATGCGGAAGCTGAAATTGATATTTCCGCTCTGACGAATAACAGAATATGAATTTGGAGGTATTCCCAAAATGAAGATAAAACCGCCTAACATTCCTGATTATCTGCCTGTCGTACCCCTTGAGGAGGCGCTCATCGAGGCAGGCGAGACCGAAAGCGATCTCCGCTCAATGAGATTTGAGGGGGACACGGTCGAAGAGCTTAAAATAGAAAATATCGAGTTCATTTCTTGCACCTTTTTTGCCTGCCGTTTCCGCGACTGCACCTTCTATCGCTGTACCTTCGTGGACTGCCGTATGGAGGGCTGTGACTTTTCCCTCAACAATATGTCGGAAAACACCTTCATGAGATGCGATGTGCGCGGCGGCAAGTTTCTCGGTTCAAGCCTTGACGGCGCTTTGTTCATGCACACCGCCATGCAGGACGTCAACTGCGAATACATAAACCTTGCAGGCTCTGCTTTCAGAACCGCCCGTTTTGAAAACTGCAATCTCGAAAACGCAGGTCTTGACAACTGCGAAATGCGCGCAATCGAGCTTTGCGACTGCACTCTTACAGGGGCAAACCTTGCAAACACCTCACTTGCAGGCGTTGATATTTCAACCTGCGAATTAGGCGGACTTACCTTCGCAGGCGGCGAGCTTCGGGGTGCAATAATCAGTGCGTTTCAGTCAACGGAGCTTGTAAAGCTTTTAGGTGTCACCATTGCCGACTACGGTATCGGCGGTGATGAAGATAACAGTGAAAACACTGACGATGAGCTGTTCTTCACGTCAGATGAATAAAAGGAGGTAACAACCATGTCCATGCTCGGCACAGATCAGGTTTGTCAGGTAGGCATCATCGTTTCTGATATTGAAACAAAGAAAAAGGAATGGGCAAAGCTTTTAGGCGTTGAAGTCCCCCCCACCTTCACGGGAGGCGAATTTGAGGTAACTCAGGTTCAGTACAAGGGAATGCCTGCTCCCGATGCAACCTGTCTGCTGGTGTTTTTTGATCTTTCCAACGGGCTTCAGATCGAGCTTATAGAGCCCAGCGAAGCTCCCTCTGTATGGCGCGATTTTCTCAACGAACACGGCGATGGAATTCATCACATCGCCTTTACCGTAAAGGGACTGGGCAACAAGGTCATGACCTGTATGCAGAACGGCATGACCCTCGAACAGTTCGGCGAATACGGCGATGCCTCGGGCAGATATGCCTACATGAATGCAATGCCCACTCTCGGCACCTTCATCGAGCTTCTCGAAAGCGGCAGAAAAGAGGATCTTCAGTAAATGCGAATTTTACTTATACGTCACGCAGATCCCGATTACTCCATTGACTCTATCACGGAACAGGGAAAGAAAGAAGCGGAGCTTCTTTCTGATCGACTTGTTAATGAGGATATAAAGGATTTCTACTGTTCTCCCATGGGCAGGGCAAGGGACACTCTCGCCCCTACTCTTAAAAAGCTCGGGAGAGAGGCTGAGATCCTTCCCTGGTCGGAGGAATTCAACGCGAAGGTGATCGTCCCCTATCAGGAGGAGCCGCGCGGCATTCCATGGGACATCATGCCGAGAGTCTGGAGCGAAGAAAAAAGCTTCTATTCTGTTGACACATGGCTCGATAACGACATCATGCGTTCAAACCCTGCGGGCATTTCCCCTGCCGACAGGTACGATATGCTGAAAAAGGGTGTTGATGAGCTCCTCGCCCGTTACGGTTACCGCAAAAATGGCGGCTGCTTCACCGTCGAAGGTGACGGCACGAGGGACACCATTGCCCTTATCTGCCATTTCGGCTCGGGCTGTGCAATACTTTCCTATCTTTTAGGCATTTCCCCCGTTTTGCTGTGGCACGGCTTCATGGCTCCCCCATCCTCAGTTACAACCGTTTATACCGAGGAACGTGAAAAGGGCTATGTTTCTTTCCGCGTCGGCAGCTACGGCGACACCTCTCATCTCTATGCAGGCGGCGAAAAACCTGCCTTTGCAGGACGCTTCTGTGAGCGATTCTGCGACGATTTCGAGCGCCATTGATATACTGTTTGTAATATATCGCCAGAATATAACAAAAACAGCAGGTTTTCACCTGCTGTTTTTAATTGTCAGCTTACAAATGTATGGCGTCCGACATATGTCTGCTTTACTTCAAGAGCAAAAGCATCCATTGCTTCTTCAAATTGCTTTGACTCAAAGAAGCTCTCGTCATCAATATCAAAGCTCGGTCCTGTGATTCCTGCACAATAAGGTTCGAGAACGCCTTCCTCGATAAGATCCTTTTCCTTGAAAACTGCAACGGGCAGATCATATGCAAGTGCGATTGCGGTTTCTATCTGAATGTACGGTGTTGTTTCCTTTTTCTCTTCGATCCTGCTTTCGCTCAATCCCGGCAGATCTGCACCGTTTTTATTCACTGCATCCTTAAGCAGACGTCTTTCGCAGGCAAATGCAACCAATCCGTAGCAGTTTTTCATCTTTTCCTTTATGGCAGAAACACTGTCGTTTGTGCGGATATCGCAGGATTTTATAGCTACGCACTCAAGTCCTCTTTCAGCGCATATTCCCATCATTTTTTCAAGAAGCATTTCATGTTTCTTTGTGTGCGGTGTTGCGTGACTTAAATATACCGGTATATTCATATTTCTACATCTCCTGTAAATTACAGAATTATTTTTCCACTGTCAATAGCTGCCTTGAGCCTCAGTATGAGTATCTGGGTTTTTGAATCGGGTATTTCATCGCCCAGTACCATGTCAACAGCCTTATCAATATGAATAAGCTCTGTTTCTACAAATTCGCCTTCATCAAAACTGGTTTCTCCTTTTTCAGGATTAACCGTGCAAGCATACAGCCAGATAATTTCATCACTGTATCCGGGTGTGGGATAAAGACGTCCCACATAACTTATTTTTGAGGCTTCAAAGCCAGTTTCCTCCTGAAGCTCTCTTTTTCCTGTTTCCTCGGGAGCTTCATTGGGGTCAATTCTGCCTGCAGGCAGCTCGATGAGCTCCTGACCTACTGCATATCTGTACTGGCGGACAAAAATCAGTTCTTTATCTTTTGTTATGGGTGCAACACATACGGCTCCGCTATGACGTATAACCTCACGTTTTGATTTTGATCCGTCAGGGAGTTCAACATCATCCACCACAAGTTTAAGTACATAACCGTTGAATATTTCTTTTCCGTCAATCCTGCTTTCTGTCAGCTTCATAATGCCACCCCTTTTATTATATGACTCTATTCATCTCATGTTGACAAACCAATTTTCCGGTTGTATCATAAGTATATCATACCCTTAACGAGGTGTAAACATGGAAAAAACGAAAAGAACCAAAAACTATGCTGCCGGATTTCGCTATTTCGGCAAAAACCTTCTCATATTCGGAGGCTCCCTTATTGCAGCTTATGAAGTAATCACCACTGCAATAAATTCCGATTCACTTAAATCCATGCTTAATCGTTTCCCTATGTTCGAGAAGTATATTTATCCTGTTCTCGACAATATTTTCCTTTATATTGCTATTGCAGTTATTCTTGCTCTCCTTAAGCAGGGCGGATTCAAATCATACACAAGAGCAATCAGCAATCACAAAAACATCAGAATTTCCCTTAAGGTATGCAACATTTTTGATTGTGAAGGCGGAATAATCGTCCCCTGCAACAACCTGTTTGCTTACGATAAAGAAGTTATCGGCGGCAGAAGCATACAGAACCAGCTTAACGAGCTGTATGAAAAAAAGAAGTACACCTCTGACAAATCAATCGGCGAGCAGATTGAAAATGCTCTGAAAACGCCAATGTTCCTTGATGCTGTTCTTCCACTTAAACCTCAGGCCCTTGCAGGCAGGGATTATCCCATTTATCCCTATGGAATGATTCTTCCCATCAGGCTTAAGAAGAAAAAGAAATATCAGAATTTCTATTTGCTGTCCATGTCCGAAATCAAGAGCGAAGGTTCGCCCCGTGTTACCAACAGTCTTCTTCTCCCCAGTATTGACAGTATGTGGAAAACCATCGAAAAGAACAGCCTTCGTGATAACAGCATTGTTGTCCCCATTATGGGTACAGGCGAGGCAAAAATGACTGAATCCAATCAGGATGTCATTGCAAGATATATTATCAAAACTTTTGCAGATAATGCCGCAAGCCTTGGCATAAAACACCTTACTCTCTGCGTATATCCCGGTGACTATGTAAACGGCGATGTAAATATCGAAAATATTCGCAGATATATTGATTATATCTGTGAATTCCCCGATTCTGAATTTGTTGTCACCGATGAAAAGTAATCAAAAAGCCCCGAATTTCGGGGCTTTTATTTTTATGTTCAGTTACCCTGCACCGTGAAGTCTATCACAGTTTCTCCGTATCCCGGTACATTAATTTTAAGTCTGCCTGCACCATCTTTTCCGTTGGTACCTACAAGCGTACCGCCTGCGCCGCCTCTGAGGGCTGTTGCGGAAGGTCCGATAAGCTCTATTGAGCCTTCTGCGGAAAGGATAACGGGCTCGTTGAAATAGCTGAGCCTGTTTCCGTTTTCATCCTCTGCGACGATTCTTACGAGTGCACTGTCATAGGTATCTCCCTCGGAAAGCTCCGTGCCGCTCGACTTTACATTGATTTTCACCTTACAGGGAGGTGTCTTTTTGATATCTGCAATAACCTTTCCGTCTTTCCATGCTTCAAATCGGTATTCCGGTGCGCTGCCGCCCCAGTTACCCACATATTTGCCGTAAAGGTCTACTGCATCGCTCATGGTAAAGCCCTTGCGGATTATCAGGTCTGCCATTTTGAGCTTCGCTCTTAGCGAAAGCTTTTCGGGTCCTTTTTTCGCTGCCTCGGTGAGACAGTATTTTATTTTTGCGGCTGTTTTGCTGTCGTAATCCTCATTTTCATCTATAAGATTTCCGATCAGGTCATCTACCTTTATGGGAGGATGAGGCATATTGGGATATTCTTTTCTGTCAGGGAAGAACTCGGTGACATAGCTGTCGTTCTTATAAAGCTTTATGCTGTCGGCATTCGTAAATACATACACATCACCAAGCACTCCGCCCGGATGCTCGCCAATAAGCATAGACGAGCTTACGCTACACACTGCACCGTTGTCACTCTGGCTTGCATATGCAGCTGCGGCAAGCTTGGGATTTCGGAACATATCCGTCACTCCGTGATAGCAGATTCTGTCTCCGCTGCCAAAATCCATGTGGGTGTTGTAATCAAACATACACCATCCGATACATCCTGAAATATCTTCACTTGCATACATCGCCTTCAGCACCTTTGTATGACGCATGGCGTGTTCAAGGCAATGCTCCTCATCGTCAAAAATCTTTGTGGGGAACATATGCCCGTTGTATTCACTGACAAGATATGGCTTTTTCACGTCGGGTGTTGCACGTTTTTTGGGTTTCAGTGCAACTTTCTCGCTGCCTGTGAAGGAAAAGTCGTTATGAGCGTAAACATCCTCAAGCAGGCTGCTCTGCTCGATATTTCTGACTCCCGATGTCTGTCGGGTCGAATCAAGGGCACGGGCAGCTGCATTTGTCTTTTCATAGAATGCATCGTTGTCCTGAGATTCGTTTATACGCACTCCCCAGAGAATTATTGACGGATGATTTCGGTATTGTGCAACCATTTCATCAACATTGCGCACTGCCTGAGCCTGCCAGTCCTCATTTCCGATGTGCTGCCATCCCGGAATTTCGGTGAATACAAGAAGTCCCAGCTTATCGCAGTGGTCAATGAAGTGATGGGACTGAGGATAATGGGATGTGCGTACGGTATTTACTCCCAGCTCATTTTTCAGCACCTCTGCATCAAACCTCTGAAGAGATGCCGTCATGGCATAGCCTGCATAGGGCAGGCACTGATGGCGGTTAAGTCCTCTTATTTTTATCTTTTTTCCGTTAAGATAGAATCCGTCTGTTTTAAATTCCGCCTGACGGAAGCCTGTGGTTGTTTCGTATGTGTCTGCTTCTCCGTTGTTATCAAGTGTGATTTTTACCTTATAGAGATTCGGCTCGTCAACTGACCACAGCTTTACATCAGAAACGGGAATTTCAAGCTGTACCTTTGCACATTCTTCTTGCTTTACTGCAAGGCTTTCGGGAAGCTTTCTTGTGCATTCCTTCATTTTATCCACACTGCACTCAGCGCAGGCGATACTCTCACCTGCTTCAGACAAAATCTCTGCTTTTATTTTTCCCCTGCAGATATTTCCCTTGCCTGCCAGCGCCAGCTCGCAGACAAGACTCCACTTTTCTTCCTTCTTTCTGCCCTTACCCCCTTTCACAAGGACGGGATAAACAAAGGCATCGGCAATAAAGCTCTTTTCTTTTATATCGAGCCATGCCTCACGGTAAAGGCCTCCGTATGTCAGGTAATCTATTACAAAGCCGAATGGAGGCTGATTGAGATTTTCTCTTGTATCAAGACGCACTGCAATAACGTTTTCGCCTTCATGAAGTTTTCCTGTCAGCTCGGCTGTAAAGGCGGTGTACCCGCAGTTATGCTCACACAAAGGCTCGCCGTTGAGGTAGACCTGAGCCTGATGTCCTGCTGCGCCGAAGGTAAGCAATACTCTTTTATTAAGCCAATCAGACGGTACATCTATTACCTTACGGTAGCCGCAGACCATCTGATAATCATTATTGTCGCAGTAATTATAGGAAAGATCCCTGCAATTATGCGGCAGTCGCACAGCTTCGCCGCCTGTTTCTCCTTTTATAAATGCTTCGCTGAATTCTTCGGCAAAAAGCCAGCCATTATTAATATATATTCTTGCCATTTTCTTCCCTCCGATTTTTCTGTCATGAAGAATTTCAAGCTGACTGTTGACAAATTTGAAAAGTTGTGATAGACTGTCTATCAATCACATAGATAGTCTATCATTCAACATTCTGTTTGTCAAGGTCTGTATTGATTTTTCTTTCGGGGAGGCTTTATCAGTTATGAAAAAATACGGCGATATGTTAAAGGATGTACGTGATAACCGCATAGATGCAGCGGTCGAAACTGCCGCAAGGCTTTATCTTGAAAAAGGCATTGATATTGTTAAAATGACCGACATCGCAGAAGAATGCGGCATAGGAGTCGCTTCTCTTTACCGCTACTTCGGCACAAAGCAGAATTTCACAGTGAAGGCCGCTGTATATATATGGAACCGTCAGATGGCTCTTTTTGAGGGGGTTTACGACTCGGAATACTACCGCTCGAAATGCGGCAGAGATCAGATTGAGGAGCTTTTAAAGGTATTTCACGTGCTTCATCAGGCTCACAGAGATTTCCTCTGTTTCGTTTCCTCCTTCGATGCCTACATAATCAGAGAAGGCATAACCCATCAGGAGCTTGCTGAATACAACGCCGCAGTCATGGACACCATGAAGCTGATGGAAGAAGCTGCAGAAAAAGGAATTGCTGACGGCAGTGTTCGCAGTGATGTCGATATTCATCTCTATTATTTCACAGTTACCCACAGCCTTATGAGTCTGTGTCAGAAGCTTGCCGCAGGAAGTCTGCTTGAAAGCGATGATATGAAAACTGACGACGATGAGGTGCTTATGGCAATCAAAATGTACCTGAACTTTATAAGTGCATAAAACAGGAGGAATTCAGGATGAAAAGGACACTTTCGGCAAAAGCAAAATGGTGCTACGCATTCTGCCTTATGGCAGGCAATCTGGTTTATATGCTCACCGCATCTTTCGTTCTTCAGTACTATAACGTATATCTCGGACTCAGTCCCGGGTTTGTAGGCACTATCCTTATGGCGGCACGTGTATTCGATGCTGTCAACGATCCTCTCACCGGTGTTATCATTGCAAAATGCCGCTTCAAAAGCGGTCGATTCCGTCCCTGGCTTATTTCCGGCTCAATTATAAACGGCGCTATTCTGTTGGGCCTTTTTGCTGTACCTTCGGACGTCTATGCTTCCGATGACAAAACAATGCTCATGATATGGTGCGGAGTATTCTATATGCTCTGGAGCATCACCTATGATATGTTCGATATCCCCATCTGGTCGGTTATTCCTGCTGTTGCAGGTGAGGGCAAGGCTCGTGATGATATGGCTGCAATGGGACGTACTGCCGCAACCATCGGCTGCGGTATCGTTTCCATTCTCGGTCTGAAGATTGTCGAATTTCTCGGTGGTCTTTCCGGAAAGAATGGCGAAGGCTATTCCCGCATGATTGAGGGTTTCAAGTGGTTTACTCTTATCATATATGTCATTTATGTAGTCACTTCTCTTATTTTCAGCAGGTCAATAAAGAGCATCGACAGGAAAGCTGAGGTCGATGAGGAAAAGAGTGCCACTGTTTTTGAAATGTTCCGTGCTCTTTTCAGAAACAATCAGGCTATTGTTCTTATCATTTCTCAGATTCTTATTCTTTTCTCCACCTATGTCACAAGCAATTTTATTATCTACTTCTTCCAGTTTGACGTATGCAGAGGAAATGAAGGCTGGATAAATACATACACTGTTTTCAATACCGCCATGTCAGGTCTGCAGCTTCTTTCCACCATGGCAGTTTATCCTCTTCTCCGTCTTTTCATGTCGAGAAAGACTATGTTTGTTACCTCCTGCATATGCAGTGTTGCAGGCTATATCACTCTCTGCCTGCTGGCAGCAAACAACCTTGTTTCAATCGGTCTGCTCCTTATCCCCTGCGCACTTATCAGTATTCCTTTCGGAATTTTCAATGTTCTTATTACCGCATATCTTGCCGATGTAGTCGACTACGGCGAATGGCAAAGCGGACACCGTGATGAATCTGTTATATTCTCTCTCCAGACCCTTGTCACAAAGGCTGCTTCCGGTTTTGCAACCGGTCTTGCAGGTTGGATTATTACATGGATTGGTCTTGAAACTGCAGAAAATGCAATAAATTCCAGCTCCACTCTCATGGCTATGCGTATAGCTATGGCAGGCATTCCCTTTGCAGGCTTTGTAATTGCATTCTTTGTCTTTATCTTCAGATTCAAGCTTAACGACAAATTTGTAAAACAGATAAATGAAGATCTTGAAAATCGCCGTACGCTCAACACTGCAGCAGCTTACGAGAAAGAAGAAGCTGTCAAAGCAGACGATACTGCTGCAGAAATCTGCGAAGAAACCGCTGTTTCCGAAGAATAATTCCGGAGGGAAACATATGAATGATCTTAAATTATTTCTTTCTGTTTCAGCAATGGGACAGAATTCTGAATACGTACTGCAGAAATCAGAGAAAACAGATCAGTTTTCTCTTCTGGTTGAGAATGACGGCAGCCGTCTGAAGGTTATAATCCGCCCGAAAACACCTCTGACCATTCTTTCTGCACGCATCGAAAAGGAATGGAGATTCTCAAAGAACGATCGCATATTGCTCAACGGCTATCAGTCATGGACCGACACCCGTGAGCTTACCATAAAAGACAGAATGCACGGGCTTCGCAGAGCTCCGAAGTTCATCATTAAAAAATTCGGTTTCGACCGCTACGGCGATTATCATATTGCAGATTATTCGGGTCGAAAAGGTGACTTCCACGGTTTTTCCTATGGCTATATCCGCAGGGGCAAAAGCATTGATTTCATAGGCTCTCTTAATGAGCGCACAGGATATACCGTCCTTGAATACTGCGCAAGAAAACAGCTTGTCAGCATCAGAAAAGACTGCGAAGGTCTTACTGTATCAGAGCCTTACGAGCTTTTTGATATCGCATTTCTCATGGGAAATGACAACGAGGTTTTTGATCGGTATTTTGATATGATGGGTATTGAAAAAACGTTCTGCAAACCTCTCAGTGGCTATACAAGCTGGTACAACCATTATCAGAATATCAACAGTGATATTATTGCAAGAGACCTTGAAGGAATGAATTCACTGCCCGTAAAGCCTCAGATTTTCCAGATAGACGACGGATATCAGACCGCTGTGGGCGACTGGCTGAGTATTGACAGAAAAAAATTTCCCGAGGGAATAAAAGTTGTTGTTGATGCAATCCATTCTGAGGGAATGCTCGCAGGTCTGTGGCTTGCGCCACTCGTATGTCAGACAGATTCCGAGATTTTCCGCAACCACAAGGACTGGCTTCTTAAGGACAGCAACGGTGATTTTGTATACTGCGGCTGCAACTGGGGCGGATTTTATGCTCTGGATACGGAAAAGGCGGCAGTCCGTGAGTATCTTAAAAATGTATTTGACACCGTACTCAATGACTTCGGCTTCGATTTTGTAAAGCTTGATTTTCTTTATGCCGCTTCGTTTATAAATGATGAAAAGAAAACACGTGCTCAGCGTATGTGCGAAGCTATGGACCTTATCAGAGAGCTTGTGGGAGATAAGCTTATTCTCGGCTGCGGTGTCCCTCTCTGGGCGGCCTTTGGCAAGGTGGATTACTGCAGAATCGGCTGCGATGTAGGGCTTGACTGGGATGACAAGCCCTACATGCGTCTGCTTCACCGAGAAAGAATTTCCACCAAAAACACTCTCTGCAATACTGTTTTCCGCCGCCAGCTTGATAAAAGGGCCTTTCTCAATGACCCCGATGTTTTCCTTCTCAGATATGATAATCTCAAGCTTTCGGAAAAACGTAAGAAGCAGCTTGCCACTGTCAACGGACTTTTCGGCTCGGTGCTTTTCATGTCAGATAATGCAGGTGATTATGACGAAAGGCAGAAGGAGCTTTACGCCCGCACCATGTCAATGACCGATATTCATGCTGATTCTGTTTCATGCACGAGAAAAAAGATTATTATAAAGTATACCGAAAATGGCTCGGCACATACTCTTAAAATCAAATTATAACTGTTGTGCAGCTAAAAAGAATTCATTGGACTCTCGAAATAACTGTAACATAAATAAAGAAAGGATAGCTGAATGCTATCCTTTCTTTATTTATTCTGATTTTTCTGTCTGTACCTGTTTGTTATGTTTTTTTGCTTCTGCCGCTGCAGCTTCTGCCTTTATCATTTTCTGAACACGTTTTTTCGCATCAGCAGATTGTTCTCCTTCTACAACGTCTCGTTTTAGTATTTCATTTGTAATAATTGCTGTTATTTCTTCATTTGAAGCTTTCATTTCAGGAGCCAATTTTTTTATCTGTTTACGCACTGTATCTGCAACAGCATCTGTCATAAGTAGTTGAGTTATTACAAATTTATTTACTATCTGCTTCTGAAGATGCAGTTCCTCAAGACCTTTGCTGGACTTTCCAAGAGATTCACGGCAAAGGTAATATATCATGTCTACATCTGATTGTTTCTTTGCACTAAGTTCAAGAAAATCGAATTCATAGACAAGTTCCTTGTCAATTGGTTTTGTAAAATAAATTTTATAAACTCTCCAAATAACTCCATTGGTGAGTACCACCCAGTCTATACCCGAATTAGCTGCATAATCTGTTGCTTGTTTTACATAGTCATCCTTGAGACTCAATCCAATGGCTTTACATTCAATAAGAAGGCATATGCGATCATCTACTTTTAATGCCAGGTCGCAAAAAGTTTTTTTAATAGCAAACTCTGAAGTAATTTCAGCATACTTATCATAACCAAATATATCCGCTAACATATCAGCAATTATTGTTACTGTATCACTTTCATTCACATCTACCGCCTTTGCTCTTATTAGTACAGGTTGAAACTTCTTTATTCCAGCTGATATTCTATCTTTTATTTTTACACTCAATGCCATTTTTTCTCCTCCATAAATCATTATATGTAATAATTATATTGGTTTGTATAATCAAAGTCAAACAATATATTTTCCTGATTTTTGTCACAAACAAGCCAAAAATCAGGTATGTTTTAAATTTATGCAAATTAGTTCCTGGCAAAAAAACCGATCATCAGATTTGATGATCGGTTTTTTGTATTATGCCTTATTCTGCTTTCTGCGTCTGAGGTACTGAACATAGATTGCCATACCACAGAGTGAGATAAGCATTACATTGAGTGCTGCCATGACGCCTCGTCCATTGTCGTCGCCTGTATCCGGGGTCTCAGAGCCGCCGCTTACAGTCTTTTTCACTACAATGTACTCAACCTCGATGGTTACTGCACCGACAGATTCCCATGCTTTTCCGTTGTATACGTACTTCATGAATTCGGTTCTCAGCACATATGTGCCTGCTTTGGACTGTTTAAAGCTTGCGGAATAATCATAAGAGGAATCGTCAACACCGCCCCAGTCGCCTGAGGGGTCTGCATGATGCCAGTTCATGGGTACGTAATACTCATCACCGACAACAAGACTGCCGTTCTGCCAGAAACCAATAGCTTTGAATCTGATATCATCATTGACAAAGAATGTTCTGTCCTCGTCCTCAAATTCCACTGCAGGAGCTCCTGTGATGGGATCTACCGTGAAGGAAATGATAACCTCGGTGTCTTCCATTACCTTTTCAAGAGTCAGAATCTTTCCGTTTGCAGAATCTGTAAGAGCAGAAAGATCTGCTTTTGTTCCGTTTACGGTGATTTCAGCAATTTCATAACGGTCATTATCTGTGGTAATGGTTATTTCCGTATCTCTGCCTTTGATAATGCTTGCTTCTGTGGGGTCTGCAGTACCGCCGACACCTGCCTTTGCAGTGACAGTAACTCTGGCTTCCTTCCAGATTGCATACAGAATAACTTCATCGCCCTCGGTAAGGTTTATAACCTCCTGACCGTCGGTGTAAAGAATATCAGTTGATGCCTTGTCGGTATTCCAACCGAGGAACATGTACTCTGCTCTTGTAAATGCATTTGCATCAAGATTTTCGGCTGTATCATAAACCATTTCCTGGTCTGCCATGGTACCCTCGCCGCCGTTTGCGTCGAATCTGACAATATAGCTGTTGGCTGTCCAGACGGCGAAAAGGTCGACAGTTCCACCGTCTACAGCAGTCAGGTTTTTCACTGCCTGCTTGTCGGTGTATTCTGCAGTTGTTGCTGTGCTGTCAGTGCTCCAGCCTGCGAAGGTGTAACCGGTTCTGGTAAATGCATTTTCACTCAGAGCCTTTTCCTCGTCAAATACAAACTTCTGGTCTGCCATAGTGCCTTCACCATTGTTTGCATTGAAGCGCACAGTGTATTCGTTTGCTGTCCATGAAGCGGTGATTTTCATGTCCTTTGCAGGCATTTTTGCAGGAATTTCGGTGTCCCAGCCTGCGAAGGTGTAGCCTTCTCTTGTGGGATCTGCAGGCTTGGTTACGTCGGTATTGTAGTTCTGAGTAATGTCTGCTACCTCAGTACCGCCGTTGGAATCAAAGTCAATGGTGTACTGATTGATATTCCACTGAGCAGTGATCTTCGTATCCTTTGCAGGCATCTTTGCAGGAATTTCGGTATCCCAGCCTGCGAAGATGTAACCCTCTCTTGTGGGGTCTGCGGGCTTGGTTACATCGGTATTGTAATTCTGAGTGATGTCTGCTACCTCAGTACCGCCGTTGGAATCGAAATCAATGGTGTACTGATTGATATTCCACTGAGCAGTGATCTTCGTATCCTTTGCAGGCATCTTTGCAGGGATTTCGGTGTCCCAGCCTGCGAAGGTATAGCCTTCTCTTGTGGGGTCTGCAGGCTTGGTGACATCAGTGTTGTAATTCTGAGTGATGTCTGCTACCTCAGTACCGCCGTTGGAATCGAAGTCAATGGTGTACTGATTGATATTCCACTGAGCAGTGATCTTCATATCCTTTGCAGGCATCTTTGCGGGGATTTCGGTGTCCCAGCCTGCGAAGGTGTAACCATCTCTTGTGGGGTCTGCGGGCTTGGTGACATCGGTATTGTAATTCTGAGTGATGTCTGCAACCTCAGTACCGCCGTTGGAATCAAAATCAATGGTGTACTGATTGATATTCCACTGAGCGGTGATCTTCATATCCTTTGCGGGCATCTTTGCGGGAATTTCAGTGTCCCAGCCTGCGAAGGTGTAGCCTTCTCTTGTGGGGTCTGCAGGCTTGGTTACGTCGGTATTGTAGTTCTGAGTAATGTCTGCAACTTCAGTACCGCCGTTGGAATCAAAGTCGATGGTGTACTGATTGATATTCCACTTGGCGGTTATCTTCATGTCCTTTGCAGGCATCTTTGCGGGGATTTCGGTGTCCCAGCCTGCGAAGGTGTATCCCTCTCTTGTGGGGTCTGCAGGGGGGGTGACATCGGTGTTGTAGTCCAGGGTGATGTCAGCTACTTCACTGCCGCCATTGGAATCAAAGTCGATGGTGTACTGATTGATATTCCACTGAGCGGTTATCTTCATGTCCTTTGCAGGCATCTTTGCAGGAATTTCAGTATCCCAGCCTGCGAAGGTATAGCCTTCTCTTGTGGGGTCTGCAGGCTTGGTGACGTCAGTGTTGTAATTCTGAGTGATGTCTGCTACCTCAGTACCGCCGTTTGAATCGAAGTCAATGGTGTACTGATTGGTTTCCCAGATTGCATAGAGCGTTACCGTACCGCCATTTACTGAGGAAAGATTTCTTACCCACTGTGCATCAGTAAAACGTGCATCAGCTGCATTTTTATCAGTGTTCCAACCAAGGAACGTATAACCTGTTCTCTTAAATGCGTTTGCTGTCAGCTTCTGGAGCACACCATATACAAACTCCTGGTCTGCCATTGTGCCTGTTCCGCCGTTTGCATCGAACTTAACGGTGTAGCTGTTGGCTGTCCAGATTGCATAGAGCGTTACTGTGTCACCGTTTATTGCGGTAAGATTCTTTACTGACTGCTTATCGGTGTAGGTTGCTGTTGTTGCATCCTTATCGGTGTTCCAGCCAAGGAATGTGTAGCCCGTTCTCTTGAATGCGTTTGCAGTAAGGTTCTGTGCCACATCGTAAACAAATGACTGATCTGCCATTGTGCCTGTTCCACCGTTTGCATTGAACTTGACGGTGTAGGTATTGGCTGTCCACTTGGCGGTTATCTTCATATCCTTTGCGGGCATTGTGGTGGGGATTGTGGTGTCCCAGCCTGCAAAGGTGTAACCGGTTCTTGTAGGATTAGCAGGTTTTGTAATGGTCGTGCCGTAATTCTGGGTAATATCTGCTACTTCACTACCACCGTTGGAATCGAAGTCGATGGTGTAGCTGTTAATCTTCCAGATTGCATAAAGGTTTACGGTTGCACCATTAGTTGCACTGAGGTTATTGACAGACTGCTTGTCGGTGTAAGTCGCCGTAGTCGCAGTGCTGGTCTTACTCCAACCAAGGAATGTGTACCCCGTTCTGCTAAATGCATTTGCTGTAAGGTTCTGTGCAGTGCCATAGGTGAATGCCTGATTCGACATTGTTCCCGTACCGCCGTTTGCATTGAACTTGACGGTGTAGGTGTTGACCTTCCAGATTGCATAGAGAGTTACTGTGCCCCCATTGGTCGAAGTGAGATTCTTGACTGACTGCTTATCGGTGTAGGTTGCTGTTGTTGCAGTCTTGGTCTTGCTCCAACCAAGGAATGTGTAGCCGGTTCTGCTAAATGCGTTTGCTGTAAGGTTCTGTGCAGTACCATAGGTGAATGCCTGATTCGACATTGTTCCTGTACCACCGTTTGCATTAAACTTGACAGTGTAGGTGTTGGTGCTGTACAGAGCGGTAACAGTAATATCGCTCTGTACATCGGTAAATGCAACGTCCCAGCCAGTAAAGTATTTGCCTTCTACAACAGGACGATTTGCGGCATCCGCATACGGGTCGGTAGCATCTTCACCCTTCCATACGTCTTGCTCGTCAATAACAGTACCATTATCTACGAATGTTACTGTATAGAGTTCATCAAAAACAATTGTTGCAGTGAGGCTTCCGGTGAAATTCGGATAGGATTCGGGGTACTTTGTCAGGTCAACCTTGGTATTCTTAGTACCGTCATGAATGGTGACCGAGCGCACTGCATAATTGTCTTTATAATATTCACTGGGCATGTAGTAAAGTGTACCGTCAACTACATCAAACCTATTCATATATGATGACGAGTACACCGCCTGGTCTTCATCGTCCATCTGCTTAAAGCCTGCACTGACCTTGTATTTCACAATGCTCTCAAGACCTGAGAGCATATGTTGCATCTGGGATGCGTTTGCTGTGTCAAAGGACGAAATATCAAGCGAAACCAGACTCTTACAGCCACTGAACATAGCTATCAGTTCAACACTGTCAATCAGTTCAAAGCTTGAAGCATCAATCGAAACAACTGATTCGCATCGGTCAAACATACCACTCATATCAGTTACTTTTGATGTATCAAACGATGAAACATCAAGCACCTTTACACTTTTGCAGCACGAGAACATAGAGTCCATATTAGTTACATTCGCAGTGTCAAAGTTTGAAACATCGATTACCGAGAGACTCTCACAGTTGTAGAACATCTCATACATATTCGTAACATTTGAGGTGTCGAATCCGGATACATCAATTGTGGGCAATTTTTTGCAGGTACTAAACATTGATTCCATATTTGTACATGCAGAAGTGTCAAAATTAGTTACATCAAGCTCTACAAGATTGTCGCAGCTATAGAACATATTGGACATGTCCGTACACACCGATGTATCGAAATTGGTAACATCAATCGTCGGCATAAGGTCGCAGTTGACGAACATACCACTCATGTCCTTGACTTTGGATGTATTGAATCCGGTGACATCGATTTCGGGCAGTAATAGGCAGCAATTAAACATACTGCTCATGTCGGTACAGGCAGATGTATCGAAATTTGTAACATCAAGATATGGGAGTTTCTGACAAAATCTGAACATACCACTCATGTCTTTTACTTTTGATGTGTTGAATTTGGTCACATCAAGCGCAGGAAGTGTCGTACAGCTGTAAAACATCGAATTCATGTCAGTTACGTTTGCAGTATTGAATTTTGTGACATCAAGCGAAGTAAGTTTTGAGCAACCCCTGAACATGGAACTCATATCGGTCACTTTTGCTGTGTTGAATTTTGTGACATCAAGCGAAGTAAGACTGCTGCAATTTTCAAACATGGAGCTCATGTCAGTTACATTTGTCGTAACGAGCTTTGTGACATCGAGCTTTGTGAGCTTATTGCAATTACTGAACATATTGTTCATTTTGGTCACTTTTGATGTGTTCATTTTTGTTACATCAAGTGAAGTAAGACCATAACAACCACTGAACATATAACTCATATTAGTTACATTTGATGTATCAAATGTTATGTCAAGAGATGTGAGATTGTTACAGCCGTAGAACATTTTCTGCATATTGGTTACTTTGGAAGTATTGATATTACCAAAATTAATGGCGGTCATATCGCAGCCTTCAAACATACCAACCATATTGGTTACACTTGCGGTGTTAAGAGTGGAAATATCAATGGTGTTAAAACCGCTGTACCCAAACATGCTCTGCATACTTGTGCAGCCGGTTGTATCAAGGCCACTCAGGTCAATGCTTGTACATTTAGTCAGCCAGAAGAAAAGATAGGACGCCGAAGTGCCGGTTTTGACCCCGGGCTTCACAACAACGCTCGTGACCGAACTGCGATAATCCCTCCAGCCATAGTTAGTGTTTGTGCCGCTTTGGGTTGATGCAAGGGTGCCGCTGACACCGTCAGCAGGCTCAATGGTGAGTACACCGTTGTCGTCAATGGTCCATTTACAGGTGCCTGATGTGCCGCTTGCAATATTATCGGTTACGGTGATTATAAATTCTTCACCGTCAATGGTGAGAGTAAGGGTTTCATTGCTTGTAAATGCCTTGTGGGATTCAATCAGCCAGTCATTTTCTGTCTGCTCAACAGTAAAGAGACTTTCGTCACTGCTTTCTGCAGCGGTTACTGTGCCGGGAATTCCAAGTACCTCGAGGACTTCCGAAAGCATAACGCTTTCCATTCCATCGAGCACGTACTGAAGCTCTCCGTAAGTGAATTCAACAGTGAAATATGAGAATGAATCGGTTGCTGCCATAACGGAATTTCCCGCAACCATGGATGATATCTTTTCTGTTTCGGTAATTTCGTTGTCTGTGTGGTATACAGATACATCTGCTGCCGAAGGAATATCTGCCATTGCAAACTGAACAAGAACTTCTCCGTATGCTGTATCCGGCTGTATCTCCTTGCCATCGAGCATGACCTTGATATCATATGTAACGGAGCTTGTGTTGATCTTCTTGTCAATAAGGCTCTCAACATCCTCTGCAGTAGTGTCATTTACCGCCGAAATGCTGAGCTTTGCATCTGCAGGAAAAACACCTGCCGGTGCAAACACATTTATCTTCGTCCCATCAACTGTTATGTTCTGTGAAAAAACAGGATGTGTTGCAGAAATATCAGTATCTGATACTGTGTCTGCGATATCTGTTTCTGAAATATTGTCAGTGTCATTGCCGCTCTGTGCAGGCTTCTTAGTATCGGTTGAGGAAGCCTCCGCCTGAGTATCGCTCTCTGACACTTTATCCGCAGGAATAATATCGCAATCTGACAGAATACACGGTGCATCTTTTATGACTTCTCCGTCGAGAATGTCCTCTGCATAATCCCCATCTGAAATAATATCATCTGCAGATACACGAGGTAATGCAGCAAGGGGAATTGCGGCAAAAAGAATGCCAAGCATTATTAAAATAATAACCAGACGCTTCGAGCTGTCTTTAAACAACTTTCTTATGGATTCATTCATCTGTATTCCACCTTATGTCATGTTTTCATGCACTCCATCCTAGTGCACACTTTTCTATATTATGAAATATTTTACAACTTAGTTATCACATTGTCAATAATTCCAGTTCCCACACCTTGTTTTACATAATGCATTTCCGAATGGCAAATGTATCAATTCTCCTTGATTTAAGGCGATTTTTTATATTTATAACAAGCGGATATTAACATAACATCGGGCGACCAGCCAAAAAAATTATTCTTAGTATTTTCTTTCATTGAGAAACCGGAATATCTGTGCCAATAAATAAAAAAGGACAGCTGGATGCTATCCTTTGAATCAACTTACGACTATTGGGTTCTGATTTGTTTTTATAAAAAACAAGACGGATTTCTTACGAAATCCGTCTTAGTGGTGCGAGTGACGAGACTTGAATCAGACTAATAAGCATTTATGATATTTTAATCTGCGTCAATTTATCGCATAGTGGTGCGATTTTTTTAACATCTTCCGTTCAAGTTAATTCAATCAAAACAATGTAAAATAAACGGCATAAGCGGCAAATAAACGGCAAACAAGCGACAGATTTTAAGCCGCTCGATGCTATGCTTCTGCTCTTTTCTTCGTCTTTCCTATGGGTAAGGCGTTGCCGATTGCGTCCGCTGCCTTTGCCTGAGCTTCCGCAAATGTATGAGCGTATATATTCAGTGTGGTTGACGTATTGGAGTGACCAAGAGCTGCCGATACTGTTCTAACATCTACACTGGCATTTATAAGCATCGAAGCATTCAAGTGTCTCATACCGTGAACATTAACATATCTCATTCCGGTGCGGTCACAGAATTTCTTGAACCACCATGCAGGGGTATTCGGAAACATCGGCTCACCGTTCCACCGGGTGAATAGACGGTCTGTATCAATCCATTGGCTGCCGAGCTTCTCACGCTCCTCTTGCTGCCATGCTCTGTACTGTGACAGAATATCAAATACGCCCTCTGGAAGCCGTAAAACACGGTTAGAGCCTTTTGTCTTTACAGTGTCAGTATATACCCCCCTGCGCTTTGTGTAAAGGCTATTGCGGCAAATGCTGAACGTACAACTGCCAAAGTCAAAATCTTTCCATTCAAGCCCTAACAGCTCCGCTCTGCGTGCTCCCGAATATATCGCAAGAGTAAAGAACATTCGGAACTGCCAATCTTCACCCTCTAAAAGCTCCAATAAACGAGCGGCTTCATCAAGTGTATAGCACTCTCTTTCCGCTGTATTCAGCGAAGGCGGTATGACCTTATCACACGGATTACTTGCTATCATTTCAAGGCGTTCTGCATAAGACATTATACAAGACACAAACGATAGATAACCCCTCACCGTTTTAGGCGATAGTCCAGACGGCGGCGGTAATTCTTCATCGGGAGTGTCTTTCTTTATGTGCGGGATCTTTATGCCTGGCTCTGACAGATTGTCAATGAAGCTTTGCACGTCTCTGACTGTGATTTTATCCACACGCTTTGCTCCCAGAGCTGCATACGTTCTCTTGGTCAACGAGCGGTAGCTTGACACTGTACGCTCTTTCAGGTGCTTTTCTGCGTATGTATCGAGCCATTCTTCCGCAAGCTGTTCAAACTTAACTGCACCGCTTGCCCCTCCACCGTTCCGCACTTTTTCCTCAAACAGTGTGGCTTGTCGGTTTAATTCCTTTTCGATCTGCCGAGCGGTCATGTTCGGCTCTGGCCTCCACGTCATATACTTACGCTGCTGTACGCCTTTTGTATTGTAGCCGCTCGATACAGTTATCAAGTAAGAATCTCCACGCTTCTTAATCGTCGGCATTTGAATCACCACTGTTAATAAATCTTCCTTTTCTGGGATGTCGGATAGTTGTGTCATTCAAATAATCCTTCATTCCTTCAACACTTGGTGAGAAGTTATTCTTTTGGATGTCCTTCAGCGTATTAATAAATTCTGTGGAAATATATCCCAGAAGCATTTTTTCCGCATCTGCAATGGTTGTATCAATGTTTTCGGTTAATGCTCTTTCGTCTTTTTTTGGTGCAAAGAAAGCTGCGTACCCTTCAACAAACTTGTAAAAAGCATTCTCATTTACATACTCTATCATTTCAGTAAAGACACAGCGCTCCTCAATTAACCAACTTACAATATCAGCAAATTTAATAGGCTCTCCATTCAGCCCTTTAATTTCAGTAACTGTTCCCTTTTCCTCATTTTCAATAAACGATGATTCAGTCTTCTCTCTATTCCAGCATGCAAGAATCTCAACCGCTCGTTCGCTTAATCCGGTTACGCTGCATATATCTGAATTCAGACTGTGCTTATAATCGCTCTCCCCTATCAGATATGATGCCTCGACATCTAAAATCTTTGCTATTTTAAGCAAAATATCATAATTGGGCTCTCTTCCATTTTCATAAGCTGAATAGCTTTGAACTGAGACACCGAGCTTCTCTGCAATCTCAGCTTGCTTTATTCCCTTTTCAACACGAGCGTTTCTGAGCCTTTCGGAAAACACTGACATTATCAATCACTCCTTTATTTGTTGATATAATAATAACACAATCTCGTTATAGTGTAAATATGTACTTGACATATTTCTAAAAATATTTTATACTTTATTCGTAGATTTATTTATCTAACAATCCACTATTCAAGGAGTGAACGATCATTGTTAAAAATTAAAAGCAATCAGCCGCAGTTAAAAATCGCACGTATAAAGAACGGTCTTTACCAGCGTGACGTTGCCGAAGCCATTGGAATAACCCCAAATGCTTATGCTCAGATTGAGAACGGCATTCGCTTTACAACAGGGAAGACTGCTGTGCGAATCTGCGAATGTCTGCACATTCAGTTTGAGGACGGCTTCAAAGTCGAGGAGGCGATCTGATGGCCACAATGATGAACAGTGCAGTCTTAGCAGAAACATATCTGCAGGACCACCCGGGAACGACATTAACCAAGAACGCAATCAAGGTTATGCTGCGCTCAGGCTGTATTCCTTCCGTAAAGGCAGGTAACAGAGTATATTACAGCTTTGAGGCATTCGAGCAGTACCTTGAGCAAGGTGACATCGCACCCTCGCAAACTAATACAACCACTGGCTATGGCAAAATCCGACAAATCGTATAAGGGGTGCGTGACTATTGACACAATATGAAAATATCCTATTGCCACTGGAATTGTTATGGAACAACGGAGGTGAATGTATGTGAAAACATTTTTTGATCTTCTCGCTTCATTCCCAGACGCTAAGCCTGATTCTGGCGGTCAATATATAGCAACTTGCCCTGTGTGCGGCAAAGAAAAGCACTTGTATATTTCCCCTCCTGAAAAAACTCAAAATGGTAATGCAGCAATCCTCTATTGTCAACGTTGCGGAGCAAAGGCACCAGATATATTGGCTGCCGTTGGATTACCTTCGAATTATATGTATGTTGAAGGTAGCGATAAGCCTGACAAGCACCAAAAACGCAGCACCGAACAAACCGCACTATCTAAGCGTGAGCATATATATCATAATGCGGACGGCTCTATCTTCGGAAAGAAAATAATATGCACACAACCGAGCGGAGAAAAACGCCCAATCTATTGGAATAAATACGAGAGCGGTAAATATATCAAAGGACTAAAAGGTGCAAAAGCACCATTATACAACGCACACATACTCTCAAAATCTAAATGTCCTGTATTCTTTGCCGAGGGAGAAAAAGATGCAGACACTCTGTCTGCAATGGGAATTACTGCAACGACCACACCTAACGGCGGCGGTCAACGTGAGTGGTTAGACATTTTCAGTCCATTGATTGAGGGGAGAGAGATTACTATATTGACAGATAATGACGATGTTGGAGAACAATATGGGCGTTTCGTTGCGGAAAATATTTTCGACTTTGCTGCAAGCGTGCGAATCATATCCGCAAAGTCTATATATCCATCAGTTAAACATAAGGGCGATATATCAGATATCGTTGCTGATATAGGCATAGAAAAGGCAATGACAGCTCTTCTTGAGGCGTTAGAAGATGCTAAGCCTTATGTCAAAGGAGAGCAAGAGTTGCGACACACTGCAAAGACTGCCGCTGAGTTTGATGATGTAACATTTTCATTCGTATGGCACCCTTACATTCCACGAGGTGACTATACTGTACTTATGGCTGACGGTGGCACAGGAAAAACCATGCTTTGCTGCGGAATTGCTGCAGAGTTAAGCAACGGCGGCCACGGCCTCCCCGGAGAAAGTCTCAGGATTGGCGATCGAGCTCCTGCAAACGTGTTAATAATTTCTGCCGAGGATCCTGGAGAACTACTCAAAAAACGATTAAAGGCGAGCGGTGCTGATCTGAGCAAAATCTACATTCTCGATTGTCGAGATAGCGAGGGAATGAATTTTACTTCCGGCATTTCCGACTTTGAGAGAACCATCAAAGAATACTCCCCTCAACTTGTAATCATTGATCCCTGGCACGCCTTTCTGGGTGCTGACGTTGATATAAACAAAGTAAATGCCGTTCGCCCGGTTTTTCAAAAAATAACAAATCTTGCAAAACGCTGCAACTGTGGATTTCTTCTCATTTCGCACGTAAATAAGAGATCTCAAGGAGAGAATGCCAATAATGCAGCCACAGGTAGTGCAGACTTTATAAACGCCGCTCGAAGCGTTCTTCGTGTTATATTCGATACGTCTCCAGGAGAAGACAGCACTCGAATTGTTGTTCATACAAAAAGTAATTATGCAGCAGCAGGTCAGTCCATAAAATTTCAGATTACCGATGCAAGCGGCCTGTTATGGACAGGCTGGAGCGATATTACAAAAAAAACACTTGAAGAAGCAGCTCGTCACAGAAAAACACCCTACGAAGTTATCCAGCATTCCGTTGAACATTCAGAAGATCACACCGCTCTTATAAATGCTATTCGTCAGCTTTCTGAGCGAGGCAACATTGTAAGGGTCAGCTACGCAGAAATGTTTGATTTGTTTGGTGCAAATATATTCTGTGGCTCACAGCCCAAAAGGGTATTAGACAAGTTAAGCTATGAGCTTCATTCACATGGTATGGGGCTCACCGTTGTCACTGGTAAAAAGGTCAAATACAAAGGTGAATCACTCAACGGCTTTTCAATTGTTTGCACAAATGGCTCTGCTCCACCAGAGCAAATGTCCGTTGATGAAAATTTCATCGGTGGGTAATTTCTGTATGGAGTTAGTTTTATCCACTTTATCCACTTTGTTCACTTTTGGTGGCTACAGTGGATAAAGTGGATAAAACACACGCCACATAGAGGTTGTCCACCACATTCAAAATCATACACCACCGGCAACGATTAACCGATAACAGAAAGGAACTAAGAAAATGCCTACAAATGAATTCAACTTCAAATACAAGCCGAGCGTAAACCCTCCTCAATCATGGGAGGAACTAACTCAAATGGAACGGTACTTCGAAGCACTCAGCCGCTCGATCTACCACAGTTTTGATAACGTTGCTCCTCTTTCCCCGGAATTCGAGCGGTATACTGCAATGAGTGACACACTTCTTCCCGAAAGTCTTGCACTTTTAAAAGCTCGTTCAAAACTGTGCATGACCATACACGTACCTGGAGGTAATATAAATGCTGCAAAATGATAAGGGCTTATTTGACGAATACACCGGCGAACCACTGCTTATACGAATAGCTGAAGCATTGGAAGCAATACAAACAGACCTTATGCACATAAACGCTGCCATTGGACATCTTGTCGAATCGGCAGAAAATCAAAGTAGAAATAAATAAAAAGACGCACCCTGCCCCCACAGCAGAATACGCCCTGATGAAATTATCTTATCACATTTCGGAGGGGTTTACAAGTGACTACGCAAGAGCTTATCGCAAAGCAATCCGAGTACATAGAGAGAATACAGCAGGGCGAGCGGAATTTAATAACGGACCTGTGGGAGTTGCTTCGCCCTCTGACCTTCCACTACATTCAGCGGTACTGTTATTTCGCAAAAGGTGAACGCCTGTATGATGAATCTGACCTCTGGCAAGAAAGCTTTATCGCCCTGTTGTCTGCCCTGGACTATTACGATACTGCTAAGGGCGGCAGCTTCGCCGTAGTGTATATGCAGATGATACAGAATCAGACACGCAAGCTCAGAGGCCTAACAGGACGTGATGCAATATTCGCCGCAGGCAGCCTTGATGTGCCGCTCGATAATGAAGGAGAATCAGCGACCACACGTCTTGATCTGATTGAGGATAGAGCCGCCCTCGATGCGTATGAGAACGCAGACAAGCTTGCCTACTGCTCTGCTGTCCATGAAGTCTTGGAGGAAATCGAATGCGAGCAGCTGACAGATCAGCAGCGCAGAGTGATTACCGCTCGTTATTATTGTGGACTTAGTGCCAATCAGACCGCAAAAGCTCTCGGTGCGTCCTGGGATGAAGTAATCAGCGAAGAACGCAAGGCATTAAAGGTCTACCGCCACCCTCGGAATGCCGCTCGTTTGCGTTCCTTCGTTTATCTTGACGATACGAGCGGCAGCGGCCTGCAGGCATTCAGAAATAATCAAGCCTCTATTGTCGAGCGGCAGTTTGAACGCCTCGAAGGCTGCACACCAAAACCCGAATAAAACGCCTTTTATCCTCGCACGCATTATCGTGTCAAGAATTATACATCCCCTTGCGCGCGTAATCGTGTCCACAAATCACATTTATTATCAACGACAACCTCCCCCAGAGTTAAACCACGGCGTTTTTCAGTCTTAAAACGTAAAACTACCCTAAGTCGATAGAAAAACGCTCAGTAGCTTTGAAAACAGCATATT
>JAZUNN010000055.1:0-19504 GCA_045604155.1 Acutalibacteraceae bacterium
CGGAATAATAGGTGTAATTTCCTCCAGGGCGCACCGCTCTTAAAACTCTGCCAAAGCCTCCTTCGTCTATGACTTCCTCGCTTCGCCAGACACCTCATAAGGGCTCAAATTTTCTTATGTTATCCATCATCTGCACTTCCGTTCAAGGAGAAATTTGCAATATGCCAAAGTATCAAAATAATTATATTCCCGAAAAACCCCAATGTCAATGTGTATGATAAAAGCCGCTCTTTCCGAGCGGCTTTAAACTTAAATCAGTAAACATATACAGTGTCGTCGACAGCAATATCCACTGAATCATCGCTGTCGTCAAAGCTGTAGGGAGGATTCTCTATATCTTCTTCTATTTCTTTAATCTCAGTGATAACATCAGTGAGTTCTTCAATTATTCTTGAGTATGCATTCATTGCATCGGTAAGCTCACTTAAATAGAAGGAGCTGTTTCCGTTAAGATAGAGCTTGTATGTATAATATTCCAGATTGCTGAGAGTTTCCTGGAAATCTCTTACCCCGTATTCCGAGCTGTCATATTCCAGTGAAGTATCGTAAGCGTATTCAAAATAGTCGGAAGCAAGATAAAAATATGACTCTCTGATCGATTTGTAGTATGAATCAGACGCATCAGAGAGATAATCTGTGGCTGTACTCGTGTCATCAAGCGTAGCAACCGAACAATTTATAAGTTCCTCGTATTTAAGATACTTCTCAAGAGAAACAACATCATCAATATAGGTTCTTATACGTGGATACTCGGAATTTCTGAGATCTACGGCATCTGCAAAAATCCTGTATTTCTTATATTTCTGAATACCGTATTCTGATATGACATCGCCATTACTTGAATAGGGATTATCGCATACTATTTTCGCAAATTCTTCTATGATCTTATCCTCGTACTTTTTCCGTGCATAGCTGCTCATCCCCTCATATTCTTCGACGGCAAGGTTAAAATCGCTCATTTCAAAAGCGGAAATTACACGGTTGTATTCCTTCTTTGCGTTGGAATTTCTCACACCCAGGAATATGAAAACAGCGGCAATGATAAGAACCAGTGCTGAAGAACCTGCAATTATCGGAATAAAAAGCTTCTTGTTGAATGGCTTCTTTTCCGTTATTACCGCAGGCGGCGCAGTGGTATAGGGTACAGGAACAGCATTCTGCTGTGCAGGCTGATAATAGGGCTGTACCACCACCTGCGGCGGAATCTGAGGCTGCTGTGCCCCTTCGGGCATGATTGCTTCTGCCTTCGGCATGGGCTCGGGAATTACTTCTGCCACAGGCGCTTTGCCGCCGCAGACAGGGCAGAACTTGTTTTCAGCCCGGAGCGGTGCACCGCAAAAGGCACAGAAAAGCTTCTTCTCCGAAACTTCTGTCTGAACTGACATATCTGCAGGAACGTTGTTCATAATCAAACCCCTTTCTTTTGTCTTAAAAAACTTATACGCAAACCATCGTATATAGTCATTATATTACGTTTTGCAGACAATTTCAACAAATTCTCATATTCTTCTTTTGCTGTCAGTTTTTACTGCCATTTTCATATAAAAAAGGAGTCCGAAAATCGGACTCCTTTTAAATTCAGTGCTGAATGCACACAGAGCTTTCTGTTATGGGCTGTATATCATAGCCCTGAGCGAGGAGATACTCAATAATGGCAGGCAGTGCCTGTACGGTGGTATTCTTGCCCGAGCCTGTGTCGTGCATGAGAATATTTACCGTATTCTTGCCCTTACAGCCACCTTTGACGTTATTGATTATCTTTGTCTTTGCAATGTTGTTTCCGTTTGCATCGCCGCTGGAAACATTCCAGTCGTGATAATAATAACCCTTTGCAGGTACCGACTTTTTAAGCTTTTTCATAAGTCCCGAGCAATACTTTTTATAGACGGTGTTGCTTGAGCCGCCGGGGAAGCGTATGATCTTTGAGCGTACTCCGGTCACGTTGTAAACCTTGTCGGAAATCTTGTCTATCTCCTTGAAGAATGCGCTTTCGCTTGCATAAACCTTTGAATAATTATGGCTGTAGGTGTGAAGTGCGATAGTGTGACCACGGTCAACTATTGCCTTGTATTCCTTGTCCCTGCCGGTCTTGCCGACTACGAAGAAGGTTGCTTTGACATCGTACTTATCCAGAATATCAAGGATCTTCATAGTATTGCAGGAAGGACCGTCATCAAAGGTAAGGTACGCAACCTTCTTTGTTATGCGTCCGCTCTTATATGCGCTGAGCGCACTTACTACCTCGCCGCCGTCAGTATTCTTATATGCACGTACCTTGTAATAGTAATAGGTATTCGATTTACGGTCTTCATCGATAAAGCTGAGGGTATCTGCACCCACTTTTCCGATTTCGCTGTATGTGCCGCCTGAGGAAGCAGCACGATAGATATAATATCCGTCTGCACCGCTGACAGCCTTCCATGCGACTTTGATTGAGGTGGTGGAGTTTTTCATTGCACTGCTGATGGTCGGTGCCAAAATAGCAGGCTTTGCAGAAACTGCTGCAGAAACAGTGCCGATGCCTGTCAGACCTTTGCTTGTGCGGTATGCAGCCACTTTATAATAGTAAGCCTTACCGAGAGTCAGACCCTTGTCAGTATAGGCTGCCGAAGTTGTGCGACCGATTTCATCAAAAGAGCCGTCAGCTCTTTCGCTTCTGTAAACAACATAGCCCGTAGCACCTGTCACAGCACCCCAGCTAACCTTAATGCTGTCACAGCCTGCGCTTGCGGCCTTTACGGATGAGGGCTTCGACATTACTGCAGACTGGCTTTTCACAGCCGATATCATGCCTTCTCTGCCGCTTCTTGTGGCGACTATCTTATAATAGTAGGTTACACCGGGCACAACGGTGGAGTTTATGAAATTACGCTTGGCTGAAGATGTAGAGCCGAGGAGAATATATTCACCATCGGGGTCCGTTGCACGGTAGACCTTGTAGCCTGCCGCACCTGATACACTGTTCCATTTTACAATAATCTTGTATGATGACCTTGTAAGAGTCACATTTGCAGGAGCGGAAAGAAGGGGAGTTGCACTGACTGCCTTCGGATCTTCGCCGTAGATTCTTGTGCCGCTCGAATATCTGTAAGGCTTTACCTTATAATAATAGGTCTTTCCGTGGGCAAGAGAAGAATTGATATATGAGGTGATTGACCCCTTTGTCAATCTCTTAATTGCGGTATACTTTCCGTTTTCGCTTGTGGAACGGTATATGGTGTATCCGCTGGCACCGGGTACCTTGTCCCATCTGATTTTTATTTTGTTGTAGGAATAACGTGATGCTGTTACATTTTTGGCTGAGGAGGGAAGAGCCTTTGCAGATGCGATATCCGAATATGCGGAATATTCACCCTCTGCATTTATTCCCCTGACTTTGTAGTAGTAATTTTTATTGAAATTTCTTCCCGTGTTTGTATAGGAAAGCTCCTCAACGGTGGCTATGTAGAGATAATTTCCGTTTTTGTCTGCCGAGCGCCATACTTCGTAGCTTACGGCAGTTTCCACACTGTCCCACGAAATGACTATGCGGTCATATCCGCCTGAAACAGCCTTTGCAACAGGCTTCAATTCGGCGATATTTATTTCCGGCTCGGGCTCAGGCTCGGGCGGAATATCACTGTCTGAAGCGATATCGGCATCCGATGCAATATCGTTCTGTGAAATGTCTGCTGATTCTCCGTCAGAAGTCGGTGCTGTACCCATATCTGAGGACGATACCTCTGCTGCAGATGCAGTCAGATTTCCTCCCACAAAGAAGCCTGACACTAAAATCACAGCCGCCATCAATAACGCTATGTATTTTTTAAGCATTTTATTCCCTCCTGTATTTCAGGTTAATAACTTTACATAATAAATATACACCTTATCGCCCCCATAATTCAATACAATCAGAGAATATTAAAAAACTGTAATAATCTTCGTTTTCCGGAATATAAATTACAGGTTTTTATGTTAAGAACAGCTTTTGATTTTCCGGCTGCTTCTTTTATTACCCTTGCTTCTTTTACTACCCCTTGCTTCTTTTACTACCCCTCCGTCTTTGCCTTACGGCAAAGCCACCTCCCCTGACAAGGGGAGGCAATGGTGTGAAGTGAGGCTTTGCCCTGACATGGGGAGGCGATTACTGTCCATAGCTTAAGCTTTTATCCACCAGCATAGCCGGTGGTTGATTTATACAAAAGAAATGAGTCCGGTACAATACCGAACTCATTCACAAGCAAGTTAATATTTATTTTTGTCTAAACTTTTGGGTGCACCTCACGCTAAGAGAAGGTGGTAAAATGGGGGGACATTTTCTTTTATTTTTTTAGATTCAGCTTGTTACCTTGCTGTAGAAGGTTGAGGATTCAGACGCACCGTTGCTTGCATATGCGGTTACGGTTGCCTTTAATCTGTATTCGTAGCCGATGGTAAGAGCACGTTCGCCCGATGCAATCGCATAATCTGTTCCTGTACCTGTATATGTAGTTACATATCCCCAGGTGTTGGAGCTGCCTGCAGGGCGGCAGTAAAGCTTGCCCTGAGCCTTGCATGAGCTTGCTGTGGATGAGCAAATAATTCTTACATGGGAATAGACTCTTGTGCCTGAAACCGAGCAGGTTGCTGAGGCACTGCTTATATATGTAAATCTGGGCTGGACTGAAAAGCCGAGTTCATCACCCTCATCGGCTGCTACAGTAAAAGAGCCTAAGGAAATTGCAGCAATAATCAATGTAAACAAAAGGATTGAAAGGATTCTTTTTTTCATTTGAACATCTCCATATAGAAAATGTCCCTTTTGCGTACTCTGATTTTTTACATAATGTGACAGATTATTTTAGCGGTGATATACTTTCTGCAATCTTCACAATTTCATTTAGCTTTATATCTGGTGAATTACTTGAAATTGTATAAGTATATGTGTCATCACTCCATATCAAATACCGCTCTGAAGCATTACTATCGTCTGAGTAAAATCCTATTGTTCCATTAATTTCTACATTTTCAAAAATCTTTTCTTCTGAATCAACAACAGTTACTGTAGAAAGTAAATCCTGAGTAAAAAGATAATAATATACTCCGTCGCTGTATCTCACTTCATAACAGATATTATCAGAATGCAAGCTCTCTTTTTCATATCCTTCGGGAATATATGTGGGCTCGTAATAGATTTCTATCTCTGTCGGTGCACCGCTGTATGCCGAATCTGCAGAAACCTCCGATGCTTCGTATACAATAACCGCATGGTCATCGCAGAATGATACAAAGAAATTAAAAATTGCCTTCCTTATTGCCGACACGCCCATTGCGCAGGCAAACAGCATTATCAGTATTGCCGCTATGACAAATATTGTTTTCAGTGACCTCGGCATTCTCTTTTTAACAGGCTTTTCAAGCATTTCCTGCATCGATTTCGTAAACTTCTCTGACGGCGTGTAGCCTTCAAGAGTTGCAGTCTTGTCTGCCTCAAGCTCTTCAACCATCAGCTCACCGACTCTGGCTGCAACCTCTTTCAGAAAGCTTTTGTTTAAATTAATTATCTTAGCTGACATCAACGTCTATCCTTTCCCAAATACTCAAATATCATATTTTTCACTCGTTCTACCCTTTTCCTCAGTGTCGCCGTTTCCTCATCCAGAAGCACTGCCATATCTTCATATTTCATATCATGAAGAAATCTCAGTACAAATGCATCACGATATATGGGTTTGAGTGTCATTACATACCTTGACACACGCTCCACATAATCACGATTTTCCGCTTCCTTTGCCACATTATAATCCGACACCTCATAGTATGTACTGTAAGTATCAAAATTTGTACATTCTATTGAATGTTTCGCTACAATGCTCTTTGCTGCATTGCAGGCTACCGTGATGGCAAAGGCTCTTGGATTGTTGTCCATATCCACCCTTTTTATTGCTCCCGCAATACGAATGAAAGCATTCTGCACCGCATCTTCCGCAAGTGCATAATCTTTTGTTATACGATATGCCGCTTTGAGCATATCGTCCTTGTAATTATTAAATATCAGTTCGAATTTTTCCTGCTCATCCGGCTCCTCTATCAGAAGCATACACAATGTAAGCAGTGATGCGTTCACTGTAAACCATTCCTTTTTCTTCTGCCCAAACCTTTGATCAGTCTTTACTGCATATACTCTCTCTCTTTTTATTTTGTGACATCAAAGATTTGCGGCAATATGTTTTTTTGAATTTTTTTATTATGAAAAAGCACACTTTCGATGAGTTTGTTGCCCGTCGTCGGTGTGCTCATTTTATTATAATCCTACATAATGATACGGTCAAGATTTATTTACATACAAGAAAACCCCGTCGGGTGCATGACGGGGTTTTCGGCATTTTGCAAATCAATTATTTTTCAAGATACTTGCTCAGCACCCAGCCATATATTGTATTGCCTGACGAATATTCATCACATCCGACTTTTACATATCCGTTATTTTCGGAAGAGTATGGCTCTGCTATAAATACGGGTGTACCTTCATCCATGGTTACAACACATTCAGAAGAAGAGTTCGGCTCTTTCCTCATGTTTATTCCTGCATGGCCCGGTGTATTATATGACACATATCGGGTATTTTCACTCGGAGTTTCATAGTAATAAGGAAATTCACTGAACTTAAGATATTCCTTTTTCACGAAGCAATGTATATCCATAGGGTCAATATATGCCAACACCTGAACATATCCTGTTTCGTTGTTCTCGTTATCAGACAGCACACGTACATATGTACCCTCAGGAAGTGTGCCTTTTGATGAGGATTTGGAGCTGGCAAGGGTTCTCATTTCTGTCCCTTTGCCTTTGGGTGTGCCTGAAACAACATAAATCGCTTCCGCAATCAGAATTTCACTGTCTGACGGATCCAGAAATATGACAGCATCGCCTGTTTCATCTGATTCATCTGTAAAAGACATATTTTCATCCGATGCTGAAGTATACCATTCTTCCGGTGAATAATCTGAATATTCCTCTTTTTCAGGTTTGTCGGATGTATTTTTGCCGTTAATTAAAAGACATACAATAATAATTGAAAAAATCAAGATAATTACGCCCAGTACAGCAATAATTATTATCGGCACAGCTTTTTTGTTTTTCATATTTTTCATTCCTTTCTATATTTATTTTATCATATTATTTCACGTTTCGCAATGTAACGATTCTTTTACTAAAAAGCAGAAATCTTCTGTTCCATGCAAAATAAAAACACCGCATTCAATGCGGTGTTTTTGGTGGGAGCGGGTGGATTCGAACCACCGAAGTCGTCGACAACAGATTTACAGTCTGCCCCCTTTGGCCACTCGGGAACACTCCCATGTTCCTATTATTCAATTACACGGTCTGGAGCCGGTGGACGGACTCGAACCCCCGACCTGCTGATTACAAATCAGCTGCTCTACCAACTGAGCTACACCGGCACGCCGTGATTCCAACCTCAAGGAGGTTGCCGCCGTTCCTCAGAACGCTTGCTTAATATACATCAATTTCTGATGTTTGTCAAGGCTTTTTTCAAATTTTTTTAAATATTTTTTGCAAAGCATCCATTGTTTCATTACCCCACCCCATTATACCATTTTTTGTAAAAAAATACTATACAGCATCTTATTTTCCATGAATAAATTTCTTTCAAAATATAATTCTTGACAAAATTTAATGTCAGCATTATACTCATACAAAATCAGAACTGAATTTTCTTTCGGAGGTGTGACAATGTTTATTTCTGCAGTTTACCCTATCTGCGTACTCGGCTCCTGCTGCAACTGGCAGTGTGTCGGGTCTGTATTGTCATACCCCGATAATTATTTGTATTTTTAATTTTTGGGTATATTTCAATGCAGACTCTGACAAAATGTCAGGGTCTGTTTTATTTTCAAGGAGGATTATTATGAATACTTTCAAAGCTCTTTCCGGCTATTACGAAAATTACGATGAGGACGGCAGACTGCGTTCAAAACATGGACTGGTTGAATTTCTTACCACAATGAGATTCATTGAAAAATATCTGACAAAAGATTCCAGAATAATTGAAATCGGCGCAGGTACAGGTCGTTACAGTCATGCTCTTGCTCAGAAGGGATATCATGTGGATGCCCTTGAACTTATTCCCCATAATATTGAAATCTTCAGAAAGAACACTCTCGATAACGAAGCTGTTACGATTACTCAGGGCAATGCACTTGATCTTTCTGAATTCGAAGATGATAAATATGATATCACTCTGCTGCTCGGACCCATGTATCATCTGTATAATGCAGAGGATCAGATTCGGGCATTGTCTGAGGCTATCCGTGTTACCAAAAAGAACGGTGTGATTTTTGCCGCTTACTGCAATAATGATGCAACAATTATTCAGTTCTGCTTCCAGCGAGGCATGATCAGGGATGAACATTACAGAAAACTTATCGATCCCGTCAGTTTCAAGACATCTTCCACCCCCGATGAGCTGTTTCAGCTTTACAGAAAAGAGGATGTGGATGCTCTTATGCGTAATTTCAACGTCAGCCGTCTGCACTATGTGGGCACTGATATGGCTACAAATTTTATGCGTGAGTGTGTCGATAACATGGATGATGAAATGTTTGAGCTTTATCTTAAATATCATTTCGCCATCTGCGAGAGAGCAGACATGGTCGGCGCAACACATCATATGCTGGATATTTTCAGGAAGATATAAACAGATATGAAAATGTCGCTATTTTTCAAATTGAACACTGCTTCTTCCATTGTTATAATTAAGTCAGAAAGTGAAAGGAGCTTTGAATATGAATGACTTCTACGCAGAGGGCAATTACTTCACCATAAATCACGTTGTGCTGCTGACGGGTCTCTCTGACCGAACTATTCGAAATTATATTTCGGCGGGGTTTCTTGAGGGAGAAAAGATAAATGGGATTTGGAGCTTTACGTCTGAGCAGATTCAGAAATTTCTTGTGCACCCTTCTGTCAGACCCAGTATTATTGCTAAGAACAACTCCATTGTGTATGATTTTCTTCTTGAAGACAAAAAGACCTCAGCTGAGAGTTGTATCATTCTTGATCTTCCTGATGGTAATCCTAAAAATATTTCCCGATTTTTCTGCGATGCCATCTCAAATGGAGGATATAAAAACGTACGATTTGCCTTTGATCAGGTTTCCGGTGTGGCGAGGGTTATTCTCAAGGGTTACACTGCCGATGTTCTTGAGCTTGTAAACAGATATTATCAGGAGCATAGATAAAGTTTATTCTTTGTTTACATAATATCCATTTCTTTCTGTTGAATTCATCGCTTGTCTGCAGTATAACTACATCGTAAATTCGTTATATGGAGGAAATATGGATACTGAGAAATTGCTCAATTCAATAAAGGCTGTATGCAGCTCAAAACGCACTGTAATTGTCGGCATAGATGGGCTCGGCGGTGCAGGAAAAAGCACTGTTTCTGAACTTCTGCTTGCTCGGCTGAAGTCTGACGGCAATAATATCATACTGCTTCATATTGATGATTTTATCCACACAAGAGCGGTGAGATACAACTCTGATTATGCCCCGTGGGAATGTTATTATAACCTGCAGTGGCGTTATGATTATCTTATAAAGGAGATTATCGAACCTGTAAGGGCAGGTCTTGAAGTCAATAAGGATATCGAACTTTACAACAAGGATAACGACACGTATATTACTGAGCATTTAAATATCCCTGTCGGCAGCATTGTCATTATTGAGGGGGTTTTTCTGCAAAGGTCTGAAATCCGTCATGTGTTTGATTACATGATATATATGGACATTTCCGAGGAAACAAGGCTTTCAAGAGTTCTTCGCAGAGATGGATATATCGGAAACGAAGATGATATCCGTGAAAAATATGAAAACAGATATTTCCCTGCGGAGCGGCATTATGTCAGCACCTGCTCGCCGCAGCTTAATGCGGATTTCATTGTAAAGGAGTGAATGCATGAGCATAAAATGGCTGTTTTTTGACATCGGTGACACAATCTATGATGAAACATTGTCCAACAGGCAACGTGCCGATGAACTTCTCAAAATTCATCCGGAAATATCCTATGAACTTTTCCTGAGTGAAATGCAGAAAGCAGCCCGGACTTATGATGAATCCCCTTTTTCATCTGCCCGAAAAGCTCTCAGTATTGTTGAGGATGTTCCCTATTCAAATAAGCTTGAAGTTCTGTTCCCGGATGCGGTAAATGTTCTTTCTGTGCTTTCAGGAAAATATAAGCTTGGTATAATCGCAAATCAGCCCCAAAACACTGCAGAAAGGCTTGTTTCTGACGGTCTGAGCAGGTTCTTTGATATTTCACTCCTCTCCGATTGTGAAGAGCTCTACAAGCCTGATATACGTTTTTTTGAACATGCTCTCAGTAAGGCTGGCTGCAAGGCTCATGAAGCTGTAATGATCGGTGACAGACTTGACAACGACATTTATCCCGCAAAGAAACTTGGTATGGTTACTGTTCGCATCAGAAAGGGTCTGTCAGTTGTTCAGACTCCGAAAACTCCTGATTATGAGCCTGATTATGAAATCGACAGCTTATCGGATTTGCTTAAAATAGTTTTCTGATTTTAAATTACATTGCAAAAACGGCAGTCATGCGACTGCCGTTTTTATTATATTCTTTTCAGTGCGGATAAAAGCCTTTTTGCAAGTATTGATGTGGGAATCATAAGCAGCAGGTCAACTGCAAGGGCAGCAAGTGCCGCTGTCAGATATGCTTTATACTGCGCAGCTCCCCCTTTTATATACAGGGACAATATCCCAATGCAGTACAAAACTCCCATTGCATAAATGCATATAATACCCATAAGTCCTGCATAGTACAGATACATAAGCGAAATGTTTTTCCTTTTCTGTACCAGATGTCCTGTTGTAAATGCACCGATTATAAACCCGATTATATACCCGAAGCCCGGCTTCAGAACGTACATGAATCCTCCTCCCTGAGCAAACACGGGAAGTCCTGCAAGCCCCAGAAGCATATACACAACCGAACACAGTGCACCGTTTCTCCTGCCGAGGAGCATTCCTGCAAGCAGAACAAAGGTCAGCTGTAATGTTATGGGTAATATGAAATCAATTCTGATAAAGGCGCCTGCAACAATCAATGCCGTAAAAAGTCCGCACAGCACAAGATCACGTGTGTGTCTTTTTCTCATTCTGCTTCGGGTTCCTCGATAACGGAAATTTCAGTTTCAGAAACGGGAACACTCCACTCATTGCGAAGCTCTTCAGCACAGGCGCATACTCTTTCAATAAGTGCATTATCTGCAGTCTTATCTGCCTTTCCGGGCTTGAGTCCAAGAGCCTTGATGCGTTTTACAAGCTCGGCTGCAGCTGCTTCCTTATTCTGATAATAAGCAGATGCACGAACTCTGATAAACTTCCATCCGAGTCTTTCAAGTACAGACTGTCGACTCATTGCATGGCTTATCTCATCGTCTGTCATGGGTGTTTCACCATCACATTCGATGGCGACACGTTTACCGCTCGCAGAGCAGATCATGGGAACTATATATGTTCCAACCTTTTCACGGAATACAACATCAAAGCCTTCTGCCAGAAGTGCATCTGAAAGCTCTTTCTCCATGGAGGAAACCGCTGCGGGAGTTACCTTTTCAAGAGCTTTTGCTGTTGCTTCGGGGTCTGCTGCGTGGGATATGAGCTTGAGTCTTATATCGTCACCCTTGAGATCTACATTGGGATCCATGGAATGTACCACCCAGAGCTGATCCTTTGCTCGGCTTGCTGCAACATTATATCGCTTTGCATATACATCATTGTAGCCTTCACGGCGAACCTGCAGTGTACTACCGTCACCCTTGCCTGCATCAACAAGGGAAATAAATATTACATCACGTTCATCACCCTGGAAATATGCAGGATTTCCGCAGAGAATCTGCCTTTCACGATACTCGCTTTCGGTAATTCTCTCACGGAGCATTCTGTCTATAAGAACACCCTGCTCATCGCCTATCATGGTAATTACGCCGAAGGTAAGACCCTTGTATTCAGGCTGCTTCATGCAGGCACAGATAAGAGAAACAACTGCATTTGCTTCGTTTCTGTTTGTCTTTTTGCCTGTAGGTGCACCATCTGCGACACGGTATTCAACCATGGCAGGCTTTACGGTTATACTGCCTGAATCACGGAGAGGACAGATAAGTCCGTTATAGGTATAAAAGTTTGAGAAATTGATTATATCCGTAGCACATCTGAAATGCTCACGAAGAGTTATAGGCTCATAATTTGCCTTGCCCAGATCATAGATTGAAACAAGCTCATCGTACATGGATGCATTCTTGACGCCTGTAAGGAACTCTGCATGAAGCTTCTGAGAGGTTTCAAGATCCATTCCGACAGGTGTCGGGCTTACCTGCTTGTCGTCGCCTACAACTATAACCTTCTTGGCAATATAAAGACCTATAAGACCGCTGAGATCAGCCTGGCTTGCCTCGTCGATGATAAGAACATCGAATTTCTCATCGCCGGGCTCAAAATATTCTGCAACGGAAGGAAGTGGCATGATCCATACAGGAACACTTCTTCTGCAGGCTTTCATAGCTCTGCGAAGTTCGCCCGATGCAAGAAGCTGTTCTGCTCGCTTGCCTGTTCCCTTGCCCACTCGCTTGACCAGTGCAGCCCATGTTGCAAGTGCTGATTTTCTGTTGGGATCACGCATTGTGCGAAGCTCTGCGCTCCATGCTCTTCTTGTTATAAGCTCTCTTGTTACGAGAGAATAGTTCTTTGTTACCTCCGCAATGCGTTCCTGAATCTCTTCAACACTCTTTCCGAGTCTGACGCCAAGCTCGCCTTTAAGCTGTGCTCTGATCCAGTGTGTGCTGTAGTCTGCAGGAATGTCACTGCCGCCGTTTATTCCTCGTCTGCCCGCAACTTCCTGCGCCCAGAGAGGACAGATATCGGAAAGCTTCATTATAAGCTCGCAGCGTGTTCTGTATGCGCTTCTCTTTGCACATACACGCTCGTATTTATGAAGCGCTTCATTATAGCCCTGAATATCTCTGTTCTCTATGGCAACACGCATTTCTGTTATCATAGGTGCAAAGTCACGTTCATAGGGCACCAGCATATTTGCTGCATTTCTGAGAGTTTCAAGGCAGTCTGTTCTGTCACCTCTTGTAAATTCAAGACGTACATATCCAAGAAGATCGGTTTTCAGCGCATAGCATATGGTTTCCACCTCGCCGAGCATTCTTGTCTGGACGGGAATGGTTTCGCAGTAGCGGCCGAAATCGAAGCCAAGTTCTTCAAGTGAATTCTGTATTACCTTCCATGTATTGAGGTACCATGTAAGCCAGTCGGTAACACTGGACCATATCATCTGTGCTGCTTCCTCAGGACGTGCTGCCGCTCTGATATCGGGACCACCGACACTCATTACAGCCTTATCCCAGCGGTTGAGAAGCTTTTTCTTACCGAGGAGATAGGCATGATAATTGCTGAGTATTTCAACTTCAGAACGGGTGTCGGGCTTTTCGCCGTTTATTATACAGCGCTCAAGCACCGGCTTCCATTTGGGATTGAGCATGATCTTAAGCCAGTTGATTTTCTCTCCGTCTATGCTTTCAAGCATATCGGCAAAAATTGGAGTTACTTCATCATTTATCAGATCATCGGGGATCTGAGGATCGGTATCGATTATGTCGGCACGAAGTGAAGCATACAGTTTATTGAGCTCGGGAAGCTGTCTGTCAATAGAGGAAAATACACCTGTGATTCCGCCTTCGGTGATTCCTGCCTGCGCCAGAGCAAGCTGCCACTTTTCAGCTCGGGACAATCTGTCTGCTTCTATCTGGAGCTTCTTATACACCTCGCCCACCTTTGCTGTATCACGGTGAGAATTATCTCTCCAGTATCCGACACCCTCTGTCTTTATCGCTTCAGTAGTGCCTTCTGCAACCTCGCAGCAGGCCTTGAAGCGGCTGATATCAAGAAGTTCCGATGCATCGGGTGCTCCGATTGTGAGAATCTTTTCATCGTTTTCCGAAAGAGCAGTATTGCTGCTGTAGAGATTTCTGAGTTCATCCTCTGTCAGCGGCATCGGTGTACCAAGCCCAACACTGTCAGGTATGAATTCTTCCTCCATCAGGTCGCAGATAAGCTCTGCGGCCTGCTTGGGGGTGTAATATTTTCCGTCAACCTCTATCTCTTCATATTCTTTTCTGACGAGATTTACAAGGTTTGAACGTGCATTTACAAGATCGGCTATAACCTTTCTTCTTTCCTGCTCAAAGCGCTCTGCTTCTTCATCAAGGGTTTCTGCGTTGTATGCAGACATATAGTCGTTGATGGTGTTAAGAGAGTTTTCAAGCTGCTTCTGATTATCGTCAGATATGCTTACGCAAAGAGGCCTGATGGGTTCACTTATTTTATCACGGAGAACTGACAGAGCCTTTGAGGTCTGGCTGGTGACAAGTACACTCTGACCACGGCTGAGAAGATCTCCTATTATATTTGATATTGTGTGAGTCTTACCTGTACCCGGAGGTCCCTGAACAATAACTGCGGAGTTCTCCTTGATTTTTCTTGCAATAAGAAGCTGTTCTTTATTTGCCTGCTTCTCAAGAAGAAAATCAGGGTCTATTCCGTTTACTGCTATGAGCTTTTCCGCAATGCTCTGTTCTCTGTGCTCAGGCTCAATATAAGTACCCTCGCCAAGAATACTGAGGAGAGATTCGGAAAATTCGTCGGCTGTTTCTATATCGTCCAGTATTTTCTCTGTCATGGCGATATAGCCCGAATTGCGTGAGCGTGTAAACAGTACAGTACCTCGGGTTACCTTGTACTTTGCGTTTTCCTGCTCAAACTCCATATCAGGCGAAACTGTATTGCAGAGCTTATTGAGGAATTCATCCAGAGGAGCTGTGTCAAAGGCATGAATTCCGCTGTCTTCAAGCTCATTTGAAAGTGATGACAGAGTCTGGGTTTCTATATTGGGAAGAATTCTGAGAAGTCTTGTATTGAGTGCCGCAGGTGTATCACAATCGCAGATTGTGAACATGGGCTTCTGAGCGTCAAATTCCAGTGTTACTCGTTCAAGAACAAGGGGATGCTTTATCTTTGAACCGTCTTCAAGCTGACAGGTAAGCATTCCATCGCCTATTACAAGCTCCATTCTGTCCTTTTCTCTGCTCATCTGTGACCAGAGGTCATAAAGCTTATCGTAAACTGCTCGTGCTCTTGTGGCGGGCTCGGCATCATACCTCCATGCATCACGCTTTTCAAGCCAGAGTGTCAGTACATCACGTCTTATGCTGTCGTCTGCGAAAAGCTCAACTCGGATTTCATCGCTGTCCGCATCATCGCAGAATTCCCTTTTCTCTTTTACTGTTACAGTTTTAAGTGGATCATCCCAGCCATCCTCTACCCAGCCGAAAAGAGCTGCGGGCAGTGACGGACAAGGATCTATAATCGGTTTTCCGACACTGAGTACAGCTGTGCTGTCACCAAGTGCCTCCTCACCTGCTTCAAACTTTCTGATCAGAGCGTGCTTGGGCAGGTTGAATAATTCCAGGTTAAATGAGTATTCGTTATAATCAAGGCTTATGTCACACTTTCGCTCTACCAGTGCTTTTACATAGCTGAATATCTGTCTGAGCTGTTTTCTTGCATCCATACTGCCAATCCTTCCTGTGTTGTAAATCAAAACCCCGGTTTTATGCCGGGGTTTTATCTTCTCATAAGAGATTTTTTCCTTTTTTGCCGTAAAGCAATTATGCTTTAATGCTTAATCCCAGTTATTGAACTCGCCTTCATCGCCAAAACTTATATCACCGAAGGATGCGGGCTGCTGCCTGGTCTGTTTCGGTGCTTCCGGAGCTGCTGTCTGTCTGGGAGTTTCATGTGAATATGTTGCTTCACTCTGTATACGGCGTGCCGATGCTTCGTAATAATATGCTCTGTTTTCCTCGTCATCGGTCTTCTTTGCAGGTGCTCGCTTAATAATAAGAATTATCGCAATTACAAGAGCAATAACAAGCACCGCAATTCCTATGATCATGACATGGATAAGGTCTACGCCCTCATCAACACGATCCTTCTCATCAGGAATGGTATTCATATTAAGCTCGCCCATAAGGGTCAGAATTTCAGAATAATATCTGTCAGCGGTCTGCTGGTCCGTATCTGTTCTTACAAGAGCCTTTGCCTCTGCCACCTTATTCATAAGGATATCATATCTTTCCTTCGGATAAGGTGTCGGGTCAATTTCTTCAACTGTTCCGATTATTCTGTCAAGAGCGGTGAAGTTTGCAATAAGAACAAGGTTTGTCATTGAGCTTTCAAGAGTAGCCTGAGCTTCGTCAATATTCTGCTGTGAGCTTTCATCATTTGCAATTACATTTTCAAGTGCTGCAACCGCAAGATCGACATAGCCCCATGAGCTGTCGGTATAGATGCTTCTGTCAACTGTTCTGACTCTTTCAAGAAGCTCTCTTGCATAGGTGCTGTCACCACGACGTACAAGTGCTTCAAGTGCACCTGTAAGCTGCTCTGCAGCGGAATCAATTATGCTTTCATCTGCCTGGATTGAGATCAGGTTATCAAGCTCTGCAGCGAATTTCTGCATATTGTTCCATGATGAAGGAGTATAATCCTCCTCAGAAAGAGATCTTGCTACCTTGAGAATATTGAAAGGCGTTGTCTGGATATTGTTGATTACAACTGTCTGTGTAGACTCGTTGCCTGCTTTATCCTTTGCAACAATCACATATTCACCGTTTCTGAACACTGTAAATGTTGGGTTGTAAATTCCTACATATTCTCCGTTGACTGTAACATTGAGAATGCTGATATTATCGCTTACATTGAATGTAACAACAACGTTTTCATCTGTTATTGCAGATGTTGATTTCTTTATGTTTTCGATTTTAGGAGCTGTACTGTCAAGCACAATGCCTGCAGAAGGTATTTCTTTTGATACATTGCCTGCATTATCAACTGCACGGGCATATACATTGCCGATGAAGTCCTTTTCGAATACAGGTTTTGATGCGTTGTCGTATTTCTGCCAGCCTGCTTCGCTTATATATGCTCCGCTTTCAACAAGCTGGTATTCATAATATGCAACTCCGCTCTGAGAATCGGTTGCACCATCAATGGAGCAGGTTACATTTCCGGTGAAGAAGCTCGAAAAGTTTGATGTACCGTATGTAAGAGCGCCTTTTTCATTGCCAAAAGTAATGGAAAGTGCAGAAATATCGGGAGGAGTAAAATCAAAGTTTGAAATGCTCATGGATACTTCTTCCGAGCAATTCTGTGCACGGTCAATTGTTCTTGCATAAACCACGCAGTCAGAATTTACTGTGAACTCACCGTAATACTCTATCCATGCACCCTCAGTGCCAATTCTGTATTCTGTGCGCAGATATCCGGACTGTGCATCACTTCCTGAAACAAGAGTTATTCCCTGCGCAGTATTTGTCCATGCTGTATTTGAGGGAATAATAGTCGGTGCCGCAGGTGCAGTTTTATCTATGCAAAGGACATTTGCACTTGCAAGAGGTGACTGTATTCCGCTTCCGTTTACAACCTTCGCAGAAATTTCAACGTTATCTGTAACAACAAAGGACTGGACATACTCAATCCATTCACCGCCTGCGATGCAGTAATAGATTTTTGAGTTTTCATCCAGCGTATCTGCTGTTGTAACAGTAACGCTTACAGCACTGTTTGTAGGCTCATTCGGGAACTGAATAACAGGTGCACTAAGCTCTGTTACAGGTGTTGGAGCCTGTATAGCTTCTGTTGTTTCCGTTATTTCTGCAGAAGAAGAATCCTCTGTCGCAAAAGCATAGGTCGGGAACATACATATTATCAACGCAAATATTACGGATAAAATGAGTATTCTGGTTTTCATTCAAATACCCCCATATTACATTATCACGCAGACATCCTGTATTTCTGCACAATTTTACAATTACAATAATACCACATCCACCGTTATCTGTACAGTTTTTTTTCAAAATTGTAATGCTTTAATCTTCATAAAACATAAACCCCACACCTTTCGGTGTGGGGTTCATAGCTGATATAAGCTTAGATAAGCTCGATGATGCACATCTCAGCTGCGTCGCCACGACGGGGACCAGTCTTGATGATGCGGGTATAACCGCCGTTGCGGCCTTCGTACTTGGGAGCAATCTCATCATACAGCTTCTTTACGACATCTTCCTTAGTGATGAAAGCCATCGCATTTCTCTTGTTAGCGAGGTTGTTCTCCTTAGCAACAGTGATAAGACGCTCTGCGAGCGATCTTACTTCCTTAGCTCTGGTTACGGTTGTCTCGATCTTTCCGTTCTCTAAAAGGAAAGTAACCATACCTCTGAGCATGGAGATTCTGTGAGCAGAAGCTCTGCCGAGCTTTCTTGTTCCGGGCATCGTATTCACTCCTTTTTTGGGTGTTTATCATGTTAATGGTCATGCCATCGGCATTTCTCTGCCGAGCATAGACCCGTCATATTCATTCGTCCTCTTTTCTCAGGGTGTAGCCCAGGGAATTAAGCTTTCCGAGGACTTCCTCAAGAGACTTGCGGCCAAGGTTACGAACCTTCATCATATCCTCTTCGGTCTTGCTGATGAGGTCCTCAACAGTGTTGATACCTGCACGCTTGAGGCAGTTAAATGAACGAACGCTGAGGTCAAGCTCTTCGATAGTCATCTGAAGAACTTTCTCGCTTCCGGTAGAAGCGGATTCGACCATGATCTCGGTACCGATTACGCTTTCGGACAGATCTACAAAGAGGTTAAGGTGCTCGGTGAGAACCTTTGCTCCGAGAGAAACTGCTTCCTGAGCATTGATGGTGCCGTTGGTCCAGACCTCTAAGGTCAGCTTGTCGAGATCAGTAACGTTTCCTACACGGGTATTTTCTACTCTGTAGTTAACCTTTGTTACAGGTGCATAGATGGAGTCTACTGCGAGAGTATCGACAACGTTTGCACCGAACAGTGCCTTGTTGCGCTCTGCAGAAACATATCCTCGACCGGTATCAACAGTGATCTCCATGACAAACTTAGCGCCCTGTGCCAGGGTGCATATATGCATATCGGGGTTGAGTATCTCTACCTCGCTGTCGCATACGATGTCCTTTGCAGTTATCACTCTCTCGCCTTCAGCATCAATCATAAGCTTCTTCGGGCCTGTGCCGAAAACCGTTGCTGTAAGACCCTTAATGTTGAGGAAAATTTCTGCAACGTCCTCTTTTACACCCGGAATGGTGGAAAACTCGTGACGACCACCGTCGATCTTCACGCTGGTAACTGCTACGCCCTCAAGGGAAGACAGCAGTACACGGCGAAGCGAGTTGCCGAGAGTCGTACCATAGCCCTTTTCAAGCGGTTCAACAACGAAACGTCCGTAAGTACCGTCCGCTGCAAGCTCAGCTATTTCGATAATGGGCTTCTCAATCTCAATCATTAAAACCCCTCCTTGTCGTAATTATAGCACAATGTCATGTGGAAAAATGACATCTCTTGTGTAACCTCCGATAA